>JBIIIC010000007.1:0-136233 GCA_044235095.1 Prochlorococcaceae cyanobacterium | reverse complement strand
AGCAGGCGGACTCATCCGCTTCCTGATGTCAGCTTTGACAGCCTCGCTGTAACGCCGCACTGGTCATCTCCTTGAGCCCCCGGGTGGTCAAAAGCACGGGCGACAACTTTCCTGACGGCGGGGGCAGTCTCGGTCGCATCCTTTCATTCACAAGCATTGCAGTCAGGCCTTTCTCACATTGAATGTCTTGCCGTCTTTTGCGAATGACCTCAGGATGCTAACATTATTACATAAACACTGTCTTCCTGATGCGAGCGACTGTCCATATTGGAATGCCGAAGACTGGAACAACGACATTGCAGCGTACTTTTACTGCGAATACACGCCTGCTTGATGAGTCTGGAATCTTATATCCATCAATGCTTTCATCTTCCTCGATGAATCATCGTATCTTGGCTTACTATACGCGTGAGCCAAGTCATTATCCTCGCCACATGAGGCGACTTAAGAATGAAGCGATATCCCGGGACCTCATCAATGAAATCAAGTTATCCATCGGTTCAAGCCTTAAAGGCCGTGATTATGCTTATCTCGTATTCTCCGCCGAGTCTCTATTTTATCCCATTCAGCAGCTCAAACGAAAGCCGTTCAGGGAGTTTATCTATTCTCTCGACCCTTCACCCACAATTGTTGCCTACCTTCGCTCACCAGCGAGCTTTTATCTCGCTGTATGCCAGCAGAAGCTCCGTGCTTCCACTCGATTGAAATCACTTTCCCCCCCTCGGTACCATGGAGTATTAAACTCTTATCACGAAACATTTCCTGATTCCCGAATCTGCGTCTCGTTATTTGAGCGCAACGCCTTGGCGAATAATGATATTGTTTACGACTTCTGCTCTAAGTACCTTTCTGGTTCGAGCATTGACCCCGCTACGCTTAAGTCTGTCTCCGACTCGAATATATCACTTAGTCCCGAGGCTATGGCTGCATCCCGTCTCTATCGCATGGTTTTTTGGTCTGACCATGATGACGAACACACTCCAGGTACCAAGAAGTTGATTAATACACTCCGCAAGGCTGATCGGCAGTTGGGAATTAAAAAAGCTTCTCTCAAGCCTGAGATAAAGCAGGCTCTAGAAGCACACTCAGCATCCGATCTCTTATGGCTTAAGGAAGCTCATGACATCGTCTTCTCAGATGTATCCTATGAATCACTGACTGTTAACCCTCCTTTGCCCGTCGATTTAGAGCCCTCGCATAAGCCTTCTCGCCTTACTGATATACTTAATATTGACCTAAGTCGCTTTGTCTCTATTATCGACTACCTTCGCGCTAGCCGGTTCGTTGCTGAGCGACCTGAACTAACCGCTTGGATTCGCGATCTAAAACTCGCCGATCTTAGAGACCTATGACCTCTTGGCTTCCCCAAATCGTTAAGAAGCCGGCCCTCGAGCCCGGATCGATAACCCTCTTACGCGTTGTCAATATTGAGCTGTTGGCAGGTTTACGGCTTTTGATAAGACGCTTCATTAAGCGGGCTCCTGTTGATGAACCCCGCAATGTCTTACTTGCCAACTTTAAACTGGAGACACTTGGTCACCATGAAAAGGCCCTAGTTGAACTCAAGGAGCAAACCAGGCATCCCACCTCGGCCAGAGTGCGCGCGTATGCCCGCTGGCGTCTTGCTTTATGGCATTTCCGTGGTGGCCCATCTGACCCACTATTTGTGAGGATACCTGGTTGGGCCAGGCAGTCTCTGCGAGCAGCATTGCCGAGGGAGTTACGCGCTCAACTCTATCTTTTATTGATCCTCTCTACTGCATCTAACAACTCCAGGTACCAACACCTCCCCATCAAAGCCCGCAGGCTGCACCAATTTGCCCGCTATGGCTGTTGGCTATATCCTAAACGAAGGGCGGACTTCTTGCTTGCATTTATGGCTAGTGAGGATGACGAGTGCGAGAGGCTTAAACGCCTGCAAGATGTTTATAATTACTTTGAATTGCCTATTCCATTGATTGATCGAACAAAAGATGATAGCCAGCCCCTTTTAGACCGAATTGTTGTCGACACGTCTTCCATTGCTAATGCCGGGCTCAACTCAGATGGCCTGACTCATGAAAGTGCTGAGATATATCATGGTCAAAAAATACTCGTAAGCGTCATCATAGCTACATACAATTCAGAGCAGACTATTCAAACTGCCATCAGCTCACTCCAATGTCAGACTTGGAAGAACATTGAAATTATTGTTGCAGACGATGCTAGCACCGATAATACTGTAGCTCTTGTCACTGAACTCGCCAATTCGGATAGTCGCATCAGGCTCATTCGCCAAGTTTCTAACCAAGGTGCATATGTGGTACGCAACATTGCAATCCAGCAATCAAAAGGTCGTTTAATCACGCTCCACGATGCTGATGACTGGAGCCATCCTCTAAAACTTGAGACTCAAATCTTACCTCTATTGAAATCGTCCAAGATACAGGCTACTACTTCCCGTCGTATTAGAGTAACTGATGATCTCCAAATTGTGAAACTTAGTTCAAGAGGTTGGATACTTGGCCTAAATACCTCATCACTTTTGATTCGCAGGGAGATCTTGATCGATCGTTTGAAGGGCTGGCACTCAGTTCGTTTCGGCGCAGATACCGAACTTATAAAAAGACTTCAAGCTCTTTGTGGTCCTAAATCACTTTGCAAGATAGCATCTGGTCCCCTATCAATACAGCGGCTTACTCAATCTAGTGCCAGCGCTCAATCCCTCACTGGGTACCCTGGATATGATTTCGGTGTTCGACATATATATACTGTCATGTCCTCTCACTATTATCGTAGGACTTTGAACAATACTTCCATATCTATTCAGGCGCTTGGACCTCCTGACGGCTTGTACCCACAGTGCATGCTTCCCAATTGTGTTCCTAATAAGTATTACTCTGTTATCATCGCATCCGAATTTCGCATGAAAGGAGGCAGCACACTCTCTTCGGTCGAAGAATTGAAGATTCATTTGCGATACGGTGTCTCTACTGCTGTAATCCCCTTGTACAGATATGATCTAAATCCATATCTTTCCGAATTGGACGTGCTCTATGATCATATCGATCCAAGTCGTTTGCCCGTGATCACATCTGGCGATGCCGCTGAGTGTGATCTTCTTGTGTTACGTTATCCTCCTTCACTAGCATTTTTCCAATCTGCCCTGCCGAAGATTAAAGCTAAAAATGTAGTGGTGGTTGTTAACCAGCCGCCTTACAGTGACTATTCTTCAACTCTTGCTCTGAGATATTCTATACCTGCTGTCGCTGCAAATATCAAGCGTTGGTTAGGTTGTGATCCATTGTGGGCGCCTATTGGCCCCCTTGTACGTCAAGCTTTAGACAAGTTCCATGCAGAAGAGCTTCTAGACATCAACTTTTCCCCGAATGACTGGCATAATGTTATCGATTTGTCTTCATGGAGACTGCGTGATATTACGCGTCATCTAAGCACGCTCACCAACAGGCCTCTTCGCATAGGTCGTCACTCTCGTGACGACTTGCGCAAATGGCCATCAAATCCCGCTGATCTACTCAGCTCATATCCAACTAAGCCTGAATTTGAGATCCATGTCTTGGGAGGAGTCAAATCCGCCAAAAAAATATTAGGAGGTAATCTGCCTGGAAACTGGACTGAATATCCATTTGGGTCAATGCACCCTAGCTCTTTTTTGCAGAAACTTGATGTATTTGTGTATTTTACTGATTCGGGATGGGTTGAGTCTTTTGGTCGTGTCATAATTGAAGCTATGGCCGTAGGTGTTCCTGTTATACTTCCGCCTACATATCAAGACCTATTCGACGACGCTGCAATCTATTGCCTCCCTCACGAAGTCGAAGCTACGGTAGCCAGCATATGTGTAGACCATCACAAGTATTTAAATCAGGTTTGCAATGCAAGACGACATGTTGAAAGTAGATTCTCTTGGCAAACACATCTCAATCGTTTAAGCGATTATAATATATCAGTATCTGCTTGCCCCGCGAATTCTCCAGCTTGATCATGTAGATGCCAATATTTGTACCTTTACTTGCCTGACTTGCCTCGTGTAAACATATTAACCGTGTACTTGCATGCCTCGATATCCGATTCGCTAATAACTAGATCCTCGGGAATCCAGTATTCTCTGTATGTATTAAATAACGGACTGTAGGGCCTGCGGCCAATGACTGTCTGTTCAATGTGCCAGTCAGACCATGCCTCCCAATAGTCTAGGCGATCTCTTCTGATGGCTCCAGTATCCATGCCTGTCTTCTTTGCCGTCATCAATGATCCGCTTCTGTGAGCTCCCAGTGATAATGGTTTGTTAACGCTAAATACACTTGATGATCCAAATATCGATCTAATCCGAGCTATCAGTTCGCTGTCCGCCCCTGTTCTAACGCAATCCCAAAAGCCAATCCAGCTTTCCATCACTCTTCTTCGCATCATCAACGAGGAGGGATTAAGACGCATTAAGGGATATGTGCTTCTGGCATATGTTGCGCCAGCTTCTGAAATGCGAATCCACTTAGACGTTGTCGCAACAACATTGATGTTGGTGACAAGAGGATATACCTGGTATTCAATCTTGCGAGGATGTGACCAGTCATCTGAATCGTGACAGGTTATAAGCTCTCCTGTTGAAATTGCGTAACCTGCAGACTTGGCTGCATAAGGGCCTACGTTTACGGGCATTCGTATATATTTAATCTTTGGCTCCTCGACTGATAATCTTTCAACCGTTTCCTGTGTATCGTCTGTGCTTGCGTCGTCTACTACTACAATTTCAATATTCTGATAGCTCTGTTGAAGCAGTGAATTAATTGCTGATGTAATTCGTGTGCTGTCGTTAAATGTTGTCAATACGACTGAAACGATAGGGCCTTTATTCATCAGGTCTGTTGGCCTAGAGCTGATATTGCTTGGCCTTAGAGGGGCTGTATTGTCAATCAAGGCTACATTTTCAAGTTGGTAGGAAGATATAAACTCATTTAGCGAAGCCAGTTGCGCTTTGGGGTTGTCATCAATAAGACTCATTCTTAGTAAATGAATCTCTCTGCTATCGGATTTTGAAGTTGTATATGGCGGAATGCTTCCAACCAGTTCCTTGGCTTTATCGGTCTCGCAGCATTTGGCAAGCAAGGCTGCTCTAAAGCAGATATCGGCTCTGTTTCCATCCACTAATTCCAGTGCAATATGTGGGGTGAAAGCAGCCAGTCGTCGTGACAGGCTCTTGGTTCTTTCGCCCAGTCCTGCAATTCTAATCAGATTTTCAACTGACCTCCTGCAATGCTCAATGTCTCCACAGGCGGCAGATGAGACTGCCTCTGCGTACATTGATCTCCAATGCACCGTTTCGATCGTATTTTCAAATACAGTCTTATATTTACCCAGTTTGTAGTGTGCCCATACTTCCCATGGGGTTGTAGGTTTTAAGGCCCTCCTCCGAGCAAGGTATTGCACAAAATTATTGGCAATCAAGTCTGCCTTTGCCCATGCCCGTTCTGTTAGGCTACGCTTTTTCCTATTCATGAGATTTTTTACATCCTGATTGTTTCGCAGCAGTTATATGAATCAAGGTCCTCCTTGGGCCTGGATAAGACTGGGTCTGCGTGTGGTACAAAGGCACTTTATGTCTGAATTGTTTGGGTCGCATTGTGATGCGTGAACCAAGTGTCTAGCATGCAGCAAGAGCGATCACTGCTTGGCATTGGGCGCTGGCAAATTGCAACTTGGATCTCTCTTTGCAATTTGAGAGGTGGGCCGGTCTCTCCCAATCATATCATCTCACTCTAGCTACAGTGTAGCTTGTGCTGCGATTCTTTTTTCTTGCCTTCCCGTTGGCTCTGCGTGCTTTATCATTTGCCCTGGCGTTCGATTAGAGTGCGAGGGCTTCCCAAGTCCTATTTGGACGCTCCCCGCATTCATGCTGCCCCCCAATTGCATGTTATGCTAACCCCAAACTCGACCTTCCAATGAAAAGGGTCTCGAAATATTGGCATCGACGTAAGAATAGTTTATATCTTCACGCTGTTAGGCAATTGATGGAGGCCTTGGCTCCTCATGCCGAAAGTCTCATTGATGTGGGCTCCTCGGGCTGTCCTTACCTTGATTGGTATGGATGGATTCCACATCGCACCTCGCTTGATTTGCGGACCCCTTATCTTTCGGCTGATATTAACAGCATCAAGGCCGACTTTCTTTTGTGGGAAAAAGATCGCAGTTATGATGTCGGCACTTGTCTGCAAGTGTTGGAGCATATCGATCGCGCAGACCTTTTCGCGCGTAAGCTTCTTGATACTTCTGGCCTCGTCATTGTTTCTGTGCCCTACAAGTGGAAGGCAAAGCCTGGCAACTCTCATGTTCATGATCCTATTGATGAAGCGAAGATGAGAGACTGGTTCCAGCGCGATCCCAATTATTCGATCGTTATTCAGGAGGTCACGACTGCGGCACGTCGTTTGGTCAACGTCTATGAGCGAGGAAGTAGTCGTGTCTGGAAGTCTCTGCGACAGCGGTCATCGGTGGATTGATTTCTCCGGTCTTCGCTGCATTGGTTTGCTTCTGTTTTCTGCGTCCCGCGATGTCTGTTTGAATGCCAGCCATCCGTAGAATTCGCTGCGTTGTCCTCGTCGACTTGGAGCCCCCGTCCACCGATTTGCAACCACCACTCCGGCACCCTTTTAATGTTATCTGTTTGCTCACGATTTCAGATCCATCTCTGAAGGCTTGAACACCTTCTCTCTGTGCCACTAAGGTGTTTCATGCTGTGATTTCATATATTTCCATCTCAATCATTCAACTGCACCACTCCACTGCCGCTAACTGAACCCATGCGCGCCCCCTTGCCAGCTGCTCGCCTGGGTTTGCCATCCAGGGGAATGCGGTGTCATCGCACCTTGCCAGACCTGCTCGCTGGGCATGTGCTGGTCACGGGTGCGCGCCAGTGCCGGAGTGAGCCACTTGATGCGCTGCTGGTTTGGGGGACCAAGCCCAGCGCTCGAGCCGCTCAGCAATTGGCCAAGCGACGCCGGCTACCTATCTGGCGCTGTGAGGATGCCTTCCTGCGCTCTCTGGGCCTAGGGCCTGATTCCCCACCGCTGGGGGTTGTGGTTGACGACGTTGGCATCTACTACGACGCCAGTCGCTCCAGCCGTCTGGAACGGCTGATTTCAGCCGACCGCAGCGCTGTGGAGCTTGAGCGTGCTGGCCAATTGCAGCGCCTCTGGTGTCAGCAGCGCGTTAGCAAGTTCAATTCGGCCCCCGAAGCGCCGGTCCCTGCCGGACCGTTCGTCCTGGTCGTGGACCAGACGGCTGGAGACGCATCCATCGTATGCGGGTCTGCCTCCCCAGCCAGCTTCAGCACGATGCTTGCGGCCGCACTGGCCGATAACCCAGGCTGCTCAGTGGTTGTCAAAACCCATCCCGATGTAGCTGTGGGCCGCAAGGCCGGTCACTTCAGCTCTGGCCAGCTGACAGACCAGCGCATTGTGATCGACGCGAGCGGAGGGCACCCCGCAGGCCTGCTGGAGCAAGCGCTGGCTGTGTATGTGGTGACCTCCCAGCTCGGATTTGAAGCTCTCCTGTGGGGGAAGCCTGTGCATTGCTTCGGCCTGCCCTTCTACGCCGGCTGGGGACTCACTCACGATGCCCTTCCGCCTCCAACAAGACGAGCTGCCCAGGGACCGCGTTCCCTGGCTGACCTGGTGGCTGCGGCCCTGATCGACTACGCCACCTATATCGACCCCCACAGCCACCAGCACTGCGAGGTGGAAGACCTCGTGCGTGCGATCGGCCTGCAGCGCCGTCGTATGGCCGACGATCCTCCTCAGGCCTTGGCTGTGGGCTTCACCCGCTGGAAGCGCCCGGTGCTGACACGCTTCCTGCCCGGTTCCCACCTGCGATTCCCTCGGTTTGTGAAGGCTGGGTCCACTTCATTGCCGCTCGTGCGTTGGGCCCTTGGCCAGGACCAGCTGGCGCGGCGTTGGGGTGGACCGGTCTTGCAGCTGGAGGATGGTTTTCTTCGTTCCATCGGTACGGGCGGTCGGCTCCAGCTTCTGGCCGTGCGGGCGTTGAAGCAGGTGGGGATCAGGGCTGCCCGGCCCACGCTGCCGATCTCCTGGGTTGTGGATCGCCAGGGCATTTACTTTGACGCCACCAGGCCTTCTGATCTGGAAACCTGGCTGGCCACAGCTGAGCTTGAGCCCGGCCAACTGGCCCGGGCTGCGGCCCTGAGGCAGCGACTGGTTCAGCAGGCCATCACGAAGTACAACCTTGCCGCCAGCGCCTGGACGCGTCCCCCTGGTGAACGCCGGGTTGTGCTGGTGACCGGCCAAGTCGAGAGCGATGCCTCGATTCGTTTCGGGGCCGTCGATGTCCGCACCAACCTGGCCTTGCTCACGGCCGTGCGACGTGCTGAACCGGATGCCTTCCTGATCTACAAGCCCCATCCCGATGTGCTCACCGGCATTCGCCGCGCCTCGAGCGCTGAACATGAGGCGATGGGGGTGGCGGATCTGGTGCTGCGGGAAGCGGCCATCCAGCAACTGTTCAGCCAGGTGGATGCGGTGCATGTGCTCACGTCGCTGGCGGGATTTGAGGCCCTGTTGCGGGGTGTCGAGGTGCACACCTGGGGACTCCCCTTCTATGCTGGCTGGGGGCTCACTCACGATGCCTACAGCTGCCCTCGGCGCGGACGCCGGCTCAGCCTCGACGCTCTTGTCTATGGCGCGTTGATTGCCTACCCCCGCTATGTCAGCCGCCGCAGTGGTTGGCAGATCACGCCCGAGCAGGCCATTGACGAGTTGCTGCTCTGGCGCGCGTCGATCCCAGCGCCTTGAATGTCGTGTGGGTCGTGGCAAAGTTGCCACGGTCACCATCTAGGGCACGGCCTTGAGATCCGAGCAGGCGCGCACACTGGTACAGGTGCAGATCGATGGCCCTGTGCTGCTGCTGATGGGGCCGATCGGGCTGTTTTTCTCCCGTTTCTGCAACTACCTTCGCGGCTGCGGGGTCTCGGTTGTGAAAGTGGTGTTTCCCCTGCATGAGTTTGGATTCCCCAAAGATATTCGCATCCCATTTAATGGGTCGATGGAGGAATGGAGACCTTTTCTGCGACATCTTTTGGTAGAGCATGGGATTCGCCACGTCTTCATGTATGGTGACTTTATTATTCCCCACCGCGTTGCTATTGAGGAGGCGCGACGGCTTGGGATTGAGGCCTGGGTGTTTGAGCTGGGATATATTCGCCCCAATTATGTGACCCTTGAGCGCGAGCGTGTTAATTGCCGCTCCAATCTAAACCAGCCCGTTGAGTTCTATCAGTCGCTGCCAGCTGTGAATGAGCTTCCTGGCGGGAAGCTGAATCCTGGTTGGAGATGGCGAAAGATCTGGAAGGCTCCCACGTTTATCCAGCATGCTTTCACGCATTATCCAATCATTGAAGGCGAGCATAAGTTGCAGCCTTCGCCGCGTTTTCTGTGGTGTCAGTTGAGAGGAAGCTGGCGATTCTGGCTCTATCGTTATCAGGAGAGTTCGCTCAAGGCCAGGTTGCTCGAGCACCTCTCCTTCTTTTTGGTGGTGTTGCAGGTTTCCAGTGATTCACAGATTCAGATGGGTTCTCCTTATCGAGGGATGCATGAATTTATTGAAGATGTGATTCGCTCATTTGCTGCCAATGCCCACGCCTCTGATCATCTTGCCTTCAAGCATCATCCGCGTGATCGTGGTTATAATCACTATGGTCGCCTGATTAGGGTTATGGCCGCAACTTGCGGCGTGGCTGGGCGCGTTCATTATTTCCATGACGGCGCTTTGAGTCGCTATTTGCGCACCTGTCGTGGTGTTGTCACGGTGAACAGCAGTGTGGGATTGCAAGCGATGTATCATGCTGTTCCCACAAAGGTGATGGGTAGTACCTTCTATAATCTGCCTGGGCTCACGGATCAGCAGCCGCTCGATCGTTTCTGGCAGTCGCCCCAGGCCAGTGATCGCCCACTCTTCTATCGCTTTTATGCCCATCTGGTGACCACGACCCAGGTGAATGGCAATTTCGACGGCGATTTCCCCTTCCGTGCCACCTTCCCGATCGGGCCTGAGGCCCGTTGTCTCGACCCCTCGCCTCGGCTACCGGATGCCCCACGTTCCAGCCGTCGGGCAGGACTGGTGCTGCTGCCCAGGGTGTGTGCCCGTCTTGTCTGGACCGCAGCGCTCTATGCGGTTTACGCGATCCAGCTGCTGATGCTCGCGCTGTGCTTTCGGCGCCTGGCTGCCTGGCTGCTGGCCAACTCGGCGGCGATCAGCCTGCGGGCCCTTGGCGTTCAGGTGGTGGTCGACGACAGCCATCCCACGGAGGAGCCTGGCAGGCCTGTGGTGCACATCTGGAATCACGAAAGTCCGATCGATGTGCTTGTGGTGCAGGGTGTGCTCCGGCTGCCAAGCATCACCACCGCCAACTTGCATCTCAGTCGGGTGCTACCCGGGTTTGTGGCTTCCGCTGCCAATGCGGGCCATGCCCTGATGGATCATCGTGATGGTCAATCGCGTACGGCGGCTCTCTACCGCGCCTCCCGTTCGCTGGCGGAGCGCGGAGAAGTGATGCTGGCTCCTAACGGGTCCCTGATCACCTCCATCCGCAAGCGAGTTTCCCCCAGCGCATTGCTGCTGGCCCAGAAGCACGGCGCCCTCATCATTCCCTGGACGTTTGTCTACTACAACTTGCCCAGCCAGGATGACGCCCGCTACAGCCCCCTTCTCCTGCTCTGGAGGCGCCTCCAGGCTCCTCTGGCTACCATCTACTGCCGCCGAGGCCGCTCGAGCGATCTGCAGCTGCCTGAAGGCCCGTGTGATCGCAGCACGTTTGTTGATGCTGTACAGCGTTTTTACTCGCAAAGCCAGGCAAGCTGAAGCTCTGACTGGATGATCTTTCAGGCGGCCAACACCAGGCTGATGTTGTGGCCTCCGAATCCGAAGGCATTCTTCAGGGCGATACGCTCCGAGTGGCAGGGCTCCAGTTGGTGATGTTTGTGCTGCACCACGGCCAGCTCCACGGCGGGATCCAGGGGATCGGCATTCATGCTGAGGGGTACCACGCCCTCGCGCAGGGCTTGCAGTGTGATGATGGTTTCCACGACACCAGCTGCACCGAGCAGATGGCCGAGCTGGCCTTTGGGAGCTGTGACTGGTAGGTGGTCGATGCTCGCTCCGAGGCTGTGGCGCAGGGCCTTTGATTCCGCCAGGTCGCCGATCGGTGTGCCGGTGGCATGGGCTTGCACGAAGCTGAGATCGGACGGCTCGATCTGGGCGCGTCGCAAGGCGTCGCTGATGGCGCGGCTGGCGTGGGCCCCTTCTGGTTCGGGCGCCACGATGTGATGGCCGTCGCTGCTGCAACCGCATGCCAGTAACCAGCCCAGGGGAGAGGGCCCGCCACGGCTGTTGAGGTCGCGGTCGCGTTGCAGCACCACCACGCCAGCTCCTTCAGCCAGCACGAATCCATCCCGATGCAGGCTGTAGGGCCTGGAGGCCTGCTCCGGCTCGCCGTTGCGATTGGAGAGGGCTCGCATGGCCGCAAAGCCCACCAGCCCCAGACGATTCACCGGGGCCTCGCTGCCGCCGGCGATCACCACGTCGGCTCGGTCATCGTTGAGCAGTAACTGGGCAAGCATCAGGGCTTCAGCGCCCGATGCACAGGCGGATACCGGTGTGTGTACACCGGCGTGAAGCCCTAGATCGATGGCGATCTGGCCACCTGCCGCATTCGGGATCAGCATGGGCACTGTTAGCGGGTTCACCCGCGACGGGCCCGCTTCCAAAAGGTTGGTGTGCTGGCGCTCCAGCGTGGTCAGACCACCGATGCCCGTGCCCATGACCACAGCCACCCGGCTGGGATCCACGCCCTGGAGATGGTCGCGGGCATGGTCCCAGGCCTGGCGCGCTGCCAGTACAGCCAGCTGTGCGCAGCGATCCAGACGTCGCTGCTGCAGCGGTTCAAGCGATTGAAAGGGATCCTGGCCAGCAGGCTGGATGACTCTGCCGGCAATGCGGCTGGGGAGATCGCTGGCCCAGGCCTCCTCCACCAGGCTGATTCCCGATCGGCCAGCGAGCATGGCCTCCCAGGTGTGCTGGGGGCTGTGACCCAGGGGGGTCAGGGCCCCCCAGCCAGTGATCGCCAGCCGTTCAGTTGGCCTCGGCATCAGGGGGATACAGCTGGCGCAGGTGCTCCTGAATATCGCCCACCGTGCGGAATTTCAGTAGGTCTTCCTCGCGAATCTTGATGCCAAGACATTCATCGGCCTCAATCAGGATTTCGTAAAATCCAAGAGAATCAATTCCGATGTCTTCAATCAGTCGCGCCTCTGGCTTGATCTGGGCGGCATCGGCGCCGGAGATTCGAACGAGGATCTCTGTGAGTCGTTGGTTGGGACCGCTGCCGCTGTGGGCTGGGCCCAGTGCCTGGAAGCCCTCAGCATGAGGACGCCGCACCTCTCCGCTTGCCAGCGGGGTGTGTGCTGAGATGCCAGCCGATGAAGCGTCCCCTGCAGTGGAGTCGATTGGCTGGCTGCCAGGAGTTGTGGATCCCGATCCCTTGGGGTCGCTTTCTGGGATCGCCTCCATCAAAGCCCTCGTCTAGACCACAGCTAAAGGAAAACTAACAGCCGGAGCGACCTGTTCAGGCCCCTCGGTACCAGCTGAACTGCCGGTAGACGGGGTGATGGCGAAACCCAATGAAGTGCTGTAGGCGACCTGCGGGGATTCTGTTGAGGTCTGCGGCCATCAAGATTTCGGTGATCTGGTTGAAGTCGAGGGCTAAAGATAAGTTGCGAACTTTTGCTTCCATCAGATTGATGTATTGGCGCAGCAGGACAGGAAGCCTGAAGTTGGGCTCCAAACTCTCGCGGATTCGCTGTTCAAGGGCTTGGATCGTGACAGGTCTGACCGCTTGCTGAAGCGGTTCGATTCCGCTGATCGGATGCCGCGGCTGCGGAGAGGTGCTCGTGGTTTCCGCGAAGGGTGGACTCATCAGGCTGCTGAGAAACAGCCTGTTCACCCCCTCGGGGTAGGCGAAATGGTTGTAGGAAACAAGACCGTGAATGGATGTGTAGCCGGAGCTCACCGCCACTTGGAGGCCTCCGCGGAACAGGCACATCAGCGTGTGGGGCAGTCGCTGGAAGCGTGGTGCAATGGCGACCCGGCCGATCTCAAGGTGATTGCCCTGGTGGGCGAGGGTTGCCTTAATCCCTGGGTAGACATGCTCCAGATAGGACTGGTGACCCTGGGGCAAGGGCTGTCTCGCTTGGCTATGCCCTCCGTCGACACCGGGAACGAACTGCAGTCGGGCGGACCCAGCCAGTTCACCGGTGCTTGCCTCTAACAGCAGGAAGTGGTCGTAATGGGGGTCGCGGCTGTCGAGGTCGTGGCTCCTTCCTGAACCTGAAAGCTGTTGGCGGTAGGTCAGTTCCCGCAGGATGCCCACAGGGTCGGCATACGGGGAAAAGCGACTGCCGGGGATCAGGTAGAGATCGAGGCCCTGAGAGGAGAAGAGCGCAAAGGGAGACAGGTCGTTGGCCACCTGCTGAAGTGGAAGTGCCACCGGAGCCGGGAACTGGGGACTACTTCCTGCCGACGCCTTCACGGTTGGGCTCAAGGTGAGGGAAGATTAACCCGGGTCGCTCGCTTCCTTTTCTTCAGCCCTTTGCCTGTCGCTCACCGCCGTTCAGCCATGCAAGCCTGTCGCTCCATTGCCTTTGTGCTGACCGTGGCGGGCTTGACCGGTCCGCTCCTGCCGCAGGCCGTTCAGGGGCACGGCCTGAACGGCCTGCGGCACGGCCTGAACGGCCTGCGGCACGGCCAGCTTCTGGCTCAGCGCCCGGCCTTCCCGATCCCGGACTCCGCCCCAATGCCGGAGCCCAGCCAGTTGACGAGCCCTGGGACCATGCCTGTGCCCACTACGGGGCCGGCTGTGAGGCCCCTGCCGGTGCGGGCTATGCCGGCGAGTGCGCTCCCGGTGACAGCCCCATTCCCAGATCGCAACTTTCGCTATCGGCTGGGTTCCGGCGATCGGCTGCGCATGTCGGTCTTCAAGGTGGAGGGTTATGAAGCCCTGGTGGAGGTGCTCAGTGATGGCACCGTCAACCTGCCGCGTCTGAATTCCGTGCCCGTGGCCGGCCTCACGATGGATGAGGCCCAGCGGAGGATCACCAAGTTGTATTCCCGCTATTTGCGCCGCCCGCTGGTCTATCTCGACTTGGTGGCCCCCCGACCAGTTCGCGTCACTGTTGTGGGTGAGGTGCAAAAGCCAGGTTTTTATAGCATTTCGCAGGAATCTCGTCAATCCAGTCTCGGCAATGTTGGGGCTGGGCAGACTGCTGTGAGCAGCTCTGGGTGGCCCACGCTTGTGGATGCGGTGCAGCGAGCTGGAGGAATCACTGGAATCGCCGATCTGTCCAATGTGACTCTCGTACGGCGCTCAGGTGACATCATGGCGCCCCAGAGCACCTACCAATTCGATTTCCTCTCCACCTTGACAGGAGAAGGGAGAACAACGAACCCCCTGTTGATGGATGGAGATACGATTGAAGTTGCCAAGCTTGAAGGGGCGATTCCCAATGAAATCTTGCTCAAGACTGGTAAATCCAATCTCTCAGCTGATTCCATCGCCGTAACGGTGGTGGGCGAAGTGAATGTTCCGGGACTCAAGCAGGTGCGTTCGAATAGCTCACTCACGGAGGCGGTGATGGCCGCTGGAGATCTTAATCAGCTGAGGGCAGACGCCAACTTCATCCGTTTGCTGCGCATGCAGAGCGATGGCACTGTCCTCTCTTCCAGGCTCCGTCTTGAGCCAGGCGCTCCACTGGGTTCACAGAACAACCCGGTTCTTCAGAGCGGCGATGTGATTGTTGTTGCTCGCAACGGCTGGACGTCATTCAATCAGCGCCTGTCCCAGGCTGTGGAGCCCTTGGGACCGCTGCTCAACGCTGCTTCGCTCTACAACATCCTCAGGCAGGGGCCCTAAACTAGCTCCGTTGGCCATGGCCTGATGACGATCAGGCCATGGCCAATCCAGAACGTTGCCAGGCTGATTGGTTCTCCCAATCCCTGTTTGTCAGATTCCCAGGCGCTGCCAGATCACGTTCAGGTTGGCCTGATGCACTTCAGTGGCGAAGCACTCGGCCAGCTGCCCTGAGCTAAGGCGGCTGGTCACATCGCGATCGGTCTCCACGTTGGCTCGGAAATCGCCGCCTTCGGTGTTCCAGGCCGTGTGGGCGTGGCGCTGCACGATCCGGTAGGCGTCTTCGCGGCTGATGCCGCTCTCCACCAGAGCCAGCAGCACCCGCTGGCTGAACACCACGCCGCCGTACACGTTCATGTTGCGCGCCATGTTGGCGGGGTACACACCCAGGCCTTTCACCACATCGGTCATCTCCCGCAGCATGAAGTGGAGCGTGGCTGAGCAGTCTGGCAGCATCATCCGCTCCACCGAGCTGTGGCTGATGTCGCGCTCGTGCCAGAGAGCGCAGTTTTCCAGGGCTGCCACCACATAGCTGCGCAGCACCCGGGCCAGGCCGCTGATGCGTTCGGAGCGGATCGGGTTGCGCTTGTGGGGCATGGCGGAGCTGCCCTTCTGGCCCTTGGCGAAGTTCTCCTCCACCTCGAGCACATCGGTGCGCTGCAGGTTGCGGATCTCGGTGGAGAAGCGCTCCAGGGCGGCGCCAACCAGCGCCAGGGTCTGCACGTATTCGGCGTGGCGATCGCGGGCGATCACCTGGGTGCTGGCGGTGTCGGGCACAAGGCCGAGCTTGGCGCAGGCGATCTCCTCCACCCGCGGGTCGGTGTTGGCGTAGGTGCCCATGGCGCCGGAGATCTGGCCCACGCTCACCACACGCTCAAGCCGTTCCAGTCGCTCGCGGTTGCGCTCCACCTCCGCCAGCCAGCCGGCCAGCTTGAAGCCGAAGGTGATCGGCTCGCCGTGGATGGCGTGGCTGCGGCCGATCATCACCGTGGCTTTGTGTTCACCTGCCAGGGTGCGGATGGCATCGGCGAGTTTGTCGAGTTCACCCCGCAGCAGCCCCACCGAGGCCTTCATCTGCAGGGCTAGACCGGTGTCGAGCACATCGGAGCTGGTCATGCCCACGTGGATGTGGCGGCCTGCATCGCCCACGTGTTCGTTGACATTGGTGAGGAAGGCGATCACGTCGTGGCGCACCTCCGCTTCGATCTCAAGGATGCGTTCCACGCTGAAGGCGGCCTTCTCCCTGATCGTGGCCACGGCCTCAGCCGGAACCCGGCCAAGCTCGCAGTTGGCTTCGGTGGCGGCGATCTCCACATCCAGCCAGCTCTGGAACTTGGCCTCTTCGCTCCAGATGGCGCCCATCTCGGGCAGGGTGTAACGCTCGATCAAGGCCGCTGCGGCTCACAATCCCCCCAATGTATGGGGCGCCGGGATCAGCGCCGGCGTGCAGGTCGTGCAGGGCTGGAGCTCGGCTCAGGCGCCCCTCAGGCCGCGGCGGTGAGCCGCCGATGCTCCACTTCCCACTGCACCAGGCTGCCCCAGGCCTGTTGGCGCACCCAGCAGCGGCCGCCGCGGCAGGCGATCAGCTGGAAAGGAGGCAGGTCGGTGGGCTGGTTGCGTAGTCGCACGAAGGTGCCTGGGCGCAGGAGCTCGAGCACGCTGGCCTGGCCTGAGCCCTTGTCTGAGTTGTCAGGGGACGGGGCCATGGCGGCTGGTGTCAGGGGTGCCCCGGTCGGGCGATCTGGTCATCCTCTGGCGGGTTTGGTGCCGCTGCGAACTTCCTTGGACTTTGTTCCGATTCCCGTGTGGTTTGATCACAGAGGGGATCCCCATCTGGTGATCCCCCGATCTGGACGCCGCGCTCTGGGAGTCCGCCCGATGGCCCGTAAGCAACGCCTGGATCTTGAACTGGTGGCACGGGGCCTCGCGGTCAGCCGGCAGCAGGCCCAGCAATTGATCCGTGCGGGTCGGGTGCGCAGTGGCGATCGTGTGCTCGACAAGCCTGGCACCGAGGTGGCGCCGGAGCTGGTGCTGGCGGTGCAGCAACCGCCCCGCTTCGTGTCGCGCGGCGGCGAGAAGCTGGCACGGGCCCTGGAGGCCTTCCCGATCGCGGTGGCTGGCCGCGTGTGCCTGGATGGCGGCATTTCCACGGGTGGCTTCAGCGATTGCCTGCTCCAGCACGGCGCCGCCCGGATCTATGGCATTGATGTGGGGTATGGCCAGACGGCCTGGAGCCTGCGCAACGATCCGCGGGTGGTGCTGCGCGAGCGCACCAACCTGCGCCACCTCACCCCAGAGACCCTTTACGGAGAAGGCGAGCCGCGGCCGGATCTGGCGGTGGCGGATGTGTCGTTCATTGCTCTCGAGCTGGTGCTGCCGGCGCTCGTGCAGCTGCTGGCGCCAGGGGGGGCGGCGGATCTGGTGCTGTTGGTGAAGCCCCAGTTCGAGGTGGGCCGCGATCGGGTGGGCAAGGGGGGCGTGGTGCGCGACCCGGCTGCTCACGTGGATGCGATCCACGGCGTGATCGCCGCTGCAGGGGCCCTGGGTCTCGAAGCCTGGGGCCTGGTGGCCTCGCCGATCACCGGTCCCGCCGGCAATCACGAATATCTGCTCTGGCTGCGCCAGTCGCCATTGGCGATAGCCCAGGCCCGGTCTTCCCAGGTCACTCTCGAACAGATCGAAGGCCTGGTGGCCAGCACGCTGACCCCCAGGGCAGAACGGGAGGGCTGAGGGCCCCACCCCAGGCCAGGAGGCGCTGGCTCAGATCGCGCCAGCGTCCCGGTCGCCGGTGCGGATCCGGATCACCGCGTCGATCGTGCTCACAAAGATCTTGCCGTCGCCGATCTCACCGGTGCGTGCGGCGTCCTGAATGGCAGTTATCACGGTGTCGACCTTGCTGTCTTCCACCACAATCTCGAGCTTGAGTTTCTGCAGGAACTCGACCGTGAACTCAGAACCGCGGTAGCGCTCCACCTGGCCCTTCTGGCGGCCGAAGCCACGCACCTCGCTCACGGTCATGCCAACGATGCCCGCATTCACCAGCGCGATCTTGACGTCTTCGAGCTTGAACGGACGAATGATGGCCTCGACTTTTTTCATGGCAGCAGCTGGGCTGATGGAGATGGGCTGGAGGGGAGTCTCTCAGGAAATCCCAAGGGAATGAACCTGGCCGGGGCGAGGCCCCAACAATTGGGATTCGTCCATTAGGCCTGAGCCCACGGGTTGCCGTCGTAGCCATTGCTACCGGGAGGTGCTGCCTAGGATCGCCGTTTGGCCAGAACGCCTCCATGACCGCCACTCAGGCAGCCATCCAGCCTGGCTCCGACCAGACGCGTACGCCGCTCTACGGCGAGCGGGCGATCGGAGAGGCGGAGCTGATCTGCTTTGACAATCCCAGGCCTGGAAGGCCCTATGAGGTGGCCATCACCCTGCCGGAGTTCACCTGCAAGTGCCCATTTTCGGGCTATCCCGACTTCGCCACCCTGCGCCTGCTGTACCAGCCGGGCCCGCGGGTGATGGAGCTCAAGGCCATCAAGCTCTACGTGAACAGCTACCGCGACCGCTCGATCTCCCATGAGGAGGTGGCCAACCGCATCCTCGACGACTTCGTGGCGGCCTGCGAGCCGGTGTGGATGCAGCTGGAGGCCGACTTCAACCCGCGCGGCAATGTTCACACCGTGGTGCGGGTGACCCACGGCACGCGCCAACCCTGTTAGATCTCAGCCAGGTCAGAGCCCGGCCAGCAGTGCGGGCAGTTCCCGTGCGAAAGCGGTGAGGTTGCGGTTGCAGAGGCCGGCCACGTGCAGCTGGCCCGCCTCCACCACCGCCCACAGCTGACGGGTGGCGATCAGGCTGAGGCCGCCGCCGAGCAGGGCGATGGCGAAGCCCACATACACTAGGGGCACGCCCGGATCCCGCTTGAGCAGGATGCCGCTGGCCGGCAGCACGCCCGCCACCCGCACCGGCAACTCCCGCACCGATCCCGCTTCACCGCCCACCGGCAGCTGGGTTACCAGCTGGCCGTCGGCGCCGTAGACATCCACCGGCCCCTGCTCGCTGCTGAGACTGAGCAGCACCGGCTCGCTGCCATCGGGGCGGGTCGGCAACACCAGGCCCCACACCTGCTCACCCAGCTGAGGGAAGGCCTGGAGCGGCAGCTGCAGCACCGGGCTGCGGCCCAGCTGCACGTTGATCGCGGCCAGGGCCCAGTCGGCCTGATAGAGGGTGATGCCGCGGAAGCGCAATGGGTGGTTCACGCTGATTTCCGCCGTCTTGAGCAGCTCGGCGCCCTCGCTGCCGTCGCCCTCGAGGATGCGCAGCTGGGAGCTGAACTGCTCAGGTCGCCCGGCCGGGTCGCGCTGCACGGCGAAGGCATCGAGAGCCAGGGTGAGCTGGCTGTGGCCGCGGCTGTCGAGCAGCTCCAGGCTGCGGCCAGGAGCCAGGAACTGTTCCTGCCGCTGCCCACCCAGGGAGCCCCAGGCGGCGCCCAGCATCAACACCACCAGGCCGGCATGCACCAGCAGTGGTCCAACCCGGCCCAGGAGGCCGCGGCGGGCGGCCAGGCGTCCCTGCGCCGGCTGCACCTGCCAGCCACCGGCACGGAGGCGTTGCTCCAGGGCGGCCAGCTGCTGCTCGGGGCCGGCGGGGGGGAGCCCGGCGGCAGTGCCGGAGCTGGGAGCCGGCAGGGTTTCGGCCACGCTCAGCTTGCTGAGCTGGCGTGCGGAGCGGTAGTCGATCCAGCGCAGCGCCGCCTGCAGCGCCGGCCACTGGCGCCGCCAGCTGCACAGCAGCAGCGACAGGGCTAGCCAGGCCATCAGCGCCAGAAACCAGCCGCTCGAATACACATGGTCGAGCTGGAGGCCCAGGACGCCGTCGGCCTTCAGAACCCCCAACCAGGGGGTGGCGTCGTAGAGCTGGTGGTAGAGACCTTCCGGCTCCCGCTGCGGAATCAAGGTGCCGATGCCGCTGGCAACGGCGATGACCACCAGCAGCCCGATCGCCAGCCGCAGATCGGACATCCAGGCCGCCAGTCGCTGCAGCCCTTTCATGTCAGGTTCGCCACCAAAGTGAGCACCCCCGTGGTGAGCAGCACCACCCCGCTGATCGGTGGCACCCACTGGCCCAGTGAACGCAGCCGCAGCAGGCCGGGCAGGCAGGCCGCGGCGGTGCCGGCCAGCAGCAGGGGCACCACCTGGCCCGCGCCGAAGCTTGTGAGCAGCACCATGCCCACCAGGGGGCGGCCGTGCTGGGCCATCCAGCCCAGCAGCACGGCCAGCACCGGGGTGGTGCAGGGGGTTGCGGCCAAGCCGAAAGCCAGGCCAGCGGCCAGGGGCGCCAGCGGGGTGGGCACACGCCGGCGCCAGTGGTCGGGATCGGGACCCGCCGGCAGGGGCAGCCGCAGCAGGCCCAGCAGGTTGAGGCCCATCAACAGGGCCAGCAGGGCGACCAGGGTTGGGATCAGGCCGGGGATCTGGCCGTAGATACGGCCCAACAGGGCGCTGGCCAGCCCCAGCAGCACCAGGGCCGCCACAATGCCGGCCGCAAACCAGAGGCTGCGCAGCCAGGGAGGCTGAATGGCTTGCTGGGGGTCAGTGCCGCCGGCGTCGCCCGGCTCGCTGAAACCGGCGAGGTAGGCCAGGGTCACGGGCAGCAGCGACAGCGAACAGGGCCCAAGGCTGGTGAGCAATCCCCCGGCAAACACCACGGCCAGGGTGGTGGGGTTGGGCGACGCCAGGGATTGCTGCAGGAGCGCTTCACTGGCACGGGCCCATTCCCCGGTCTGGGACACCAGCTGGTCAACCAGAGGACTGAGCATGGGGCCAGCCTATCGGGCTGGCACTGCGGTTTCGGCACGGGAGCGGCGCCGGCGGGGGACTTCGGTGAGGCCCGAGCCCTCCAGCGAGCAGCGAATCAGCAAGCCGCACACCAGCAGGCTGGCCATCAGCGAATTGCCGCCGTAACTGATCAGGGGTAGCGGCAGGCCGGTGGTGGGCATGGCGCCAGTGGCTACGGCGATGTTGAGGATCGACTGGCCCACCAGCAGGGTGGTGCAGCCGATCGCGATCAGCCGTTGCTGGTTGCTTCTGCAGCCCATGGCCACCCGCAGGCCCACGAAGCCGAAGAGCAGCAGAAACAGCAACAGCACCACAGAGCCCACATAGCCGAATTCCTCGGCAAACACCGCAAAAATGAAGTCGGTGCTCTGAATGGGCAGGTATTGGAGCTTCTGGGTCGAGAGGCCGAAGCCCTCGCCCAGCAGGCCGCCGGAGCCGATCGCCATCAGGCTCTGAACCAGTTGGTAGCCATCCCCCTGGGCATCCCGCCAGGGATCCAGGAAGGAGATCACGCGCAGGCGCTGGTACTCGTTGATGGCGATGCTGAGGATGCCCAGCGTGCCGCCTCCGGCTGCCGCGCCCAGCAGCAGCGGCAGTCCCACGCCAGCCGCCAGTGCCATCAACCAGAGCAGCAGGCCGGTGAGTGCTGCTGTGCTGAGGTTGGGTTGCTTGAGGATCAGCAGGATCAAGCCGCCGAACACCCCCAGCCACAGCAGCTTCTGGTCACTGCCGATCCGCTTCCAGTGGGCAAACAGCGCAGCGCCCTGGAGCACCACGAAGGGCTTCACCAGTTCTGAGGGCTGCAGCTGAATCGGACCGATCACCAGCCAGCGGCTTGCCCCATTCACGGTGCTGCCGATCATCAGGGTGGCGGCCACCAGCAGGCAACCCACCAGCAGCGCCATCGGGGCCAGGTGAAGCCAGCGCCTCAGGCTGTTGCGGATGCCCAGCCATAGCAAGCCCCAGCTGGCGGCCATCCAGATCAGCTGGCGCTTCACGTAGAAGGCACCGTCGCCCATCTCCCGTTCCGCGACCCACCAGCTGGCCGAGGTGAGCACGAGGAGCCCAATGATGCTCCAGAGCGCAACCAGTGCCAGCAGCAGTCTTGCCTCAGCTGGCCAGGCTTGCCAGGGCAGAGGCAACAAGCTGGCCCCGGGGCGTGGCGATGGGGCCACCCGGGAACGCTGGCGGCTGGGCAGGGCGGCGGGGCGAGCCAAGAGGCTGGGCAAGTCGTCCCCATTCAGCCGTGAGAACGGGGTGGTTGTCGAGCCCCTGGCGATGGTTGCTTTTTTTTGTCAATAAAAAAGCCCGGCAGGGCCGGGCCATTCACGTCGAATTCAGGAGCTGAATCCGTCAGTTACCCACGTTGCGCTGGGGGCGGCCGGAGGCCAGTTCCACCTTCAGGATCTTGCCGCCCTGTTTCATGATCCGCTGCTGTTCGGCGAACCAGCTCTCATAGGGCACCCACTTGGTGAAGTAGGTGTTCTGCAGTTCCCGCTGGGTCCGCGATTTCTCGGGACAGGGGATGCAGGCCGTGATCTTGAAGAGGCGCATCAGTTGCCCAGACCAGAGCAGATGTAATCGAAGTAGACAGCCATTTCACGGCCGGCATCAGGACCCACCAGACCGGCGGTGACTTCCTTCATGGCCTGGATCGACTGCACGGTGGCGCCGATGGGCACACCCAGGGAGTTGTAGGTCTCCTTGAGGCCGTTCAGCACACGCTCGTCGAGGATCGAGGTGTCACCGGCCAGCATGGCGTAGGTGGCGTAGCGCAGGTAGTAGTCGAGGTCGCGGATGCAGGCGGCATAGCGACGGGTGGTGTACATGTTGCCGCCCGGACGGGTGATGTCCGAGTACAGCAGCGCCTTGGCGACGGCTTCCTTGATGATCGTGGAAGCATTGGCGCTGATGGTGGCCGCGGCGCGCACACGCAGTTCGCCGCTGGCGAAGTACTGCTCCAGGCGGCCCATGGCGGAACCGTCGAGGTACAGGCCCTGGACGTCTGCCTGGTTGATGACGTTGGTGATCGCGTCTTGCATGAATCCGGCTGTGGTGGCGGTGAAGGAGAGGTGGGGGCAGCCTCAGGAGAGGGCGCCGATGACGTAGTCGAAGTAGAAGCCAGCCTCTTCAGCGTCGGAGCCGGTGAGCAGGCCCATGGCGGCGTTCTTCATCTCCCGCACGGCCTCGGCCATGGCGTCGAGGGGGGTGCCCAGGGAGCGATACATCTCCTTGGCGCCGATGATGCCGATCTCTTCGATCGGGGTCACATCGCCGGCGATGATCCCGTAGGTCACCAGGCGCAGGTAGTAGTCCATGTCGCGCAGGCACGACGCGGTCATTTCCTCGCCGTAGGCGTTGCCGCCGGGGGAGATGACGTCGGGGCGCTTCTGGAACAGGGCGCCGCCGGCAGTCTTCACGATGCGCTCACGGCTCTCGCTGAGAACCTGGGCAACGCGCAGACGCCGCTGACCCGCAGCCGCAAAAGATTTGATCTGGTCGAGTTCGCCAGGGCTGAGGTAGCGGGCTTCGGCGTCCGCGTTGATGATCGAGTTGGAGACGATGCTCATGCAGTTC
This sequence comes from Prochlorococcaceae cyanobacterium, assembly GCA_044235095.1. Lineage (GTDB taxonomy): Bacteria > Cyanobacteriota > Cyanobacteriia > PCC-6307 > Cyanobiaceae > NIES-981. The sequence goes on along the minus strand of JBIIIC010000007.1, from coordinate 112,851 downwards.
TGCCTCGAAACAAGCGGCCGCCTTGACGGAGACCGGTATCCGGTGGGTAAGGGACGGATCGACGGAGCCGATCGCCGCATCATTCTGCGCTAACGCCTGCCAGCGCCCTCGGGGCCGGTAACAGTTCTTCACGGCATTTTACTTGGCCAGATCCCTTGGGCCGCAGGGCCTCTGGCCTGTGTTGCTGTCAGTTGCAGGGTGCAGCAATTGTTAACCCTTTGATGTTTCGAGTCGCCCCGCTGATTTCTGCTTGATGAACGAATTTCTCGCTTCTGATGTAAACAAATGGAAAAGCCCCTCGGTTGTGCTCCGGGGGGCTCAAATGGATGAGCAAGGGGTGTGAAGCAACCCTTGGATGCTGTGGGTCTCAGATGGCGCCGCGGGGCGACGGGGTGAGTCCGGCATTGCCGGCGTAGAGAGCGGCCGTGCGGTTCACGGAGCTCAACGGCAGGCCGTCGAGGGTCGCCATCCCCTGGAGATAGGGCACGGTGTCCTGGCCGAAGCGGCGGGCATACTCCTCGCTGTTGAGCACCTGATCCACTGCCCCCAACTGGCCGCTGCTGGTGCGCGCGGCCAGGAAGCGACTGGCCTCAAGGGGTTGGGCGGCCCGTCCGAGCAGGGCCAGATAGGCAGCGTTGGCGGCCCGCAGTGGGGCCATGCGGTTGAGCCGTTGCTGGAAGAGGTCGCTGCCGGCCACCACGCCCACGAATTCGGCAACGGTGAGCTGGCCATTGCGGAACTGTGATTCGCTGTCGCCCAGCCGCTCGGCCGCAAAGGGCACCCGGCCCAGCAGTTGGCGGTAGGTGGCCTCGATTGCCTCCTGCACCTGGGTTTCGTTGGGATCACGTGGCAGTTGCACCGGCTGGCCCAGGCTCTTGCGGCGGTTGAAACCCTGGGGCTGGCCGCCTCTGAGCGCCTGAGCCATGGCCGCGCCGGGCTCACGGGCCGGGCTGCTCTGCACGCCATTGCTGACGGTCTTGCTCCAGCCGCCGACTGCGGTGGCGGGCAGCCCGCCGGTTCCGGGAGCGGTGCTGGGCGCTGTGAAGCCTCGACCCAGGCCGGTCGGGCTGGCTGGTTTCCAGCTGCGGCTGGGTGCCGGCGCGCTGCGCACACTCTCCGGTCCCTGGGGGGCAGCAACGGGTTTGGCCATCACCTGGCCGCCGGCGATCTTGGCGCTCCAGCCACCGCGGATCACCTGGCGGCTATCGGCCAGGTTGCGGGGGGTGAGCGAGCTGCCGCCGCGGAAGTCGGCGGGCGGGCTCACTTCGGGGCGCTTGCGCCCCCCAGGCTCGGCGAAGGCGGCGGCGTTGAAGGGGGTGCGCAGGGCCGGCACCTGGCGGGCGTTCCGGTCGACGGCGGTGATGAAACGCTCGTAGGGAACCGTGTCTTCGCCGAAGGTCTCGTTGTACTCTCGGCCGTTGACAATCTGGTCAACCACCCCATAGAAGCCCTTGCGGGCGGCGGTGTCGAAGTAGCTGTCGATCTCCCAACGGCCGAAGGTTGGACGGCCGAGCAGGCGGCGATGCATCACCTCGATCGCCTTGGTGATGTAGAGGCCGCTCCAGTAACGGCGGCGGAAGGCACCACTGCGGGCCACCTGGCGCACGAATTCCCGCAGGCTGATGTCGCCGTTTTCCAGCTTGATCTCCTCCACCTTGTTGCGCTCACCGGCGTAGCCGGCATTGCCGAGCACCTGCACATACACGGCGTTGATCACCGCCTGGGTGCTGCTCTCGGTGCCCCGCACGCTGGGCTGGCCGCCGCGCCGGGGCACGGAGTTGCCGCCGGTGGCGATCTGGCTGAGGCGCACCACCTTGGGGCCCATGCGCCTGGGGGTGGCCTGGCGGAACTGGGCGCTGTCCATCTGGCCCGGCTGGCGCAGGCCGTTGCCGATCAGGATCCGCCGGGTGTCGTAGGTCACCGGCGCCGGCCGGGTGGCCACCTTCGCGGTGCCGGAGGGGAAAATAGCGCCGTAGGTGAGGGCCAGCGGGTCATTGCCGCCGCCGTAGGCGTGCTGGTCGGCGAAGGGCTGGCGGTAGGAGGCGTAGAGGGTTACATATTGCGGGGCTCCCTCAAACGGCGCACTGAAGCGGAACAGCTTGCGGTTGCTGCCCCAGCCGGCACTTTCCTGGGCCTCTTCGCCGAGGTCGCGCAGGTAGGGCACGGTTTCCTCACCGAACACCCGGGCGTACTCCATGGAGTTCACCAGGGAATCCACCAGGCCTCTGAGGCCCTGGGCGCTCACGATGTCGAAGTAGCGGGTGAACTCCTCACGCGAGGAGATGCCGCGGCCGAGGAAGTGGCGGAAGGCCAGTTCCACCACCCGGCTGTTCACGAAGCGGCCGTAGAACTGCTGCTGATACTCCTTGCTGTGGCCCAGGGCGCGGATGAACTCGCGCATCGAGATGTCACCCTGGCGCACCTGGGTGGCCTCCACCGGGCAGGGCATCTGGCTGTAGGCCTTGGCGATGTCGCGCTCGAACACCTGGCGGTAAGCCGCCCGGATCACCTCGGCCTTCTGGGCGCCGCTGAGGCGCGGCCGCATGATGAAGCGCTGTTTGCCATCGGCTGCCAGGGCATAGGTGGCGGGCAGCTGCAGGCCCTGGTTCACGGGGCTGCCGAGGCGCTGGCGGGCTGAGGGGGTGGGGACCTCCAGCTCGGCGATCAACACATTGAAGGTGTCAATCACCATCTGGCGCATCGCCGGATCGTCCTTGCACAGGTCGGCGGCGCCGGCCCGCATCTCCTGGAGGGCCACGTTGGTGGCGGCCAGGGAGCAGGCCTTCTCGAGGATGTCGCGGAGCCCGCGGGTGTTCACCACCAAAATGCTGGGATCTCCGGCCACCAGGGCGTAGCCCACGTAGCGCAGGAACCAGGCCAGGTCGCGGATCGACTTCTTCATCCGCGCGGTGCCATAGCGGGCTACCGAGATCGGCGAGAAGCCGGTGGGCAGCACCACGCGCACGTCGGCGTCCCCGCCGGCTCCCTCCAGGAGGCGGCTGAGCAAGTTGCCTCGGCTGCTGCTGCCGCTCGTACCCGAGAAGGTCTGCACCGAGCGCTGGAAGGCGGCCTGGTCGGCGGCCAGGGGGGGGCCATCCGCAGCGCTGGCAACCGGTGTGAGCGGGGCATCCAGATAGGAGAGCGGTGTGCCGCCGGTGAAGATGCGGCCAGCCGCGCGGGCCACGATCGACTCGGCGTTGGCACTGATCCGGCGGGCGGCTTCCACCCGCTTGCTGCCGTTCTGGAAAAAGGTGATCAGGCTGGCGAGCTCCCCGCCATCGGGGAACCGGTCCTGCTGCTCGGCCTGACGGACGCTCGAGAGCGGCAGGGTGTCGTAACGCTGCGGTGCGACCCTGGTGCTGCCGCTGCTGGCGGTCACGGTCATCGACGAGTGCAAGCCGGGCTGGGCCAACTTACGGCTCGTGGCCTGGGGCTCCGGCGACCCATGAACAAATGTTTGCAGCGCCCCCCGGATGGTCGTGCCGGCCGTGAAAAGCTCGCAGACCGCAGCAGCTTTCGTTGTGCCTCCTGCCGTGCCCCCTGCCAGCGCCCCGGGCCCCCTTGCCAGCGATGCCGCCACGCCGGTGGTGAGCGCCTTCTACGACCGCTTCCCCTATCCCGGCGACCCCCTGCAGGACGGCCCGCCGCCGGGATACAACTGGCGCTGGTGCGTGGACAGCGCCTGGGCCTTTGTCACCGGCGCCGTGCCAGCAGCGCCTGGAGCTGGGGGCCAGGGCTGGCGAATCCTCGACGCCGGCTGCGGCACCGGGGTGAGCACCGACTACCTCTGCCACCTCAACCCCGGTGCCTCGGTGCTGGCGGTGGATATCAGCGCCGGCGCCCTGGACGTGGCCCGTGAGCGCACCCGCCGCTCCGGGGCTGCCGCCCAGGTCGCCGAGCTGCGCATTGAACAGCGCAGCCTGCTGGATCTGGATGGCGAGGGGCCGTTTGACTACATCAACTCGGTGGGCGTGCTCCACCATCTGCGCGAGCCGCAGGTCGGCCTGCAGGCCCTGGCTGCCCGTCTGCGGCCGGGCGGCCTGCTGCATCTTTTTCTCTATGCCGATGGCGGCCGCTGGGAGATCCACCGAACCCAGCGGTCGCTCTCGGCCTTGGGGGTGGGCAGCGGCGAGGAGGGCCTGCGGCTGGGGCGCCGGCTGCTGGCCGAGCTGCCCGCATCCAACCGGTTGCGGCGCCATCACGAGCAGCGCTGGGCCCTCGACACGGCCGCCGACGCCAATTTCGCCGACATGTATCTGCACCCGCAGGAGACCAGCTACAACCTGGAGCGTCTGATGGATTTCGTGGCTACGGCCGGGTTGGAGTTCGTGGGCTTCTCCAACCCGGAGGTGTGGGATCCGGCCCGTCTGCTCGGCGGCGAGTTGCTGGAGCGGGCCCGCGCCCTGCCGGAGCGGCAGCAGTGGGCCCTGGTCGAAGATCTCGACCCCGACATCAGCCACTTCGAGTTTTTCCTGGCCAGGCCGCCCCTGGAGCGCCACCGCTGGGAGCACGACGAAGACCTGCTGGCCGCCCGCGGCCGCATCAACCGCTGCCTCTGGGGCTGGCCCTCCACGGGCCTGCTCGGCCCCGACATGCTGCCGCTCTCGATCGAGGCCGCCGACCTGGAGCTGCTCCAGGCCATCGAGGCGGCGCCGGAGCAGGGCCTCGGTGCCCTGCCCCTGGCAATGCAGCCGGCGGAGCGTTGCCAACGGGCGCGGCGGCTGAGGGAGCTGCAGGTGTTGCAACTGCTGGCCTGAGGCGCGTGCGTGATAAGTTGCCCGGGCTTTTCGACCCGGCGCGCTTGCAGGCCAGTCTCGCCGCCGCAACCCCTCCCGACGACCATTACGGCCGGCTGCAGCGGCGTCTGCTGCTGGCCACGGCGTTGGTGGGGGCGGCGGCCAGCCTGATCACCCTCGTGATCTGGGGTGGAGACGCGGCCCGCAGTCTGCTGCTGGGCTCCTGCTGTGGGTTGCTCTACCTGCGGCTTCTAGCGCGCAGTGTGGCGCGGCTCGGTCCCGATTCCCGGTCTCTCGGTCGCTTCCAGATCGTGGTTCCGGCCCTGTTGGTGATCGCCGCCGCCCGGGTTCCCGCCATCGAGATGCTGCCGGCTCTGGCCGGCTTCCTTCTCTACAAACCGGCCCTGCTTCTGCAGGCCCTTCTCGCCCCCTGAACCACCTCTCCTCCATGGTTCCCTTGCCCCTCGCCCTGCCGTTCGCCGAACTGGAGGTGGGCCAGCAGTTCTACTGGAATCTCGGCAACCTCCACCTGCATGGCCAGGTGTTCCTGAGTTCCTGGGTCGTGATCGGCGCCCTGCTGGCGCTGGTTGTGGTGGGCACCCGCTCCCTGCAGCGTGATCCCCGCGGCGTCCAGAACCTGCTGGAGTTCCTCTGGACCTACATCCGGGATCTGGCCCGTGAACAGATCGGCGAGAAGGCCTACCGCGACTGGCTGCCATTCATCGGCACCCTGTTCCTGTTCATCTTTGTGTGCAACTGGGGCGGCGCGCTGATTCCCTGGAAGATCATCGAGCTCCCCAACGGCGAGCTGGGCGCCCCCACGGCTGATATCAACACCACCGTCGCGATGGCGCTGCTGGTGTCACTCTCCTACTTCTATGCCGGTCTGAGCCGCAAGGGACTGCGCTACTTCGAGTACTACGTGGAGCCCACCCCGATCATGCTCCCGTTCAAGATCATCGAAGACTTCACCAAGCCGCTCTCCCTCTCCTTCCGTCTGTTCGGCAACATTTTGGCCGACGAACTCGTGGTGGGTGTGCTGGCCTTTCTGGTGCCGGTGATTGTGCCCCTGCCGGCCATGTTCCTCGGCCTGTTCACCAGCGCCATTCAGGCTCTGATCTTCGCCACCCTCGCCGCCAACTACATCGGTGAAGCGGTGCACGAGGAGCACCACTGATCCGCCCTGCCAGCCCCGGACCCCCGGTCTGGCAAACTCATCGCGCGCAGGTCCGGGTGGAACCGGGCCCGCTCCCTGTGGGGAGTGTCCCGGGCGCGCTCCAGCCCATTCCGCGCTCTTCCCTGCGCTCCCCTAACACCTTTCCACCAATGAGTGATCTGACCTCCGCCGCTTCCGTTCTGGCCGCCGCTCTGGCCGTGGGCCTCGCCGCCATCGGCCCTGGTATCGGCCAGGGCACCGCAGCCGGTCAGGCTGTGGAAGGCATTGCCCGTCAGCCCGAGGCTGAAGGCAAGATCCGCGGCACCCTGCTGCTGTCGCTGGCCTTCATGGAAGCCCTGACCATCTATGGCCTGGTGGTGGCTCTGGTGCTGCTGTTCGCCAACCCCTTCGCCGGCTGATCACCCACGTGGGGGGTGGGGCTGCGGTCCCATTCCCCTGCGACGGCACCCGGTGATCTCCACCGGTGACGGATCAACTTTTTATCCCGGCGCTCCCTTCCCATGACCAGCTGGCTTCTGCTTGCCACTGCTGACGCCGTGTCCGGCGCACCCGAGGGAGGTCTGTTTGACCTCGATGCCACCCTGCCGCTGATGGCGGTGCAGGTGGTGCTCCTCACCTTCATTCTCAATGCCCTGTTCTTCCGCCCGGTTGGTCGGGCTGTGGAGGAGCGTGAGGGGTACATCACCACCAGCCGTGCCGACGCCAAGCAGAAGCTGGCCCAGGTGCAGCGCCTCGAAGCCGATCTCACTGAACAGCTCAAGGAAGCCCGCCAGCAGGCCCAGAAGCTGATCGTGGAAGCGGAGCAGGAGGCCGACAAGCTCTACCGCGAAGCACTGGCCACGGCTCAGGCCGAAGCCATCGCCACCCGCGAGAAAGCCCGTCGCGAGATCGAAGCGGAGAAAGAGCAGGCCTTGGCCTCACTCAAGTCCGAAGCTGATCGCCTGGGCTCCCTGATCGTTGACCGCCTGCTGGCAGCCCGATGACTGTTTCCCTTCTGTTCACTGCCTGGGTGTTTCCCCGCACTCTCCAGGGTTCGCTCTTTGCCCACTCCGGTGGGTTCGGCCTCAACCTCAACCCGCTCGACACCAACCTGATCAACCTGGTCATTGTGATCGGGGTGCTGTTCTGGTTCCTGCGGGGCTTTCTTGGCGGCATGCTTGAGCGGCGTCGTCAGGCGATTCTGGCCGACCTGAGTGATGCCGAAGAGCGTCTGAAGTCCGCCAACTCCGCCCTCTCCAAGGCCCAGGCCGATGTGGCCGCCGCCCAGCAAAAGGCTGCCCAGATCCAGGCCGATGGCCAGGCTCGTGCTCAGTCCGTCCGCGTTGAAAGCGAGCAGCGCACGATTGAGGAAATGGCCCGCCTCAAGCAGGATGCCGTGGCCGATCTCAACTCTGAAGCAGCCCGGGTCACCGATCTGCTGCGCCGTGAAGCGGCCCGCCAGGCGATCGAGAAAGCTTTGGCCACCCTGCCCGGCAAACTCGACGACGCGGCTCAGGCCCGTCTGATCGACCAGTCCATCAACTCGCTGGGGAACGCCTGATGCCGCTGCTCAACACCATCGCCACCCCCTACGCCGAGGCGTTGCTGCAGGTGGCTGAGTCTCGCCAGGAAACCGACACTGTCGCCGACCAGGTGCGCGGCCTGCTGGCCATCTGGAACGACAATTCCGACCTGCGCGATGCCATGTCCTCGCCGGTGCTCGAGCCCGACGCGAAGAAGGCTGCCCTGCTGGCCCTGTTCCAGGACCAGATCACCCCTTCCCTGCAGAACCTTCTCAAGCTCCTGGCCGACCGCCAGCGGTTGCCGGTGATGGATGCGGTGCTGATCCGCTTTCTCGAGCTCTATCGCGACCTTCGCCGCATCACCCTCGCCAATGTGAGGTCGGCCACGCCGCTCACCACCGAGCAGCAGGAGCAACTCAACCAGCGGGTCAAGGCGATTGCCGGCACCGACTCAGTGGAGCTCGACGTGCAGGTCGATCCCTCCCTCATCGGTGGCTTCATTGTGCGCATGGGCTCCCAGGTGATCGACGCCAGCCTTTCCGGCCAGGTGCGTCGCCTCGGTCTGGCGCTGGCCAAGGTGAGCTAGCCCACACCCCCCTCCTTCACCGCCCCCTCCTCTCAGCTCCCCAACGGGACCTTCACACCGGACCTTCCAGCCATGGTTTCCATCCGCCCCGACGAGATCAGCGCCATCCTCAAGCAGCAGATTGAGGACTACGACAAGTCTGTTTCCGTCAGCAATGTCGGAACCGTTCTGCAGATCGGCGACGGTATCGCCCGCGTCTACGGCCTGCAGCAGGTGATGGCCGGTGAACTGGTGCAGTTCGAGGACGGCACCGAAGGCATCGCCCTCAACCTCGAGGACGACAACGTGGGTGTGGTGCTGATGGGCGAGGGCCGCGGCATCCAGGAAGGCAGCACCGTGAAGGCCACCGGCAAGATCGCCTCGGTGCCCGTGGGCGAAGCCATGCTCGGCCGCGTGGTCAATTCACTCGGTCAGCCGATCGATGGCAAGGGAGATATCGCCACCTCCGAGACGCGCCTGATCGAGTCGATGGCGCCCGGCATCATCCAACGCAAGTCGGTGCATGAGCCTATGCAGACCGGCATCACGGCCATCGACGCGATGATCCCCATCGGCCGCGGCCAGCGCGAGCTGATCATCGGCGACCGCCAGACCGGCAAGACCGCCATTGCGATCGACACGATCATCAACCAGAAGGGCGAAGACGTCGTCTGCGTTTACGTGGCCGTGGGCCAGAAGGCCGCCTCTGTGGCCAACGTGGTGGAGGTTCTGCGCGAGAAGGGCGCCCTCGACTACACGATCGTGGTGGCCGCCAACGCCTCCGAATCAGCTGCTCTGCAGTACCTGGCCCCCTACACCGGCGCAGCCATCGCTGAGTCGTTCATGTACAAGGGCAAGGCCACCCTGGTGATCTACGACGACCTCACCAAGCAGGCTCAGGCTTACCGCCAGATGTCGCTGCTGCTGCGTCGTCCGCCCGGTCGTGAGGCCTATCCCGGCGACGTGTTCTACTGCCACAGCCGTCTGCTCGAGCGCGCCGCCAAGCTGAGCGATGCCATGGGCAAGGGCTCGATGACCGCCCTGCCGATCATCGAAACCCAGGCCGGCGACGTGTCGGCCTACATCCCCACCAACGTGATCTCGATCACCGATGGTCAGGTGTTCCTCAGCTCCGACCTGTTCAACTCCGGTCTGCGCCCTGCGATCAACGTGGGTATCTCGGTGAGCCGCGTGGGCGGTGCCGCCCAGACGAAGGCCATCAAGAAGATCGCCGGCACCCTGAAGCTGGAGCTGGCCCAGTTCGACGAACTGGCTGCCTTCTCCCAGTTCGCCTCTGATCTCGATGCCGCCACTCAGGCCCAGCTGCAGCGCGGCAAGCGTCTGCGCGAGATTCTCAAGCAGCCCCAGTTCAGCCCCCTGAACCTGGCTGAGCAGGTGGCCGTGGTGTATGCCGGTGTGAAGGGCATGATCGACGAGGTGCCTGTGGAGTCGGTGGTGCAGTTCTGCCGCGAACTGCGTGACTACCTCAAGACCAACAAGGCCGACTTCATCACCAAGGTGATGTCCGAAAAGCAACTCAGCGACGAGTCTGAGGCGATGCTCAAGGACGCCATCAACGAGGTGAAGTCGACCATGCTCGCCACCGTCTGAGGAGAGCACTCAGATGGCCAATCTCAAGGAAATCCGCGACCGCATCAGTTCGGTCAAGAACACCCGCAAAATCACCGAGGCCATGCGCCTGGTGGCGGCCGCCAAGGTGCGCCGTGCCCAGGAGCAAGTGTTGCGCAGTCGGCCCTTCGCCGACCGCCTGGCCCGGATTCTGGAAAACCTCCAGTCGCGCATGCGCTTCGAAGATGTGGACGCTCCCCTGCTGGAGGAGCGCCCCATCGCGTGCATCACCCTGCTGGCCGTGACCGGCGACCGGGGTCTGTGCGGTGGCTACAACGCCAACATCATCAAGCGCACCGAACAGCGTCACGCTGAGCTCAGCGCCCAGGGCTACAAGGTGGATCTCGTGCTGATCGGCCGCAAGGCGATCACCTATTTCCAGAACCGCTCCAGCCAGTACACGATTCGTGCCACCTTCACCGGCCTGGAGCAGGTGCCCAACGCCGCCGAAGCCATGAAGATCGGCGGTGAGATCCTGGCCGAGTTCCTCTCCGGCAGCACCGACCGGGTGGAGATCATCTTCACCAAGTTCATCAACCTGGTGAGCTCACGACCGGTGATTCAGACCCTGCTGCCGCTGGATCCCCAGGGTATTGCGGTGGAAGACGACGAAATCTTCCGCCTCACCACCCGTGAGGGTCAGCTGGTGGTGGAGCCCGGCACCGCCGCCAATGCGGCGCCGGCCCTGCCTTCCGACATCGTGTTCGAGCAGAGCCCCGAGCAGCTGCTCAACGCCCTGCTGCCGCTGTATTTGGAAAACCAGCTGCTGCGTTCCCTTCAGGAAGCCGCCGCTTCCGAGCTGGCCAGCCGGATGACGGCCATGAACAATGCCAGCGACAACGCCAAGGCCCTCGCCAAGACGCTGACGTTGGACTACAACAAGGCCCGCCAGGCCGCCATCACCCAGGAAATCCTGGAAGTGGTGGGTGGTGCTTCGGCTATGGCCTGAGTTGCCCGGCTGGGCACTCCCCTCTGGTTCCACCGAATCCCTGGAAGCCCCTCAGCGGTCAATGCACGCTTTGCGTGCAATACCGCTTCGGGACTGCCGGGGATTCGTGCTGTTCAGGGGCTGCTGAGCGAGCAGTCCTCTGCCGGTAGGCCTGGCCTGGTCGCCCAGTAGCAGCACGCGGCAGTGGATGCTGGAGTGCCGCGTGCGTTTGCCATGCCTCTGCCCCTGCCCGCGCTTGGTGAGCTGGTGATCCAGCCGCTGTTCCCGGTGGCGTTGGGCCAGGTGCAGCTGCGGCTCGATCCGCTGGAGCTGGCCGGCCAGCTCCAGGTGCTCCACGGGCTGCGCGGCGAGGCGGAGAGCAATCCCGATCCCGGCTGTGCCTGGACCGGCGATCTCAACGGCGTGTGGCAGCTGCACCAGCACCAAGACTTCGCAGGCCTGGTGGCGGACGTGAGCGGCCAGGCCCAGGCCTATCTGCGGCAGCTGGGGTTTGAGGCTGAACGGGTCACGTTGCACATCCAGCGCTGCTGGCCGGTGCTGAGCGAGCCTGGTCAGGTGGTGGGCCGCCACCATCACCCCAACGCTCACTTGAGCGCCGTGCTCTACCTCAGCGGTGATGGCAGCGGCCGCTGCGGTTGTCTTCGCTTCTGGCCCCATCGCCAGGTCAATGAGCTGGTGCCCGGGATGGCGGTGGGCCATGGCGGGCCGCTCACCCAGGCTCCGGACCGAGCCCTGGCATCGCTTGAATCGGGCTGGATCCAGCCCTGGGTGGATGTGGCGCCGCGGGCGGGATTGCTGTTGCTGTTCCCTTCCTGTCTGGATCACGCCGTGATGCCCAACGACGATGGGGACGAGCTGCGGGTGTCGATCAGCTTCGACTTCGTGCTCACGGCCCGTGCGGATGACCCGCACCCGCCCGAGTACCTGGCGCCCCACCCCACCCACTGGCAGGCGGGCTGAGCTGGGAAGATGGGCCGGTTGTCGGCGTTTCCCGTGAGCGATCCCACCACTTTCCAGGTCACCGCGGAGTTTGAGGGCACCAGCCACACCTTCCCCTGCCGCAGCGATCAGACCGTGCTGGCCGCCGCCGAAGCCGCTGGCGTGAATCTCCCCAGCTCCTGCTGCTCCGGCGTGTGCACCACCTGCGCCGCCCTGCTCAGCGAGGGGACGGTGCACCAGCCCGATGCCATGGGTGTGAAGGCTGAACTCCAGCACCAGGGCTATGCGCTGTTGTGTGTGGCCTACCCCCGTGCCGATCTCAGGCTCAAGGCCGGCATGGAGGACGCCCTCTACGAAGCCCAGTTCGGCCAGTATCAGAAATGAGGCTTGAGGCATGAAGCTGGTGCCGCTGGAGTTGTGCCTGCCGCGCCTGAGTGGTCCGTTGCGTGCCCAGGTGGAGGCAGCCCTGTCGGTCCATGGTCGGCCCCTCCGCTGGGCGATCACAGGCGTGGAGAGCCAGGTGGGCCAGCCGGCTGAACTGTTGTGTGTGGAGGCCGTGCTGATTGCCCATGGCGACGGGGCCGGCGCCGGGGTCGTCGGCAGCGAGGACCTGTCGGCATGAGCGCGGCGCCCCTGCCCACCCTGCTGGTGATCCCCACCGGCATCGGCTGCGCCATCGGGGGGTATGCCGGTGACGCCCTGCCGTCGGCGCGCCTGTTGGCGGCGGCCAGCGGCTGCCTGATCACCCACCCCAATGTGATGAATGGAGCGGCGCTCTATTGGAGTGATCCGCGCATCCACTACGTGGAGGGCTGGGGGCTGGATCGCTTTGCGGCCGGTGCGCTGGCCCTGCGGCCGGTGCGGCGCCAGCGCGTGGGCCTGCTGCTCGATGCCGGCATCGAGGCGGAGCTGCGCCTGCGCCATCTGCAGGTGGCCGATGGCTGCCGCGCCACGCTCGGCCTGGAGATCGGCCCGGTGGTCAGCACCGACGTGCCCCTGGACGTGAGCCTGGAGCTCGGCAGCAGCGGCGCCAGCTGGGGCCGCCTGGGCAGGCCCGATGCGCTGCTGCGAGCCGGTGAGCGCCTGCGGGCGGCCGGCGCCACGGCGATTGCGGTGGTGGCTCGCTTCCCGGAAGACCCCGAGAGCGAAGCGCTCGCCGCCTACCGCGGCGGCAGTGGCGTGGATGTGCTGGCTGGCGCCGAGGCGGTGATCAGCCACCTGCTCTGCGACCACCTCGGCATTCCCTGCGCCCACGCCCCGGCCCTCAGCCCTCTGCCGCTGAACCCCTCCCTCGATCCCCGCGCCGCTGGCGAGGAGCTGGGCACCACCTTCCTGCCCTGCGTGCTGGTGGGCCTGAGCCGGGCGCCCGACCTGGTGAGCTGGCCGCCCGCCCCGGCTGCTGTCACGAGCAGCGTGGGTGACGTGCTGCGTCCCGAGGCGATCGGGGCGGTGGTGACGCCGGCCGGAGCGCTGGGTGGGGCTGCGGTGCTGGCCTGCGCCGAGCGCGGCGTGCCGGTGATCGCCGTGGCTAACCCCTGCGTGCTCCAGGTGAGCGCTGAAGCCCTGGGTCTGGAGGTGCTGGCGGCGGCCAGCTACGCCGAGGCTGCCGGGCTGGTGCTGGCACTGCGCGAGGGCATCGCTCCGGCGAGCCTGGCGCGGCCGCTCCCTTCGCTGGTGGCGGTCTGAATGCAGGTGCACTCAGTCGCGGTGGTAGGGGCCGCCCTGCAGGATCGACTGGGCGCGGTAGAGCTGCTCCAGCAGCAGCAGGCGGGCCAGCTCGTGGGGAAAGGTGAGCGGCGAGAGGCTCAGCCGCCAGCTGGCCTCGGTGCGCAGGGCCGGTTCGAGGCCGTCCGCGCCGCCGATCACGAAGGCCAGGCGGCTGGCCTCGCCGCTGGCCTGCAGTTGGCCGAGGCGGGCGGCCAGGGCTCGGGAGCCCATGGTCTGGCCCTCCTCGCTCAGCACCACCAGCTGCTCGTCGCGGCGCAGTTCGGCGCGGACCGCTGCCGCCTCGCGCTCGGGTGTGGCGTCTCTGAGTTCCACGATCGCCAGGCCTGGCAGGCGCTTGCGGTAGAGCTCGATGCCCTCCCGCACCCAGCCCTTGCGCACCTTGCCCACGGCCAGGATGCGGATGCGGGCGGGGTTGAGCATCGGCGCAGGCTGGCAGCCGCCTGATTCTCAGCGCAGGCAGGCCATCGGGTGGCGATGGGCCAGCCCCAGCGCCTGAGCCACGCTCGGATGGCACACGGCTCCGGCGGCGGTGTTGAGCCCGGAGAGCAGTTCGGGCCGGTCGGTGACCGCCTCGGTGAGTCCGCGGCCGGCCATCACCAGGATGTAGGGCAGGGTGACGCTCACCAGCGCCTCGGTGGAGGTGTGGGGCACGGCGCCGGGCATGTTGCCCACGGCGTAGTGCTGCACGCCATGCACGGTGATCACCGGATCGGTGTGGGTGGTTTCACGGCTGGTGGCGATGCAGCCGCCCTGGTCGATCGCCACATCCACGATCACCGAACCGGGCCGCATCCGCTCCACGAGCTCTTCTCCCACCAGCGTGGGGGCGCGGCCGCCGGGGGTGAGCACGGCGCCGATCAGCAGATCGGCCTCCGGCACCAGCCGCTCGATCAGGCTGCGGCTGCTCACCAGGCTCACCAGCCGGCCACGGCGATCGGCCTCCAGCTCACGCAGGCGCTGGGGGGATCGGTCGAGCAGGAACACCTCCGCATCCATGGCGGTGGCGATGCGGGCGGCGTTCCAGCCCACGCTGCCGGCGCCCAGCACCACCACCCGGGCGGGGCGAACGCCGGTGCAGCCGCCGATGAGGATGCCGCGACCTCCGTGCGGTTTTTCCAGCAGGTGCGCCCCCACCTGGGCGGCGATGCGGCCGGCGATCTCACTCATCGGCGCCAGCAGGGGCAGTGAGCCGTCGTCGAGCTGCACGGTCTCGTAGGCCACCGCCGTGGTGCCGGCCGCCAGCAGGGCCCGGCCCACCTCCGGGTAAGCGGCCAGGTGGAGATAGGTGAACAGCACCAGATCGCGCCGCAGGAACGGGAATTCCTCCGGTTGGGGCTCCTTCACCTTCACCACGAGGTGGGCGCCCCAGGCCTCTTCGCGGCTCACCAGGCGGGCTCCGGCGGTGGCAAAGGCCTCGTCGCTGATGCCGGCCCCCAGGCCTGCCCCCGCCTGCACCCGCACCTCCATGCCCTGCCCCACCAGTTCGCGCACTCCATCGGGGGTGAGGGCCACGCGCTGTTCGTCGCGCTTGATCTCGGTGGGCACGCCGATGCTGGCCATCGGGGCGGCCAGGGGGGCGCTGCCGGGGGCGGCCATCGCTTTCGGGCGGGGGGTGTCTCCAGCCTGGCTCAACCGGCGGCGATCGGCATGCGCCAGCCGCTACCGAAGGCGCGGCCACTCACCTTCAGCACGGGTGCCGCCTGGCGCCGCTTGAATTCAGCCCGCCGCACCAGGGCGGCGATCCGCTCCACCAGCTCGGGGGGGTGGCCTGCGTCCACCAGCTCCTCGGGGCTGCAGTGCTCCTCCACCAGGGCCACAAGAAGCGGGTCGAGCAGGGCGTAGTCGGGCAGGGAATCGCTGTCGCGCTGGTCGGGCCGCAGCTCGGCACTCGGAGCCTTGCTGCGGATCGCTGCGCCCACCAGTTCCCCCTCGGCCGGCAGCCCCAGGTCGCCGCGACAGCTGGCGCTGGCAGGGGCGTCGAGCCAGTTGCACAGGGCAAACACGCTGGTCTTGTAGAGATCACCGATCACGGCCAGGCCGCCGTTCATGTCGCCGTAGAGGGTGCAGTAGCCCACCGCCAGTTCGCTCTTGTTGCCGGTGGACAGCAGCAGGCCGCCCTGGGCGTTGGCCATCGCCATCAGCAGGGTGCCGCGGATGCGGGATTGCAGGTTTTCGGCGGTGAGGCCCGCTGGCGCCTGGCCCAGGGCCGGCGTGAGCGCACCATCGAAGCCGGCCATCAGCCCGGCGATCGCCAGCGTGTGGGTGGCCAGGCCCAGCCGCTCGGCCAGGGCCTCGGCATCGCTGATCGAGCCGGCCGAGCTCCAGGGCGAGGGCATCAGCAGCGCCTGCACCTGCTCCGGCCCCAGGGCCGCCGCGGCGATCACTGCCACCAGGGCCGAGTCGATGCCGCCGCTGAGGCCCAGCAGAGCGCGACGGAAGCCGCACTTGCGGGCGTAGTCGCGCACGCCCAGCACCAGGGCGCGCAGCAGTTGCTCGGGCTCGGGGGGCAGGGGCGCCGCTTGGCGTTGTGGCGCTTGTTGTGGCGCTTTTTGGGTGGCGGGCGCGGCGTCCCAGAGCGCCACGTCTTCCCGGCAGCAGGGCAGCTGGCAGACCACGGCGCCACCGGCATCCACCACGAAGCTGGCGCCGTCGAACACCAGCTCGTCGTTGCCCCCCACCTGGTTCACGTAGACCACCGGACAGCCCAGCCGCTGGGCCGCCCGGGCGGCGAGGCGATGGCGCAGGGCCGCCTTGGCCTGGCTGAACGGGGAGGCCGAGAGGTTGAGCAGCAGGTTGACCCGGCTTGGGAGCAGACCGGCGACGGGATCGGGACCGGCCAGGCGGTGGCCCTGCAGCTCCTCTTCCACCCAGAGGTCTTCGCAGATGGTGAGCCCCAGTCGCCAGGGGCGCTCCGGGCCGGGCAGGTCGAGCACCGCCGTGCCCGTGCCGGGGCGGAAGTAGCGGCGCTCATCGAACACGTCGTAGCTGGGCAGGAGCTGCTTGCGCGCCACCACCCGCCAGCTGCCGCCCTGCACCAGCGCCAGGGCGTTGAACAGCTGGGGGCGCTGGTGCTCGCCGCTGGGTTCGGCCAGGCCCACCAGCAGCGCCAGAGCAGGGTTGAGGGCGGCCAGATCGGCGGCCAGCCGGTCGAGCACCTGCTCCTGAGCATTGAGGCGGGCGGGGCTGAGCAGCAGGTCGCGCGGCGGGTAGCCCCACAGCGACAGCTCGGGGCTGAGCACCAGGTCGGCGCCGCCGGCCTCGGCCTCGCGGCAGGCGGCCAGCAGGCGGGCGCCGTTGCCGGCCAGGTCGCCCACCAGGGGGTTGAGCTGGGCCAGGGCGAGGCGCATCAGGAGCGGGCGGGATCGGCGGGTGTGGGGCCCTCGGGGCTCAGCCCGTAGAGATTGTGCTGCAGCAGCACCGGCCACACCGCTGCGGGGATTCCGGCCGGGTCGGGGCGCTGGCGCAGCGCCGTGCTGGTGCTGGCCGGCACCGTCAGCGGCAACAGCTCGATGTGGGCGCCGAGGGCTTCCAGGGCGGCGAGATCGGCGGGCTGCAGCGGCCAGCCGGCGCGGGGCACGATCGCCAGCCGGCAGCGCTGCAGCACCGCGTCGGCCTGCTTCCAGCTGGGGATCTGGCCGGCCAGGTCGCTGCCGACCACGAAGATCAGCTCCTGGCTGGGCCAGCGGGCGGCGGCCCGCTCCAGGGTGGTGATCGCCCAGGGGCTGCTCAGGTCCTGGGCATGTTCCAGGCGGGGATCGGCGATGGCGCCCACCAGGGCTGCCAGCAGCGCGGAGCGGGCGGCCAGGGGGGCGCCGTGGCGTTTCATCGGGTTGTCGCTGGCCCAGGTGGCCACCCGTGGGTAGCGCTCCAGCAGGGCCTCCAGCAGGGCCTGGTGGCCGCAGGTGGGGGGGTCGGCGCTGGTGCCCAGCAGGGCGATCGCTCCTTGGGCAGCCCGCGTCATGGCAGCAGGGCGGGCTCGGCGGCCGCAGACCCGGCCCCGGATCTGCTCTCGGTCTCGGTTCCACCGGCGGGCCAGCTGCCCAGCCACTGGCGTACCGCCGGATCGCTCTGGGCCAGCCGCCGCAGCAGAGCCCCGGGGCGGCCGCCCCGGCGGGCACTGCGCAGCAGTTCGGCCGCGGCCAGCCGGCCTGTGCGGCGGGTGGTGTGCACCGCCAGGGCCGCCTGAGCGAGGGCCACCGGCGCCGCCGGTGCCAGGCTCAGTCCGCCGCTGAGCGGTGCCGCCAGCAGCAGCAGGTTGCGCAGGGCGCTGAGCAGCAGCTGGATGCCCAGCTGGGCGCCGCCGAGCAGAGCGTTCTGGCTCGACAGCCGGGCCAGCAGGGCACGGGCGCCGCTCGTCTGCATCGGGATGCCGTAGATCTGGCAGAGCTGCAACACCAGGGCGGTGTCGCAGGCCAGCCCACCGGCCAGATCGAGCAGCAGCAGGGGATTGGCGGCCACGCCGGTGGCCTTGAGCGCGGCAAAGCGGCCGATCAGCCCCTGGGCGCCGCGGCGGCCCTGGCGCAGTCGCTCCGCCAGCAGGGTCTGGTGAAATCTGTCTGCGGTCCGCAGGGCATTGAGGGCCAGCAGCAGTTCGCTCTGCTCCTTCAGCAGCTGCACCAGCCGCTGGCGCAGGGGCTCCACCTCCGGCGCGCCAACCTCGCTGCGCACCCGGCCATCGGCCAGCAGCCGCGGCCGGCGCGGTGCTGCGGACACGGCCACCAGCTCCAGGGTGCGGGCCTCGGCCGGCAGGCGCCGGCGGATGCTGGCCAGCAGCGCTTCGCGCTCGGTTTCGGGCCAGCAGTCGGAGCGATTGAGCACCAGCAACAGCGGCTTGCCGCTGGCCACCAGGGTGGCAAGGGCCTCCGCCTCGATGCGGGTGAGGTCGCCGTCGAGCACGAGCAGCACCAGGTCAGCGCCCAGGGCCACCCGCGCGGCCAGTCGGGCCCGGCCGGCCGCGGCGATCTCATCGATGCCGGGCGTGTCGACCAGCTCCACCTGGCTGAGGCCCGGGATCGGCTGGTGCCACACGGTGGCCTGCTGGCGGCGGGTGCAGCCGTGGGCCACGTCGGTGGCAAAGGCGGGCTCGCCCAGCAAGGCATTGAGCAGGCTCGATTTGCCAACCCCCACCCGGCCGAACACCGCCAGCTTCAGCTGGCGGCGCTCCAGCCGCTCCAGCTGGCCATCGAGCCAGTGCAGCGGTCCGGCCAGCTGGCTGCGTTCACGGCCGCTCAGCGCCAGCTGGGCGCGCCAGGGGGCCAGGAGCTGGCAGGTGCGCTCGGCTGCAGGAGGCGGTCCGTGGCCGTGGCGGGAGGGCGTCATGGGGCCGGGGATTCACCGGCTGTCCGCTCATGCTGAGCCGGTTCCTGGGGGGGAGTGGAGCGTGGCCGCCACCAGCCGGCCAGCACCGCCAGCACCGCCTCGGCGCCGATCACGCCCACGAAGCCGCCAAACTCATCCACCACCACCCGCACGCCGCCACTGTTACGGCGGAAGCCGGTGAGCAGCCGGTCGGCGCGGATCATCTCCGGCACGAATTCCACCTCCTCGCTCAGCTCTGCCGGGGTGCGTTCGCCCTGGCCCTGCACCAGGGCTGTGAGCAGGCGCTCCCGGCTCGCAACTCCGAGGATTTCATCCACCTCCTCACCCAGCACCACCCACCAGGGGTCGCTGTGGGAGAGCAGCTCATTGCGGAGCTCGGACAGCCGGGCCGCTCCTGGCACGGTGGGGGCCGACACCCGCGGGGTCATCAGGTCGCGGGCGGTGAGGTCGTTGAGCTGGAACACCTTGGCGATCATCGCCGCCTCATCCGCCTCGATCTGGCCTTTCTGGGAACCCAGCCGGGCCAGCAGCCGGATCTCCTCCTCGTCGGTGTGCAGTTCGCTCTCGGTGCTGATCGCCGGCAGCAGTCGCTCCAACAGCAGCACCAGCGGCAGCATCAGCTGGGCCACCAAGGCCAGGGCCGGGGCGCTGGCCAGGGCCACCGGCAGGGCCAGGCGGCTGCCGAAGGCCTTGGGCAGGATCTCGCCCAGCAGGATCACCAGCACGGTGAGCCCCACCGAAAACAGCGGCAGGGCTACGCCGGAGATGCCGTGGTTCTCGAACACCTGGGCCGCCAGGCCGCCCAGCATCAGGCTGCCGAAGATGTTGAAACCGTTGTTGGCGATCACCAGCACCGACAGGGTGCGGCCGAGCCGCTGACGCAGCTGCTCCAGGCGCCTGGCGCCGCGCACCGGCCTGGTCCGGCTGGCCAGCTCGTGCAGCCGCACCGGGTTGACGCTCAGCAGGGCCGCCTCCACCCCGGAACACAGGGCCGAACCGGCGATCACCAGCACCACCAGCAGGGCCAGGGCCAGCAGGTCGTTCATGCCGGCGGGGTGGCGAGTGGGAGGGCAGGGGCTTGGGCCATGCCCCTATATACCGCTTCCCGCCGGCATGGCGCCTCCCGCCAGCACCTGGCGCCAGACTGCACCCCACCTGGACAGTGCAACGTGGTGGTGGAGCAGGGGCTGGAGCCGGTGCTTGAGCAATCTGTTCATGCTCAGCGGCGGGACCGCTTTCTGGAGCAGCTGGGCGGCGCCGCGGCGGTGATCCCTGCGGCACCGCTGGCGGTGCATCACGCCGATTGCGAGTGGCCGTTCCGCCAGAACAGCGACTTCTGGTATCTCACCGGCTTCGATGAGCCCGATGCGGTGGCGCTGTTTCTGCCGCACCGCCCGCCCGGAGAGCGGTATGTGCTGTTCGTGCAGCCCAAGCAGCCTTCCGCCGAGGTGTGGACCGGCTTCCGCTGGGGCACCGAGGGGGCCGTGGCGGCCTTTGGTGCCGATATCGCCCACCCGCTCGAGGAGCTGGAGCAGCGCCTGGGCGACTACCTGCAGGGGGCCGAGGGCATCGCCTTCCGGGTGGGCAAGCACCCGACGGTGGAGCCGCTGGTGCTGGCGGCCTGGGCACGCCAGCTCGATCGCGCCCCCCGCAGCGGCCACGCCGCCCTGGGCCTGGTGGCGCCCTGCTCGATCCTCCACGGGCTGCGGCTGCGCAAGGGGCCAGAGGAGCTGGAGCGGCTGCGGCAGGCCTGCCGCATCTCGGCCGAGGCCCATGAGCTGGCCCGTCAGGTGGCCCGCCCCGGGCTGAATGAGCGCCAGGTGCAGGCGGTGATCGAGCAGCACTTCCTGGAGCAGGGCGCCCGGGGGGCCGCCTACGGCTCGATCGTGGCCGGTGGCGACAACGCCTGCGTGCTGCACTACACCGCCAACAACTCCCCCCTGCGCGACGGCGATCTGCTCCTGATCGACGCCGGTTGTTCGCTGGCCGACTACTACAACGGCGACATCACCCGCACCTTCCCGATCAACGGCCGTTTCACAGGTGAGCAGCGGGCCCTCTACGAGCTGGTGCTGGCGGCCCAGGAGGCGGCGGTCGCCTCCGTGGCCCCGGGCTTCACGGCCGAGGGCGTGCACGAGACGGCCCTGCGCGTGCTGGTGGAGGGGCTGCTGGAACTCGGTCTGCTGGCGGGCTCAGTGGACGGGGTGATCGAGCAGGGCGCCTACCGCCATCTCTACATGCATCGCACCGGCCACTGGCTCGGCCTCGACGTGCACGATGTGGGCGCCTACCGCCTTGGTGAGCATCACGTGGCGCTGGAGTCCGGCATGGTGCTCACGGTGGAGCCGGGGCTCTATGTGAGCGACCGGCTGCCGGTGCCGGAGGGCCAGCCCGAGATCGCCGAGCGCTGGAAGGGCATCGGCATTCGCATCGAAGATGACGTGGCCGTGAGCGACCACGGCCATGAAAATCTGACGGCGGCGGCGCTCAAGGCCCCTGCGGCGATGGAGCGTTGAAGCTCAGGGCAGGGCGTCCAGTACCGCAGCGGTGCTGCTGAGCACCCGGTCGGCGCCAGCGTCACGCAGCTTCGCCTCGTAGGCGCTGCGGGCCACTGGATCGCCGTGCAGGTGCGGCGGCGCCACGGCCAGGGCCAGGAAGCGCTGCTGGGGGCAGGCCTGGCGAGCGTTCATCACGGTCAGCACGTCGGCCACCGTGTCGCCCAGGTAGGCCACGGGCGGGCTGCCGGCCCCCAGGCCCCCCCCGCTGGTGGCGGAGCGCAGCAGCTGGTCGGCGAGCTGGAGAAAGCCGGTGGGGTCGGGCTTGTCGGGGGCGTCGCCCATGGCGATCAGTGGGGGGCTCTGGAGCCCCAGGCGCCGTTCCAGCACGTAGCGGGCCGAGGGGGGCTCGGCACCACTCACGAAGCCCCATGCCAGGTTGGCGGCGCTGAGCTGGCCGAAAAACTCCGGCTGCACCAGGAGCGGCTCGCTGCCGATGAAGCCGGTCCAGTGGGCTGGATCGCCGGCTGGATCGCCGCCGAAATAGAAGCCGCTGAACACCTCCACCAGGGCCTCAAAGGCTGGCAGCGGCGGTTGGCCCTGCTCGCCGAGACCGCGGCGGCGCAGCAGTTCGAGACTTGCCTCCCAGTCGTTGTTCCAGCGGCCCTCAGCCTTGAGGGCGTCGATCGTGGCGGGATCGGGGCGCCAGGCTGCGCCGTGGACGGAGGTGTAGTGGTGCACCGTTTCCGCCAGAGCCCTGCGGTAGCTGCCCCCCACATCGCGGATCACGCCGTCGATGTCGAACAGCAGAACGGCTCTGGGAGCGGGGACAGCCTTCAGAGAGGAGACAGCCTGAGCGGCCAGGGCGGGTGGTGCGGAGCGGCTGGTAGGTTAGTTGTTTGCCCCGTAGTCTTGAGCGCTGACACCATGACAGCCATCGAGAGCGCCTCCCCCGAGGGCGCCGTTGGCGCTGCTGCCGCAGTCGACGCAGCTGCTGATGGCGCCGCTGCTGGTGGCGCCACCGAGGAGACCACTGAAGGTCGTCCGGTCATGCGTGGCGGCAGCGCTGCCCTGGCCACCGCCACCATCGACGAAGACGGTGTTCCCTCTGGATACACCCCCAAGGCCGATGAGGGACGCTTCCTGCTGAAGATTCTCTGGCTGCCCGACAACGTGGCGCTGGCCGTGGATCAGATCGTGGGTGGCGGCCCCAGCCCCCTCACCGCTTACTTCTTCTGGCCCCGGGAAGATGCCTGGGAAACCCTCAAGACCGAGCTGGAGGCCAAGAGCTGGATCACCGACAACGAGCGCGTTGAGATCCTCAACAAGGCCACTGAGGTGATCAACTACTGGCAGGAAGAGGGCAAGGGCAAGTCTCTCGATGAGGCCAAGGCCAAGTTTCCTGATGTCACCTTCTGCGGGACCGCCTGATTGGCTGTCCAAGGCCTACAGATCATCCGGGCGCCCCTGCGGGAGCGCTTTTTTTGTGTGGTGCTCTGTTGAGGTGGTTCGGATGGGGTCACCGGAGCGCCTGGCGTCAGCGCGGTTGCACCACCGACTGGAAGCTGCTGGCGGTGATCAGGGCCGGATCGGTGGCGGTGTCCACGCTGAAGCTGCGTGACTCCACCTGGCTGGAGCCATCGGGATAGGTGAAGGTCACCAGTCCCACCAGCTCCACCGCCGAGCCGCTGCGGCCGGTTTCCACCAGATCGGCCACGCTCACCCGGCTGAACTGGCTGAAGAAGCTGGGATCGAACTGGTCTGCGGCGGCGCCGCCGAACAGCCGCCGGGCAGCGTCGATGTCGCCACTGGAGAGGGCGGTGTAGAGCTGTTGCACACTGCGGATCGCCCGATCCAGTTCCGCCTGTTCCAGGTTCGGGGCGGGTGGAGGGGTGAGCTCCTGCTGCGGTGGCGCCGGCTCACGGGGGGCCTGAGCCTGGGGCTGCTCGCTGATCACCTGGGGCGCCATCGGTTGGCCGGGGCGGTTGAGTTGCATCAGCCAGGCCAACGCCCCCACCACTCCCACCACAAGCACGCCCGCCATGAAGCTGAGCAGGGCGAGCACCCCGCGGCTGCCTGCACTGCGTGCCGAAGGGGCTGCAGGGGCTGGCGTGGGTGCCGGGGCGGCCATGGGTGGGGCCGGCGCCGGTGCCTGGGGGGGCGCGGCGGACCTTTGTGGCGTGGGTGGGGCGGCGGGCAGTGGCGTGGCCGGCAGGGCAAGCAGTCCGCGCAGTGCCGTGGCAGTACGGCTGCTGATCGCCGGGGCAAACACCGCCTCCAGCTCCTGCTGCAGTTGCAGCGCCAGATGGGGGTCGGTGGGCAGGGCCGGGCTCTGGGCCAGGGCCTGGCTGAACGCCGGGGTGAGCACCAGGTGTTTCAGTGCCGGCAGCAGGGCCAGCTGCTGATCGCCGCAGAAGTCGCCCACCAGCGCCTGCAGCCGCCGCGGATCGTGGCGGATGCCGCGCTGCTGGTCGGCCAGCAGCTGGCGGCGCAGGTTGGTGCCGAGCTCGTAGTCGTTCATGGACGGGACGGCGACGCGGTGGCGGGCTGCGGAGCTGGGGGCATCCTGCCGCTGGCCTGGCGCTGCAGGCGCCACTGCTGATCCAGCGCCTGGCGGAGTTCCACACAGCTGCCCCGCAGCAGGGTCGACTGCCGCGAGCCGTCTGCAGGCTGCTGGGAGCTGGCGGCGATCAGGGCGCCGAGGGGATCGCGGGCGGCCGCGGCAATGAGCACGGGTGCCCGCAGTTTGCCGCTCAGCAGATCGCGAAACTGGGGCTGACGCTGGGCCAGGCTGGTGGCGATCAGCAGGGGTTGCTGGCAGAGCCGCCGGCTCTCCCGCTCCAGGCTGGCTCGGGCAGTGGCGCTCAGGTTGGCTGTGGCGTTCAGGTTGGCTGTGGCGCCTGGCCTGGCGCTGGCGCCTGCACGCTGGGCCTGCCGGCTCCGGAGCAGCGACCCCCAGCCCAGGGCCAGCCCCGCCACCAGGCCGCCCAGGGCCAGCAGGGCGGCGGCGCTGATCAGCAGCGGCGCCAGTCGCGCTCGGGTCGCGGCGGTCGGCGGTTCAGGGGCGGCCGGGCCGGTGGCCTGGTCCCCTTGATGGCCCCAGTGGCCGATCGCCACCGACACGTCGTCGCCGCTGCCGGCTGCCGTGATCTGGGCCAGGCCCTCGGCCAGGGCGGTCGCATCCGCCAGCTCCGCCAGATGGGCGCTGAGACTGAGGAAATCGGCGTCGGTGGCGCACGACTTGCGTACCCCGTCGCTGCTGAGCAGCAGGCTGAAGGGCGGCGTGGTCGGCGCCAGCGGCACCAGGCCGGCCCGCTCCCGCCAGCGCCGGGCGGCATCGGCCAGACAGAGGCTGGCGGTGGCCTCGGCCGGCCCCCCCAGCTCTGCTTCCTCGCTCACCAGCGCGGTGCTGGCGCCATCCAGGCGCACCAGGTCCCAGTCGCCCAGCCCGGTGTGGCCCCACCACGCAGGGCCGAGCAGGGCCAGGCCCAGGGTGCTGCCGTAGGTGAGGGGCGAGAAGGCCTGGCCGGCCGCCTCGGCGCGCTGCTGCCAGTCGGCCTCGACCGCCGCCAGCCACCGGCGCTGAATCGTGGCCGGCAGCTCATCGGCCAACAGCTGCTCCCAGCGCTGCTGATCGGCCAGGTCGTGAGCCGCCAGCGCCGCCTCCACGGCTGCCGCCGCCTGCTCGCAGGCCAGCCGGCTGCCCTCGGCGCTCAGCCAGTAGCGGCTGCCGCCATGGCCATCGGCCACGGCCAGCAGCAGCAGGCGCTCCCCCCGGGGACTGCGCAGCTCCCGCGAAAGGGAGGCGTCCTGGCAGGGCTTGCCCTGGCGGCGGTGGGCCGCGCCGATCACGCTGCAGGCGATCACCACACCACCGGGCCGATGTCGTCGACCGGATCCAGCAGGGTGGGCGGCAGGTCGGGCAGGGGGATGTTGCCTGCTCCACTGGTGCCGCCCTGCCCGTCTCTCACCCGGCTGGCGGGCATGGAGGCGGCCCCCACCACGGCAGTGGAGGCCCACTGGATGTACTGGGCCAGGGCGGTGGCGTTGCTGGCCTGCAGGGGCCGGCGCGGTGAGCGGTCGCTGCGGCCGGCTCCTGCCACCGCATGGCGGGGCATTTCGCCGCTGCCGCCGGGCACCTCGCCTGCCGGCAGGCTGCCCGGGGCCTGAGCGGCGCTGGGGTCGGGGCCGATGAACTGCTGCAGCACCTCCAGGTCGGCGTCGTGGCCGAGGGCGATCGCCAGGCGCACCGCCTTCTGGGCCCAGGGCAGGCGCATCAGCCGGCCCAGGCCGGCCTCGAAGTCGTCGGTGGGCTGGCCGTCGGAGATCAGCACCAGCACCGGCGGCAGGGCTCGCTCCTCCATCGGCGGCGAGGCCAGCTGCTCCGCCAGCAGGTCCAGGGCCTCGCCCATGGCGGTCACGCCACCGGCCTGCAGGTCTTGCCACTGCAGCTGCTCCACCGGCGTGGGCGTGGCGATGTGCCAGTGGGCCCGGTCGGCGAAGCGCACCGCCCGCACCAGCACCCGGGCTTCGGGGTTCTCGCGCGCCACCCGCGCCATGCCCGGCAGCGACTGGCGGATCGCCTGGTTGAGCGCCTGCATCTTGCCCTGGGCCGCCATCGAGCCGGAGCAGTCGCAGAGATAGATGAAGTGCAGGGGCCTGCTGGCCAGCCTCACATTGGGGAAGGAGGGCATCGGCGCTGCGGGGTGATCGGCCCTTCGGGGGTGAGCACCTGGGCCAGTGCTGCGACGTTAACGCTCCTGCCCGGGCCAATCTCCAGCGCCTCGCCGTGGCTCAGCACCGCCCGCCAGGTCTCCCTGGTGAGGTTGCGCAGCCCCAGGATCGCCGGATCGCTGGGGTGGGCCACCAGCTCGGCCAGGGGCGCGTCGCCCTGGGGCGGATGCAGCGGGTCGAAGTGGTGGCGGTGCAGGGTGGTGCCGGCGGCGGCCACCACCTCCCCCTGGGGCACGCGCAGCACCGGGGGGGGCGGCAGGGGCGCGCCGCAGTGCCAGCAGGCCGCGGCTTGGGCGACGCGCTCACCGTTGCGGAAGTTTTCCTGGCCGCAGCCGGGGCAGAGCTGGCGCTGATCAAGACAGCGGGCCAGGGCTCGCTGCCACTGGCCCGTGAGGGCGCGGCGGGCGGGATCCCTGAGGCCTGGCCCGAAGCTCTGCACAAACAGCGCCTGCAGTTCAGCCGGGTAGATCGGCCAGGTGAGCAGGGCGGCGGCGTGGTGCTCCGGATCCGGGCGGTTGCGGCGATCGAGCGGATCGAAGATGAACACCGGGTCCTCGCCATAAAGGCGGCGGCGGGCCGGCTCATCGAGGCAGCGGATCGCCAGCTCCATGGCCCCTCGGAAGGGGTCGTGGCGGGTGAGCAGGCGGAAGATCAGCACCGCCAGGGCGTGCAGGTCGCTGGTGGCCCCGGGCCGGGCCCGGCCCAGCAGGATCTCCGGCGCCATGAAGCCGGGTGTGCCCAGCACGCTGCCCAGGTCGCGCCCGTCCACGTCCACGTTGTCGTTGTCGCAGATCAGGATCTGGCCGCTACCGGGCTCCAGAAACAGGTTGCCCAGCGAGATGTCCTTGTAACAAAGGCCCTTGCTGTGCAGGGCGTGGAAGGCGTCGGCCAGGTGCAGGCAGGCCAGCAGCACGCTGCGCAGGCTGAGCTCGAGCCTGCCTGCCACGTGCTCCACCGCCCCGGCAAACTCCGGCGGCCGCAACCCCATCAGATAGCCGAAACCGCCGCTGCGGGTCCGCAGCTGGTTCTGGCTGCCGGGGGTGGGTCGCAGCAGGGCGATCGGCCAGAGAAAGCTGGCGCTGGGGGCCGTGGCCCGGATCGCCTCGCCCAGGCGGCGCTCCAGGTTGGGGTCGCGGGCGATGCAGGCCGGGAAGTACCACTTCAGGGCCAGCCGCTCGCCGGCCACCTCCACCTCCATCACCTGGCCCTGGCTGCCGCTGCCCAGGCCGCGCACGATCAGCACGGGCTCGGCCAGTCCCTCGAAGTTGAGCGATGCCCCTTCCGGGAGGATCCAGGTCACAGGGAGGCGACTCCCGGGGCGTTCAGCTGTCCAAACTCTCGCCGATCGCCCGGCGGATGCCGTTGCGGTGGGCCAGGGCGGTGCGCTGGTTGGCGAAGCGTCGGCGCTGGGCCCGGCCGTCGCGCAGCACCACCATCAGGGTGTGGTGCTTGCGGGAGCCCAGCAGCAGCCAGCTGGCCAGGACCGCCAGCTGCAGTGGCCAGAAGATTGCCACCGGCCCGATGCGGATCGGCAGCAGCAGCAGCAGTCCCACACTCAGCAGCACCCACCAGCTGAAGATGTGGGGATAGAGCGGCTCGCTCTGCACCACGGCCGAGCGAATCTGGGCGAGCGGGATTGCCTCGCCGCCGATCTCGAGCTGGCTGGCGTGCGCGGCTGCTGCGGGAGGGGCAGGCTCCATGGCTTTGGTGGCGGCATGGATCGGGGCCATCTCAGGGGCCTCCGCCAGCCGAAACACCAGCACCGGCCCCTGGCGGCCCAGCTGGATCTCGTCGCCATCGCCCAGGGGCCGGCAGCGCTGGATGCGCTGGCCTTCCAGATAGGTGCCGTCGCGGCTCTGCCAGTCGCACACCAGCCAACCGTGGCGGCGGGAGAAGCGCACCACGGCGTGGTGCTCCGACACACCGGCCTGGCTGGGCAGGGCCAGGCGGTTGCCGCTGGCGCGGCCGATCGTGAGCGGCTGGCCGGGGTTCAGCCGCAGCTGCTTGTCGGGCTGATCGCGCAGCTGCAGCAGGGCCTGCTCGCTCATGGCTGCCGGTTGCGGCGGCGGCGCCACCAGAGCTGCCAGTCGTCGCGCAGGTCGTTCCACCAGCCGCCATCGCCCTGGCGCCAGGGCAGCACCCGGCCGGGGAAGAGCACAGCGCTGGTGGCCAGCGTCAGGGCCACCAGCACCATCACCAGCAACACCCAGCCCGGGATGGCGCCGGGCCACTGGGCGGCGAACAGGGCCCGCACCGCATACACCGCCAGGGTGAGGGCGAGCCAGAACCGAAACGGCTCCCAGGGATCGCGCGGCTGCGGCACCCGGCGGGGCAGCGAGTGTCAGCAGCCTAGGTCTGTTCGCTCGTCGGGTTTCAAAGCTTGGGTCTGCGCGTGGGTCTGCCCTGGCGCTGGTCCGTAGCGTGGAGCCACTGCCGCGCTGCCGCAGCGATGGACGGGCCCAGTTCTCCGCCGCCAGCTTCGCCCCGGCCTGCGCCTGAAGCCCTGTCGGAGTCTGCTGGCAAACCTGAGCCTGATTCGGCCGTTGGGCTTTCGCGCCGGCAGGCCTGGCGCACCCTGCTGGCGGCCTGCACCACCGGGCCCCTGCCCCAGCGGCCACCGGCGATCCGCCAGGCCTTGGCCCAGCTGCGTCAGCGCCAGGCCGCCGTGGAGCTCTGGCAGGGGGATCAGCTGGTGCGGCGGCTGGAGCTGGGCGAGGGCGACCGGCGGTCCAGCGACAGCAACGGCCCGCGCATCCGCATCGGCCGCGATCCGGCCTGTGAGCTGCCGCTGGCGGCGCCGGCCCTCAGCCGCGTGCACGCGATCTTTGAGCGTCGTCGCCCCAGCGACCGCGACTTCACCCTGGTGGACTTTGATTCCGCCAACGGCCTGTTTCACCGCGACCGCCGCATCCGCGCGATCGAGCTGCGCGATGGCGATGTGGTGCTGCTGGGTTCGCCGCTCAAGCGCGATGCGCCGCGACTGGAATACCACCAGCCCCGCAGTGCCCTGGAGCAGGCCGTGCACTGGCTGGGGATCGGCGGCCTGGCCGGCTCGGCCCTGCTGGTGAGCGGCATGCTGATGGCCGCCTCGGTGGCCGGTGGTTCCCGGATCCGCAGCATCGCCGGACCGGTGAAGATCCTCATGGCCGATGGCCAGCAGATCGATGCCCAGCAGGGCTCGGCCACCGCCCTGCCGTCGCTGGGCGAGTACCCCCTCCACCTGCGCCAGGCCCTGGTGGCGTCGGAGGAGGCGCGCTTCGGCTGGAACAGCGGCATTGATCTGTTCGGCACGCTGCGCTCGGCCCTGCTTGGCAGCGGTGGTGGCAGCGGTCTCACCCAGCAGGTGGCCCGCCTCTACTACGCCGATGTGGGCCGCGACGTGAGCCTCACCCGCAAACTGCGCGAGCTGTGGGTGGCCCTGCAGCTGGAGGTGGGCTACAGCAAGAACCGGATCCTCAAGATGTATCTGGATCGGGCCCATCTGGGCCTGGGCAGCGACGGCTTTGAGCAGGCCGCCCAGCTCTATTTCCGCAAGTCGGCGAGCCAGCTCGATGTGGCCGAATCGGCCTTCCTGGTGGGCCTGCTGCCCAGCCCCAACGGCTACAGCCCCTGCTTTGCCCCCTCGCCGGCCGAGGAGGCCTCCGAGCTGGAGGCGCGACTGCTGGCGCGCAAGGGTCAGCTCGATGCCCGCGATCAGGCCCGTATCGAGGCGGTGCGCACCGGCCCCTGGCTTCCCGTGCAGCGGCGCAACCTGGTGCTGGCGCTCATGCACGAGCAGGGGCATCTGGGCGATCAGGCCCTGCGCGATGCCCAGCGCCAGCCGCTCAACATCGACCCCTCGGCCTGCCGCGAGTCGCCGATCAGCAGCTTCCCCTACTTCAGCGACTACGTGATCGGCGAGCTGGCCGGGCGGCGCTTCGGCCTCAATGTGACCGGCGCCGAGGGGGGCAACTACGCAGCTGTGAGCACCATTAATCCGCGCCTGCAGGCCCTTGCCCAGGAGCAGTTGCAGCGCTTTCTCGAGGGACCCGCCGGCCAGCTCGGCCTCAGCCAGGGCGCCCTGATCAGCCTGGATGTCGCCAGTGGCCGGATCCTGGCCTATGTGGGCGGCGGCAACTACGAGCGCTCCAGCTTCGATCGGGTGCAGGCCCTGCGACAGAGCGGCTCCACCTTCAAGCTCTTTCCCTTCCTCGCGGCCCTGGAGGCGGGCGTCAGCGCCACGGAGCTGATCGCCTGCACGCCGCTGAGCTACGTGGCCGGTTGCCGCTCGGGTGCCGGCGCCATCAGCGTCAGCGACGGTCTGGCCCTGTCGGAAAACGTGGTGGCGCTGCGGCTGGCCGACCGGGCCGGTCTGGGCCCGGTGGTGCGCCTGGCCCGGCGTCTCGGCATCAGCACCCCGCTCAGCACCGATTACTCGGCCATGCTCGGCGGCCGTGAAACCTACCTCTACGAGATGGCCCGCGCCTACGCGGTGGTGGCCAATGGCGGCCGCTCCGTGCCGATGCATGGGGTGGCCCGCATCTACGACCTCGGCATCTGTCAGTCGCTGCTCAGCCTGGAACAGTGTCCTGAGCGGGGTGTCACCGTGCCGCGCGGTGAGCGCGAGCGGCAGCTGATCAAGCCTGAGCTGGCCGCCGCCATGGACGCCATGCTGCGGGCGGTGGTGGAGCACGGCACCGGCAAGGCCGCCGGCGTGGTGGCCGATGCCCGCGGCAAGACCGGCACCAGCAACAACGGCGTGGATGTGCTGTTCATCGGCTACTCACCGGCCATGGGCGTGCTCACGGCGATCTGGATGGGCAACGACGACAACACTCCGGCCGAGGCCGCCAGTGGCGGCCTGGTGGCCGAGCTCTGGGGCCGCTATATGGCCGCCGCCAGCCGGGCGCTGGGTTCCGGCTAGCCCGGTGCCGTTCAGGGGGTCTGGGGCAGCTGCTGTTCCACCCAGCTGATCAGGGCCCAGCCCAGTCCGAGCAGCAGCCCCCAGCTCCAGGTGCTGGCCAGCAGGCGTTGCCAGGGCTGGCTCTGCTCGTCGGGGTTCTGGCGCGGTAGTTGCCAGCCCAGCTGCAGGGCGCTGTACACCAGCAGCAACACCCAGGCCGGGATGGTGAGGGGTCCGAGCTCAAAGGCCAGGGCGCGGCCCTGCAGCAGGCTCATCCCGGCCGCCAGCCCCACCAGGGCACCGAGCGGCCCGGCGGACCCCGACCACTGGCGGCTGATCGCGAAGTGGGCCGCCACCAGCGCGGCGGGCGCCTGGGCCGCCAGTGCCGTGAGCCCGTAGCGGAGCACCACCTCCCCGAGTGGCAGCGGTGAACGGCCCAGCACGATCAGCAGCAGCAGCAGGTTGGCGGCGGCTTCCGTGCCGCGGGCATGCCACCAGGGCGCCGTGATCCAGCGCCAGGCGTCGTGGGGATCCTGGGCCTCTGCAGTGTTGAGTGGCCAGCGCCGCCGCAGCCTCCGCAGAGGAGCCAGGCTGAGGGCCTGCAGCAGACCCAGCCCCGCGGCAAGGATCACCCCGGCGCTCCAGCCCCAGTCGGCCAGCAGCAGGTTCTCCAGTTCCTGGCCGAGCCAGGCCAGCACCGGGGCCGCCCCGGCTGCGGCGGCGATGCCGGGCGCCAGGCATCGCAGCTCGCCGATCCATTCGCGGATCCGTGAAGATGGAGCCCAAGTCCGGCCCCTGGCCTGGGTCGGGGCGATGGCCGGGTCCGGCTTCGGCTGCGGGAGTGCCACCCCGGTCACGGCCTCCACCAGGTCGAGTAGCTCGGCCAGCACCGCCGGGCTGTAGGTGGCGGTCAGCTGCTGGTGCAAGGCTGCCAGGCTGGAGCGCTGGGCGGCACCAGCCTGGCGGAGGGCCTGGAGAAACAGGGGCTGGCTGGCTAGGTCGCGCACCGGGCCCTTGAGGCGTTCGTCGGCTCCCAGGGCGTCGATGAGCACGTTGGCGACAGCAACGCCGCTGGCTGGACCGGTTGCATCCCGATCAAGCCAGCGGCGCAGATGTGATCCGAGTTGACGGCCCTGTCCCAACTCCGGGGTGGCCTCAGTCTCCCTTGCTGGCCTGCAGCCGGGCACGGGCCTGGGCGAGGGCCTGCTGGGCCTTGATCTTTTCGGGACTGGGCGCCTGCCCCTCGAAGGCGGCTGCAGCGCTCTGGGCAGCTTCGAAAGCCACTTCAGCAGCTGACCCATCGATCTCGGAGCCCAGCTCGGCGCCGTTGACCAGCACGGTGACCTCATCGGCCTCCACTTCGGCGAAGCCGCCCATCAGGGCGATCGAGCGCCAGCCGGAGCCATCCTTGAGGCGCATCACGCCGGTGTCGAGGGCGGCCAGCATGGTGACGTGGCCGGGAAGGATGCCCACCTGGCCAGTGGTGCTGGGCAGGATCACCTCATCGGCGCTGCCGTCGAAAACGCTCTGATCAGGGGCCAGAACGCGCAGGGTGAGAGTCATGGCGAAATCTCCTCAGGTGTGATCGCGGAGATCAACCCTTGGCCTCGGCCAGGATCTTCTCGGCCTTGGCCTTCACCTCATCAATGTTGCCCACCAGATAGAAGGCAGCCTCGGGAAGGTTATCCAGCTCGCCGGACAGGATCATGTTGAAGCCCTTGATGGTTTCCTCAAGCTTCACATACTTACCGGGCATGCCGGTGAAGATCTCAGCCACGAAGAAGGGCTGGGAGAGGAATTTCTCAATCTTGCGGGCCCGGTCCACCGTGCGGCGGTCGTCTTCGGAGAGTTCGTCGAGACCCAGAATTGCGATGATGTCCTGGAGCTCCTTGTAGCGCTGCAGGGTGCTCTGCACGGCGCGGGCGGTGCGGTAGTGCTCATCGCCCACCACGGCCGGCTGCAGCATGGTGCTGGTGGAATCCAGGGGATCCACGGCCGGATAGATGCCCTTGGAGGCCAGACCGCGGCTCAGCACGGTGGTGGCGTCGAGGTGGGCGAAGGTGGTGGCCGGAGCCGGGTCGGTGAGGTCGTCGGCCGGCACGTAGACGGCCTGGATCGAGGTGATCGAGCCCTCCAGGGTGGAGGTGATGCGCTCCTGGAGCATGCCCACGTCGGTGCCGAGGGTGGGCTGGTAGCCCACGGCCGAGGGCATGCGACCCAGCAGGGCGCTCACCTCGGAGCCGGCCTGCACGAAGCGGAAGATGTTGTCCACGAACAGGAGCACGTCCTGCTTGTTCGCGTCGCGGAAGTGCTCGGCCATGGTGAGCGCCGACAGACCCACGCGCATGCGGGCGCCGGGGGGCTCATTCATCTGGCCGTAGCAGAGAGCCACCTTCGACTTGGAGAGGTCGTCGGAGTTGATCACCCCCGACTCCTTGAACTCCTCGTAGAGATCGTTGCCCTCACGGGTGCGCTCGCCCACACCGGCGAACACCGACACGCCGCCGTGCTCCTTGGCGATGTTGTTGATCAGCTCCTGGATCAGCACGGTCTTGCCCACGCCGGCTCCGCCGAACAGGCCCACCTTGCCGCCCTGGCGATAGGGGGCCAGCAGGTCGATCACCTTGATGCCGGTCTCGAACACCTTGGGCTTGGTCTCCAGCTCGGTGAGGCTGGGGGCGGCACGGTGGATCGAAGCGGTGAGCGTGGTATTCACCGGACCCTGCTCGTCGACGGGCTCGCCGAGCACGTTGAAGATGCGGCCCAGGGTGGCCTCACCCACGGGCACGGAGATTGGGGCGCCGGTGTCGAGGGCTTCCATGCCGCGCACAAGCCCATCGGTGCTGCTCATGGCAACGGCGCGCACGCGATGGTCGCCCAGCAGCTGCTGCACTTCGGCGGTGAGGGCGATGTCCTGGCCGGCGGAATTCTTCGCCTCGATGCGCAGGGCGTTGTAGATCCTGGGCAGCTTGCCGGCCGGGAATTCAACGTCGAGCACCGGGCCGATCACTTGGCGCACGATGCCTTTGGTGCCGGTGGCGGTAGCAGCAGCCATAGGGAGGTAAGTCGCAGGGAGCGCACAGCGGGATCTTCCCGCCTTAAGCGGCGCAACCTTACCACTGCGTTCTCACCTTCATGGTCGACCTGACTGGCCGACTTCACTGACCGGCCGCCCGGGTTCGGTCAACCGCACGCCGTACCCACTGGCCAGGGGCAAGCCCGAGCCCATAGGTTGGCACTCACGTGGTTCGAGTGCCAGATCGGCGCTCCGGGGTCGAGTCCGGCCCTGATTCAGCCGCGGTTGATGGCGTCTCAGGCGCCATGACATTGCTTCTGCGTTCGTTACAGCGTTCGTTACTGCATTAACCACGCATCCGTTAACCCCGCGTCAATCCATGGCAGCTGTTTCCCTCAGCGTTTCCACCGTCAAGCCCCTCGGCGATCGCATTTTCATCAAGGTCTCCGAGTCTGAAGAGAAAACCGCCGGCGGCATCCTGCTGCCCGACACCGCCAAGGAAAAGCCCCAGGTGGGTGAGGTGGTGCAGGTCGGCCCCGGCAAGCGCAACGACGACGGCTCCCGTCAGGCTCCCGAAGTCAGCGTTGGCGACAAGGTGCTCTACAGCAAGTATGCCGGCACCGACATCAAGCTCGGCTCCGATGAGTACGTGCTGCTTTCCGAGAAGGACATTCTCGCCGTCGTGAACTGAGCGAGGGTTCGTCCCGCGATCAGACCCAATCAGTCCGTTATTTCCCTACCTACAGAGCATCGCCTCCCATGGCTAAGCGCATTATTTACAACGAGCAGGCCCGCCGCGCCCTCGAGAAAGGCATCGACATCCTGGCCGAATCCGTTGCCGTCACCCTCGGTCCCAAGGGCCGCAACGTGGTGCTGGAGAAGAAGTTCGGTGCTCCCCAGATCATCAATGACGGCGTCACCATCGCCAAGGAGATCGAGCTCGAGGATCACATCGAGAACACCGGTGTGGCCCTGATCCGTCAGGCTGCCTCCAAGACCAACGATGCCGCCGGTGACGGCACCACCACCGCTACCGTGCTGGCCCACGCCATGGTGAAGGCAGGCCTGCGCAACGTGGCCGCCGGCGCCAACGCCATCACCCTTAAGAAGGGCATCGACAAGGCCTCCGAGTTCCTGGTTGAGAAGATCAAGGAGCACGCCAAGCCGATCTCCGACTCCAATGCCATTGCCCAGGTGGGCACCATCTCCGCCGGCAACGACGAGGAAGTCGGCAAGATGATCGCCGACGCCATGGACAAGGTCGGCAAGGAAGGCGTGATCTCCCTGGAAGAAGGGAAGTCGATGACCACCGAGCTGGAGGTCACCGAGGGCATGCGCTTCGACAAGGGCTACATCTCGCCCTACTTCGCCACCGACACCGAGCGGATGGAAGCGGTGCTCGAGGAGCCCTACATCCTGCTCACCGACAAGAAGATCGGCCTGGTGCAGGACCTGGTGCCCGTGCTCGAGCAGATCGCTCGCACCGGCAAGCCCCTGCTGATCATCGCTGAGGACATCGAGAAGGAAGCCCTCGCCACCCTGGTGGTGAACCGCCTGCGCGGCGTGCTCAACGTGGCCGCCGTGAAGGCCCCTGGCTTCGGCGATCGCCGCAAGGCCATGCTCGAGGACATCGCCGTGCTCACCAACGGTCAGCTGATCACCGAGGACGCCGGCCTCAAGCTGGAGAACGCCAAGCTGGAGATGCTGGGCACCGCCCGCCGCATCACCATCAACAAGGACACCACCACCATCGTGGCCGAGGGCAACGAGGTGGCGGTGAAGGCCCGCTGCGAGCAGATCCGCAAGCAGATGGACGAAACCGACTCCTCCTATGACAAGGAGAAGCTGCAGGAGCGTCTGGCCAAGCTGAGCGGCGGTGTGGCCGTGGTCAAGGTGGGTGCCGCCACCGAGACCGAGATGAAGGACAAGAAGCTGCGCCTGGAAGACGCCATCAACGCCACCAAGGCGGCCGTTGAGGAGGGCATCGTTCCCGGTGGTGGAACTACCCTGGCCCACCTGGCTCCTGCTCTCGAGGAGTGGGCCAAGGCCAACCTGCACGGCGAAGAGCTGATCGGCGCCACCATCGTGGCTTCCGCTCTCACCGCTCCCCTCAAGCGCATCGCTGAGAACGCCGGTGTGAACGGCGCCGTGGTGGCTGAGCATGTGATGCACAAGCCCTTCAACGAGGGTTACAACGCTGCCACCGGTGAATACGTCGACATGCTGGCTGCCGGCATCGTGGACCCCGCCAAGGTGACCCGCTCCGGTCTGCAGAACGCCGCCTCGATCGCCGGCATGGTGCTCACCACCGAGTGCATCGTGGCCGACCTGCCCGAGAAGAAGGAAGCTGCTCCCGCCGGCGGCGGCATGGGTGGCGGCGACTTCGACTACTGATCTCAGTCGCACCGTCTGAATCCTTCAGATCGCTTGGGAGAGTGAGGGCTTTGCCCTCCTCTCCTTTTTTGTGCAGGTGCTCCGGTTGTGAGGGTTCGGTGCCACGCCTGGACCTCACAGCGGCGCATCTCTATGCAGATTCTGAATGAAGAGAGATATGTCTTTGTCTTCGTGCTTTTTGGCACGCCCGGCTTTATACCCAGCGGTAATCTGCTGGACCCTCCAGCTGGGAAATCCTTGGTCTCAGTTGAGTTGCTGGCAGCCTTGGATGCCCTGCTCTGGCTACGCACCGGCGAGCGCGCTGCGGCTTATCTGCAGTGCACGCAGTCCACGGTGAGCCGCCACAGTCGCCGTTGTCTGGAGGTGTTTGGCCTGCAGTTGGAGAAGCGCTCGGGCGAGTGGTGTCTGCTGGGTGATCAGACGCTGTTGGATCTGCAGCGCGGTGTGCATCAACTGCTGCGCTGGCGCCAGGGCAGCAGGCTGAGGCTGGATGCCCAGCACTGGTGTGCCCATCTGCTCAAGGAGGGCGTGCCTGACTCCTGGTGGGTTGGCAACTGCAACTTCTTCGAGTATGGCCGCCCCCAGGAGCTGCTCGAGCGGGGTGTGATCGATGCCTGGCTGTGCTCTGCCCCCGATCTACCCGAGCACCCGGAGTTCATGGCGGTGCCGTTCACCAAGATGCCGATGCAGCTGGTGGTGAAGCCCGGCCATCCCCTGCTGGCCCGTGGTGATCAGCTCAGCTTCGATGATCTGGCCAACTATCCGGTGTTGCCCCTCCCCGATGGCGCCTTCCCCCGGGCCCAGCGGATTCTCGAGGACCTGAATCTGTGGTCGTGCCCCAAGCGGGATCGCCGTTTCCGCCAGGCTGATTGGCTGGGCCAGGTGCTCGTGGAGGAGATGATGATCGCCTTCGATACGCCCCTGCGCCTGGCATCGGGGCTCCATGATGGCTGGAAGCCACTTCCGCTTTCCTTGCCCCTGCTGGTGGGCGAGGCGGTGGTGGTCAAGCGCCAGCTCGGGGTCAGTCCCCACTTTCAGAAGCTGCTGGCCGCACTGGTGCGTCAGGCTCGCCAACTGGCTGAAGGGCTGACCGCCGTGGAGGTGCTGGCCCCGGCAGCCCTGCAGGTGTCTCAGCCCGGTTTGAAGGTGAGTGCAACGCCGTTGTTGCAGTAGCGCTTGCCGGTGGGTTTCGGCCCATCCCCGAACACGTGGCCCTGGTGGCCGCCGCAGCGTTTGCAGTGGTATTCGGTGCGGGGCACGATCAACTTGAAATCCAGCTTGGTGCCCAGGGCTCCAGGCAGGGGTTGCCAGAAGCTCGGCCAGCCGGTGCCGCTGTCGTATTTGGCCTTGGAGCTGAACAGGGGCAGGTCACAGCCGGCGCAATGGAAGGTGCCCTTGCGCTTCTCACCATTGAGGGGGCTGGAGAAGGGAGGCTCAGTACCCTCGCGGCGCAGCACCGCATAGGCTGCTGGGCTCAGACGCTTTTTCCAGGCGGCATCACTGAGCTGCCAGGCCGGATCGGTCGCTTTGCTGGCCGCCTCGGCCGACTCCGCTGGCAGAAAGGGAATTGAGAGACCGCCCAACACACTGCCCAGCCGGGCAAGCAATCCGCGCCGTGTCATGGTTTCGCTGTCTCAGCCCAGCCAGCCGGCACTCAGCACCACCGCCAGCCCGAGAAACAGGGCCAGCAGGGTCCAGGTGATGCGGTTGAGGGTCTGCTCGGCACTGCGGGCGCTGGTGAACATCGAGCCTCCACTGGCGGCCAGGCCGCCCATGCCGTCGCCCTTGGGGCTGTGAAGCAACACGCTGAAGATCAGCAGCAGGCCGCTGCCAACCCAGATCCAGGAGAGAACAGTGGTGATCATGAGCACATTCTCGCTGCTGGAAATCCCTGGGGTGGATGTTGCGGGTGGAGGGGGGTCAGACGCCGAGGGTCTGGGGCACCCGGCTGGGCTGGACCCCGCTGCCCAGGGGCTGGATCAAGGAGGTGCCGCTCATGGTGTCGGGCTTGGGCAGACCCAGGATCTCCAGCAGGGTAGGCGCGATATCGGCCAGGCCGCCGGCATCGCGCAGCTTCACATCCGTGCCGTGGCCGGGCAGCTTCCGTTTCTCTCCCTCCACCAGAATCACCGGCACGGGGTTGGTGGTGTGGGCGGTCCAGGGGCGACCGTCCGGGCCTTCCATCAGCTCGGCATTGCCGTGGTCGGCGGTGATCACCAGGGTGCCACCCATGCGGTTGGTGGCCTCCATCAGCCGGCCCACACAGCGATCCACCGTGCCGATCGCCTCCACGGTCGCCTCCATGCGACCGGTGTGCCCCACCATGTCGGGGTTGGCGTAGTTGATCACCACCAGCGAGTAAATGCCCTTCTTGATGGCGGCGAGGCAGCTGTCTGTGAGCTGGTCGGCGGACATGGCCGGGGCCATGTCGTAAGTGGCTACCCGCGGTGAGGGCACCAGGTGCCGATCCTCACCTGGGAAGGCCTGTTCGATGCCCCCGTTCATGAAGTAGGTCACGTGGGGGTATTTCTCGGTTTCGGCGGTTCGGAACTGGCGGAGCCCCGCTTCCGACACCACCTGGCCCAGCAGACCATCGAGTGACTCGGGCGGGAAAGCGACCGCCACCGGCAGCCCTTTTTCGTATTGGGTGAAGGTGACCACCTGCAGGGGCTCGATCCGCTCGCGTGTGAAGGCGTC
This sequence comes from Prochlorococcaceae cyanobacterium, assembly GCA_044235095.1. Taxonomy (GTDB): domain Bacteria; phylum Cyanobacteriota; class Cyanobacteriia; order PCC-6307; family Cyanobiaceae; genus NIES-981. Next base: position 74,089 of record JBIIIC010000007.1, on the reverse strand, counting down.
GAACTCCGGCAGCACCAGCGCCCGCACAAGCTGGCGTACCCGGTCTGGGCGGAAGTTGAAGCACACCAACCCATCGCCGGGCTCGATCACGCCCTCGGCCAGACGGATCGGCTCCAGGAACTCATCGCCGATCTCGTTGGCGTAGGAGGCCTGGATCGCCTCGGCCGGGGTGAGACTCTGGGGGACAGTGGGCTCCGTGAGCAGGCGATAGGCCTTCTCGGTGCGCTCCCAACGGCTGTCGCGATCCATGGCCCAGTAGCGGCCGCAGATGGTGCTGATCTGGCCTACGCCGGCGGCGGCGATCTGCTCCTCCACCTTGGCGATGAACACCGGAGCACTGTTGGGGGCCGTGTCGCGGCCGTCAGTGATCACGTGGATACAAACCTTGCGCAGGCCCCGCTGGGCAGCCCACTGCAGCAGCCCGCCGAGGTGATCCGCGTGGCTGTGCACTCCGCCATCGGAGCAGAGACCCATCAGGTGCAGGGTCGTGCCACTCTCCAGCAGCTGGTCGCCGAGCTGATTGAGGGCCGGGTTAGCGGCCAGGCTGCCGTCGCGCACGGCCTGGCCGATCCGCACCAGTTCCTGGCGGATGATGCGGCCTGAGCCGATGGTGAGGTGTCCCACCTCGGAGTTGCCCATCTGGTCGTCGGGCAGGCCCACGGCACCGCCGCTGGCCTCGATCAGGGTGTGGGGATAGGCGTGCCACAACGCATCCATCACCGGCGTCTGGGCGGCACGAATGGCGTTGTTGTCGTCGTCGTGGCGGTAGCCCCAGCCATCAAGGATGCAGAGCACCACCGGTGCCACGGGACCGGTGGACACGGGAGTGTTGTCGCGGAAGGAGGGGTTGGCGTTGCCGGTGGAGCTGGCGTTTCTGCCACCGAAGGACTGCGGCTGGCCGGCAGACTGTTGGGCTGACTGGGAATCGGAGGGACCTGCTTTCACCACGCGCACCTACGGCGTTTCTCCGTACGACGTTGTTGCAACGTCTTCCAAATCCAACCTACCGCCCGGGCCTGGTTGAAACCTGCAGGGGGGTATCTGAGTCAGGCTTTGGTCACAAGCTCCGATCCCCGCGTGGCCCGTCTCGAACTGCTCTCCTCCCTTGAGCTCAACCGAACCCTGGAGCGTCTGGTCTCGCAGGTGCTGGAAAGCGTTGATGATCCCCGGGCGCTGCTGCTGCTGGGGATCCCGACCCGGGGGGTGGCGTTGGCCCACGTGCTGGGGCAGCGGCTGGCCGAACGCTGCGGCCAGCTGATCGATCAGGGAAGTCTCGATCCCACGCCCTACCGGGATGATCTGGCCCGGGTCGGCACCCGCCTGGTGGCTCCCACGGATCTGCCGGCCAGCCTTGAGGGGCGCGATGTGGTGCTCGTTGACGATGTGATCTTCACGGGCCGCACCGTGCGTGCCGCGCTGGAAGCCCTGCAGGCGTGGGGCCGGCCGCGGCGGGTGCGACTGCTGGTGATGGTGGATCGGGGCCATCGCGAACTGCCCATCCAGCCCGATTACTGCGGTCGGGTGGTGCCGACCAGTCGGCAGGAATTCATCCAGCTCTGCCTGCAGAGCATTGATGGGGAGGAGGGGGTGTACCTGGTGCGCTCCTGACCGTCCGCATTCATCAAGCTGGTCTGCGGATGGGGGTGGCCCCGGAGCCTGTGATCAGGCGGCTTCCAGCTCGTCGGCACGGAAATGGGCCCGGAATTTCCCGAAGGCCACCACCACAGGCAGGGTGGGACTGATCACGCGACCTTTCCACTCATTCAGCACAGACACCACCTCGCCCTCCTGGCCCTGCAGATCAAAGGCCTGGCCGCGGTGCTGGGGATGGTGAAACACCACCACGCTCTGACAGACCTTCACCGCCTCACCCGGCTGAAAACCGGGCTGGTTCTGATCACCTGGCTGCATCGCCCCGGTCCACATCGCGCGGCAATCCTGTCATGCGCCCAGCGATCCCGACGCGACTGTCCCATCGCCCGACTTGGATCGCTCAGCGCTGGCAGGCGCTTTCCGGCCCCGCTTCCACCACCTTCCCCCCCAGGGCTCGGCAGGCGCTCTGGAAGGCCGTCCACTCGTCCATGCCGCTGGCAATCCGGCGCTGCACCTCAAGATCGAGCTTCTCGGGGCTCACCGTGTGGGGCAGGCTGCCGTGGGCGTCATGGTCCCGCTCTTTGCCCTCAAGCGCGTTGATGCCTGCCTGCACCCGCTTGGCGGTGGCTGCGCTGCGCTGTTTCCACCAGGGGTGATCGATCCGGGTGAGGGCGTCGAGTGCCTCCCACCAGCGACTCTGGCCGGCCAGTTGCTCGGCCCGCTCGCTCTGCAGGCGGTTGCGGGTCCAGGCCTCCTGCAGCTGATCGCCGAAGCCGCTGCCATCAGCGCGGTGGTCTTCACCCATCGGTGCCAGCAGCTTGAGGGCCCCGGGCAGATCGCCCTGCTGGAAGCGGGACAGGGCTCGCTGGCGCAGCTCCTCCTGCCAGGTCAGCAACCGCTGCCGATCGGATTCGGTGCCGGCGGGGGAGTTGGCCAGCTGCAGCTGCAGCTGCAGTGCCTGGCGCCAGCGTTGCTGCTGCCACCAGCGCTCCGCCTGGCTGCGGCGGCAGTTGCCCTGCTCCAGGTGGGTTCTGCCCCCCAGCCAGCGCAGCGCTTCGAGCTGTTCGCCGTAGCGCAGGCAGGCGTTGAGATCGCCGCGGGCTGAAGCTTCCACGAGCTTGCGCGGCAGCTGGCGCTCCCACCAGTAGGCACCTCCCACCACGGCCGCCACCAGTCCGAGGGTGAGGCCAAGCCAGAAACGGGGAAGCCTGTGCCGGCGGAGGGCCAAGGCAGCGATCAACGGTGACCCCAGTTTTAAGGGGTTTAAGGGGTGGCGCCAGCCTTGGTCCTCAGCGCACCTGCCCCAGACAACGACGCTCCGGTTGCTCAGCGTGCAGCAGGTCGGTGATGGCCACCTCCAGTTCACCGCTGCCGTTCAGGGCAAAGGCCAGGCGCAGCCGGTCCTGGCCGGGTTGGCCGGGGGGGTCGAGCGAGATCGTCGCCGGTGGCTGGGTCCAGGGGATCACGCGGGCCTGACCGGCTGGGCGCTGGCGGAGTCTGGGCAGGCCGCCGGCAAACACCACCTCGGCCCGCTCCTCGGGTTCCGGCTCCCCCAGCACCAGCTCCAGGGCCTGCTGGTTGGCCTGACTGCAGGCCAGCACCAGCTCCAGCGGCTGCTGGGTGGGCCAGCTCTGGCCAGCCACGAACAGCGGATGCCAGTGGTGGCGGCTGGAGCGCCGGTCCCAGCAGCGCAGTGCCACCCCATGGCTGAGCACATCCCTCACCCGCACGCCCGGCGTGAGTGCGAGGGCCCCCAGGGCCACCGCCTCCACAGGGCGCTCCCCTCGAATCACCACCCCCGGGCACCGCTGCTCCAGCCAGCGCCGCACCCAGGGCATACGGCTGCTGCCACCCACCAGCAGCACGGCCGTGATCGCCTCGAGTCCGAGACTCTCCCGTCTGGCGGCAGCCAAGACCTGGTCCAGCAGCCCGTCGAGTTCGCGCATCAGGCCCCGCTCCGCCAGCAGCTCCTCCAGTCGCGACCGGCTGAGCTGCAGCGCCTGCGGTGGCCCCTCTGCCTGGCACCACACCACCTGTGCCTCGTCTTGGTCACTGAGCGCGCATTTCAGCTGCTCGGCTGCCGCCAGCAAGCTGGCGGGCAGTGCCGCTTCCCAGGCCTGATCCGGATCCGCAGCAACGTCGAGCTGCTGGAGCAGCTCAGCGGCAATCCAGAGGTCGATGTCATGGCCGCCCAGCGGAACCCCGGCCTTGCCGAGCACCTCGGCGCAACGCAGGCTCTGGCGGCTGCCATCCAGGTTGCGACCGGCAAAGCGCAGCAGCTGGGCAATGGGTGCTGCCCGTCCTTCGCCCCCCTGCAATCGCACCAGGGACAGATCGGTGGTGCCGCCGCCGAGGTCGACCACCAGCACGGTGCTGCCCGCTGGCAGTCCGGCGCCGATCGCGGCTGCGGTGGGCTCATCCACCAGGGCCAGTTCCGCCACACCCAGCTGCTGGCCCAGCTCCAGCAGCCAGCGCCGGTAAGCCCGGTAGGTGTCGATCGGGGCGGTGAGCACCAGGCGCTGGGGCTCCAGCTGCTTGGGAAGGGCCTGCCAGATGTGGCGCAGGAGCAATCCGCCGGCCTGCTCGGGGCTGAGGGGCGGAACGATGGGGGAATCGGTGCCTGACGGGGAGCTGGGGTGGGCGCCGATCCGGCGCTTGAAATCCCGGTGCAGCTGGGGGCTGGCGGTGTCGGCCAGGCCTGCCTCGAGCACCTGACGGCCGATCAGGGGGCGACTCCCACCGCCCGCCAGCCACAGCAGGCTCGGCACCACAACGGGCTGGTCGAGGCTGTAGGGGGGCAGGGCCAGAAGCTGGGCCTCGCCGTTGGCGGGCTGAAACGCCACCACCGTGGTGCTGCTGCCCAGATCAATCGCCAGGGTGCCCTGCATGGCAGCGTTCACGCCCTCACAGGTTGGAGGATCGCAGTTGGAAGACCTGAACGGCGGCATCAGGGGGGGCCACATCCGGATGGAGCCACAGTCCGGTGGAGCGACCTCGTATCAAGCTGATTCCTGCAGACTGGACTTCTGCGGGATGCGCTCGTGCAGACTGCACCTATGAAGAGCGGAATCATGCAGACCGGACTGGACATCAACCCCAAGGACCTCGCCCAGCGAGCCGAGAGCCTGATCCGCCACTCCAGCAACCGCTATCTCACCACCGTGCGGATCGCCTTCCGGGCCAAACAGCGCCGCTTCGACGACTTCGACGGCCTGCTTGACGACTCGATGATCAAGCCGGTGCAGCGGGCCATCATCGAGCTGAGCGACGAACAGGACCAGCCTGATCTGCTGCCCGGCTGAGACCGGCCTCCGAGCCCGGGGTTCCATGCAGGTTCAGGACGGTGAGGGGTGGCGGTTGCTGGTGGATCCAGCCCGCCACCCCTTTCTGGTGTTGATCGGTGGGGAGGGCTGGGCCGCCGAGCTCACCCAGACCGAAGCACTCCTGCTCGCTGAGGGAGTGGGCTGCCTCTGCGCCCAGCACAGCACCCTGATCGACCAGCTTCTCGCCGAGGAGGCGATTGCCCTGGAGTGGGAGCGTGCCGACCTGTGGCTGGAACTGGAGGGGGACCGCCAAAGCTGGCAGCTTCGCTTTGTGCTCAGCTCCAGCGTCGGCCTGCGCAGCATCGAGGGCTCCTGGCCGCCGGTTGCTGCTGCGGCTGTGTCGGCTGCGCTCACGGCGCTGCGTGCCGGCTTGGTCAATCCCGCATGAGACAGGGGTTCTGTTTTGCACTTGATCAGCAGTGCTAATCGCTGTTGCTTTCCCCGTCTTCCCCCAGGTCTTGACGCACTTTTCCCCAGACTTTCCACAGCAGCTCCTGCCGCTGCCCGTTCACGCCAGCCGACCTGGGGAAAATGCCGCGCTCGGAGGTTCTCCCCTTGACAGCGCGGCGCCGCCGCTGGGGGCAGCCGGCGCGGTTGCGTCCAGCCCCCATGGCGCCTGGGTTCTCAGCCTGCGAGGCCCGTTGCTGCGGCTGTTGCAGCCCATTTGACGCGACTGCGCCTTCGTGGCGAACTGGTGCGGCGTGATGGGCAGGCCGAATTGGAACCGCAGCTGGATGGGACGCGTGAGCAGATCTGTGAACCGTCCGTTGGGGTGGTGAGCCTGCGGGCTGAGGTGCCAGAAGCCCTGCTCACGGCCATGCGGGCCTTCATCGAGCAGCACCCCAACTGGGATCAATACCGCCTGTTCCAGGCTGCCCTGGCTGGGTTCCTGGTGCAGCACGGCATGGGAAGCCGGGAGGTGACGCGTTGCTATCTCGCCAACCTGTTCCCCTCCCAGTCGAGCTGGAAGAGCTGCCGGTAAGCCGCCACGAGCGTGCAGGCGGCCAGCGGCAGGGTGGCGACCAGGCCCACCACCAGGAGCAGAAACCCGGCCAGGACCAGCAGGGCCAGCACCAGCATCAGGCCCAGGGCCTGCAACCAGTGGGGATCAATGGCGGCCCGACCCAGCCGCACTGCTTCCAGGGGCTTGAGCTTGCCCAGTACGGCAATCGGCAGGCTCAGTACCTGGTCGGTGACCAGATACACCCCGACGGCGAGCCCGGCGATCCTGGGCAGATCGGCGAGCAGCGGCTGCAGCAACGCCAGCAGCCAGCTGCTGGCCTCCGCCAGCCACAGAATCAGGGTCAGGAGCAGGAGCACCAGGGCGGCTGTGCCTCCGGCCCGGAGCAGGCCGGCCCAATCCAGTCGCAGCAGCCTCGCCAGAGCTGGCCGGTGACGCTCCAGTGCCAGCTCGGCTCCGCGCAGCAGACCCACCAGCAGCCAGAGGTTGCTGAGCCAGTAGCCCAGCCAGGCCAGCAGCTGCAGGGCCAGCAGCAGCAGCGGCGGCCAGGGCTGGCTGTAGGAGGCGGCAGCCTGGGCCTGGGTGCTCCAGCGGATCAGGAGCTGAAACGCCAGGTTGATGCCACCCAGCAGCAGGGTGAACTGCATCAGGACGCCCGGCGCCCAACGGAACGCTGCCCAGCCTTCCTCCAGCGCCCGTCGGATCGCAATCGGGGGCGCGCCTGGCCGCATCAGCCTTGATCCAGCAGGGTCAGCAGACGCCTGGCGGTGGCGTCTGGAACCGGCAGGATCGAGAGGCGGTTGCCCCGCTTCACGACCCCTAGCTCCTCGGGGCTGAAGGTGTTCCGCAGTGTCTCCAGGCTGAGCAACTGTGGAAAGTGCTTCACATAGCGCAGGCGCGCGCAGTCCCAGCGCGGTTTTTCCGTGCTGGCAGCGGGATCGAAATACTTGGAGCTCTGATCAAACTGACTGGGGTCAACGAGATGGGTCTCGATCACTTCCATCAGACCCACAATGCCGGGAGGGGTGGTATTGGAGTGATAGAAAAAGGCCCGATCGCCCGTCGCCATTGTCCGCATGAAATTGCGGGCCTGATAGTTGCGGATGCCGTCCCAGAGCGTGGTCTCTTCACGGGCGAGATCATCAATGCCGTACACGTCCGGCTCACTCTTCATCAGCCAGTGGGCCATGACGTCTGGTGAATCTGGGGATCGATTTTAAGGCCTTCTTTCTGGCATGCTCAACATCCTCGAGGGCTGCTGAGGGTGTTGCCTGCAGCCGCTCAGAGTTGTTGCACCAAGCGCCGGAAGTGATCGCCGCGTGCCTCGAAATCACTGTACTGATCGAAACTGGCACAGGCAGGGGAGAGAAGAACAGCCCTGCAGTTGTGGGTTTGGGCCAGCTCAGTCGCCAGCGGCACGGCCTCAGCCAGGCCTGGGCAGCGGTGCACAACCCCAGGGAAGCCGGCTCCCTGCAGCAGGCCCTCGAATTCGGCCTGGGCCGCGCCGAACAACACCACGGCGCGGGCCTGGCGTGCCAGCGCCGCGAGCCAGCCGCTGGCGTCGCCGCGCTTCGATTCGCCGCCTGCCAGCACCACCAGCGGACCGGGAAGGGCCTGCAGCGCCACTTCGGCGGCGTCGTAATTGGTGGCCTTGCTGTCGTTGAAGTAGCGCACCCCTGCAAGCTCGCGAATCCGTTCAAGGCGGTGGGAAACGCCGGGAAACGAGCGAAAGGCCAGCTCCAGCTGGGTGCCACGCAAACCGACGGCCAGGCCGGCGGCGGCGGCCATCAGCATGTTCTGCCGGTTGTGTGCCCCTGGCATGGCCAGCGCATCGGCAGCCATCACGGCCCGCTCCTGGCCAGCGCTGCGCTGCCACACCTGAGCGCCCTCGATCCAGAGGGCTTCCTGACAGGCATCGGGCAGCCGGTCGCGGCCGCTGGCGCTGATCCAGGTGGCCCGGTCCCAGGTGTGGGCATGGGCGCGCAGGTCGGGGTCGTCCGCGTTGAGGATGCGCAGCATCGAGCGCTCCAGCAGGCTGCGCTTGATCGCCCGGTAGGCCTCCAGGGTGCCGTGGCGCTCGAGATGGTCGGGGGTGAGGGTGGTCCAGAGGCCGATGCGTGGAGCCACCTCCGACGCCGCTTCGATCTGGTAGCTGCTCATTTCCACCACCAGCCAGCTGGGCAGGCCTCGCACGTCATGCAGCCGCTCCAGCACACGCTCCGCGGCTGAGTGGCCCACATTGCCGGCCATCGGTGCGTCGACCCCGCTCTGCTGCAGCACGTGACTCACCAGGTGGGTCACGGTGGTCTTGCCGTTGGTGCCGGTGATGCCGATCCAGGGGATGCCGGTGCTGGCGCGCCAGGCCGGCACCAGTTCGCCATGCACCGCCACGCCGCGCTGGCGCAGCTGCTCGAGCAGAGGATGGTCCCAGCGGATTCCAGGACTGACGATCACCGCTTCCAGGGGCTGGGTGCGTAGCCCAGGCAGCCCATCGAGACTGGCCTGCTCCAGCGGCAGCCCCAGTTCAACGGCGATCCCCTCGCCCCGCAGGGCCTCGGCGCTGCGCTCCAAGGCCTCGGTGCGCCGGCTCTCGAGCACGCAAACTGGACGGCCCTGGGCCTTCATCAGGCGGGCTGCCCCCAGGCCGGAGCGGCCCAGGCCCACCACCACCGTGAGGCCGGCAGCAGAATCGGAGGGGAGGATGGGCTGTGCCGATGCCAACGCTGCGCTACGAATTCGGCTGCAGTATCAGTGCAGACTCTGCTCAGGGAAAGAGGTTTCCTTCGTTCCTTCCCAGAGTCTGCGCGAATCGACAGATAGGCCAGCCATCAAACTCTTGATCTAACCGAATGGGCGATACTGGAATCGAACCAGTGACTCCTACCGTGTCAAGGTAGTGCTCTACCTCTGAGCTAATCGCCCTTGAGCTGTGTGCTCCAGGGGATCCGGAGCACTTGCTCCTGATCGTTGGCAACTTAGCAGTCAGGGGCGCATCGAGTTGCTAGAGCCTGGTCATCTCCAGGCGCCAGCGCTCCCGCTTGGTGGGCTGAATGGCGTGGATGCGCAGTTCGCCCCGCCCACTGATCCGTACCCGATCACCCACCGCCAGCTCCCTGCTGGGGCTGGTGATCGCTTCCCAGTTGACCCGCACCTGACCGGCCCTGATCCACTCGGCCATGCGGCTGCGTGACACACCGAATCCGGCTGAGGCCACCGCATCGAGCCGGCAGGACGCCTCCACGCTGTGGCATTGGCGGGGCTGCCGCTGGGGAGGGGGCTGCAGGGCGTTGAGGGGACGCACGGTCAGCGTCACCGGCACGGTGCGCACCAGGGCCTCCCGGCCGTTGCACAGGTCGGTGCTGGCGTGGAGCACCACCGCCTGGGCGCCGCGATCGCCGCGCATCCAGATGTCGCCGATGGCGTCCTCCGTGAGGCCTGCTGCCAGCAGGCCGCTGCGCACGTCGGCGGGTTCGGCAGGGTCGAACAGAAAATTGCCGCTGATGTCCAGCCCGATCAGAGGAGGCTCCAGGCTGGCCGGATCGAGGGCTGCTTCGCTGCGCTGGAGCAGCAGGCAGCAGCGCTCGGATCCGGGGAAACCGCCCGCCGGGTTGAGGGTCAGTTCGCTGAGGCTGCCCAGTCGCTCCGCGGCCTCCTCGGCCACCGCCCCATCCACAAATCCGCTCCAGCAGGGCTCCCAGGTGCGCAGGGCGGTTTCCGCCGCATCCACCACCGATTCAAGGGCCGCCGGATCGCGGCTGCCGGCCAGCAGGTCCTGCCTGGGCAGCAGGCCGGTTTTGGATTCAGCCATCGCCTAGTCGCACCACCGACTGGGGCTTGGCCCGCTGCACCAAGGTCCAGGGCAGATCAGCGCCAGGCTGGGTTTCGGCCAGCAGCAGCCAGTTGCCCTCCTCCAGGCGGTTGCGCAGGCCGCGGATGCGGTCGTCGTCGGCCGAGCGCACCGAGGCGGCGGCGGCGAAGCTCCCCATGAAGCCGGAGCCCATGCCCAGCAGCGCCCCAAACAGATGCTGGCTCCAGGGGCCGAAGAAGGCCAGGGTGTCGAGGTCGGTGATGTAGGTAAAGGTGAGGCCGGCCATGAACCCGAAGGGCACCAGCCAGCGGGCCATCGCGCGCTGGCGCTGCCGCCGGGTGGTGGCCGGGTCGAGGCGGGCCACGGCGCTGATCGGATTTTCTCCTTCACCGATCGCCACCAGCTGGGCCAGGGGCGGCTGGAGGTCTCTGAGCACCGCGTGCATCTCCTGCAGGCGGCTGCGCTCCTTGAACACCATAACCACGCTTGTCGTCACCCGGAGCCTGCAGTTGCCAGTGCGCTGATTCTGGCGGCTCACTACACTTCACCTCCGGCCTCACCACCTCGCAGTTGCGCCGGGCATGACCAAGGTTCTCGTCTCCGATCCCATTGACCAGGCGGGAATCGACATCCTTTCCCAGGTGGCCACGGTGGACGTGCGCACCGGCCTGCCACCTGAGGAGCTCAGGGCGATCATCGGCGACTACGACGCCCTGATGATCCGCTCCGGCACCACGGTGACCGCCGAGATCATCGAGGCCGCCGACAAGCTGCGGATCATCGGTCGCGCCGGGGTGGGCGTCGACAACGTGGACGTGCCCGCCGCCACCAAGCGTGGGGTGCTGGTGGTGAACTCGCCTGAAGGCAACACCATCGCTGCCGCTGAGCACGCCCTGGCGCTGATGCTGTCGCTCTCGCGCCACGTGCCCCACGCCCATGCCAGCACCATGGCCGGCGGCTGGGACCGCAAGACCTATGTGGGCAACGAGCTTTACAAGAAGAAGCTCGGCGTGGTGGGCCTGGGCAAGATCGGCTCCCATGTGGCCCGGGTGGCCAAGGCGATGGGCATGGAGCTGCTGGCCTACGACCCGTTTGTGTCGGAGGAGCGCGCCCAGCAGATGCAGGTGAAGCTGCTGCCCCTGGCCGAGCTGTTCGCCCAGGCCGACTACATCACCCTGCACCTGCCCCGCACCCCCGACACCGAGAACCTGGTGAATGCGGAGTTGCTGCGCACCATGAAGCCCACCGCCCGGCTGGTGAACTGCGCCCGCGGCGGCATCGTGGATGAGGCAGCCCTGGCCGAAGCGGTGGAGGCTGGCGTGATCGCCGGTGCAGCCCTTGATGTGTTTGCCAAGGAGCCGTTGGCGGCCGAGTCGCCCCTGCGTGGCGTGAAGGAGCGGCTGGTGCTCACCCCCCACCTGGGGGCCAGCACCGCTGAGGCCCAGGAAAATGTGGCCATCGACGTGGCCGAACAGATCCGCGATGTGCTGCTTGGCCTGCCGGCCCGCAGCGCTGTGAACATCCCCGGCCTCAACGCCGAGGTGATGGAGCAGCTCAAGCCCCACCTGCAGCTGGCCGAAACCCTCGGCCAGCTGCTCAGCCAGCTGGCCGGTGGCCAGATCAGTGAGCTGGAGGTTCGCCTCCAGGGTGAATTCGCCGCCCACCCTGCCCAGCCCCTGGTGGTGGCGGCCCTGAAGGGGGTGCTCTCCACCGCCCTGGGTGATTCGATCAACTACGTGAACGCCAGCCTGGAGGCCAAGGACCGGGGCATCCATGTGCTCGAGGTCAAGGACGATGCGGCCCGCGACTATGCCGGTGGCTCGCTGCAGCTGAGTTCGCGCAGCAGCAAGGGCAACCACAGCGTCACCGGCTCGGTGTTCGCCGAGGGCGAGCTGCGGGTCACTACCATCGATGAGTTTCCGGTGAATGTGGCGCCCAGCCGCCACATGCTGTTCACGCGCCACCGCGACATGCCCGGGATCATCGGCCAGATCGGTTCGGTGCTGGGCGAGCACAACGTGAACATCGCCTCGATGCAGGTGGGGCGCCGCATCGTGCGCGGCGACGCCGTGATGGTGCTCTCCCTCGACGACCCCATCCCCGCCAGCCTGCTGGCCACGATCCACCAGATCAACGGCATCCAGGAAGCTCACCCCGTGACCCTCTGAGCCCCCAGAGGGCACACTGCAGGAACCCTCTCCCGCTCCTGTAGACGCCATGACTCTCTCTTGGTGGCGCTTGGAGCTGCCGGCCCTGCCGGAGCTGGAGGAGTCGCTGATCTGGAAACTCAACCAGCTGGGGATTCAGCGGGTGGCGCTGCGCCATCGCCCGGAGGCCCCCCAGGAGCGCCAGCTGGTGGCCTGGCTGCCGGCGGTCGACTGGCCTGCCTCCGAGCGCCGGCAGCTGGACGCGGCCCTGGCACCACTGGCGGCCACCTTCGGCCTGGAGCTGCCGCCGATCAGCTGGGTTCAGCAGAGCGATGAAGACTGGAGCCTCAGCTGGAAGCAGCACTGGCAACCCGACCCCGTGGGCCAGCGCCTGCTGATCCTGCCCGCCTGGCTGGAGCTGCCGCCGGAGCACGCTGAGCGGCTGGTGATCCGCATCGATCCCGGCAGCGCCTTCGGCACTGGCAGCCATCCCACCACCCGCCTCTGTCTGGAGGCGATCGAGGCGCTGGCGGAGCTCCCGGGGGGGCTGGCTGGGCAGCGGGTGGCCGACCTGGGCTGCGGCAGCGGCATCCTCGGCATTGCTGCCCTGCTGCAGGGGGCGGCCACCGTGGTCGCCGTCGACACCGATGCCCTGGCGGTGCGCGCCACCGGCGAGAACGCCGCTGTGAGCGGTTTCAGCGGTCAGCTGCTGGCGGAGCTGGGCTCGGTGGAGCAGTTGGAGGGCCTGCTGGCCGGCCAGCAGGCCGATCTGCTGCTCTGCAACATCCTGGCGCCCGTGATCGAGGCGCTCTGCCCGGCCTTTGACCGGGTGCTGGCCCCCACGGGCCTGGGGCTGCTCAGCGGGCTGCTGGTGGAGCAGGCGCCGCGCCTGGTCCAGGTGCTGGCCCGCCATGGCTGGCGGGCCGAGCTCAGCGCCCAGCAGAGCCAGTGGGGTCTGATGACGATCGAGCGGGCACCTGGCCGGGTGTGACATAAGGCACGCTGATCTGTGCTCTGGCTTTGATTGGCCTTCCCGGCCGGCGTGTCGGAAATCAGCGGGAATCGCCCATGGCGGATGTATGAAGGGCGGGTCCTGCAGGCCCGGATCGACCAGGTGCCTGTGAGCCCCAATCCCTTCCATGGCTTCCTATAAGGTCACCCTCATCAACGAGAGCGAGGGCCTCAACAAGACCATCGAGGTTCCTGACGACCAGTACATCCTCGACGCCGCTGAAGAGCAGGGCATCGACCTCCCCTATTCCTGCCGTGCTGGTGCCTGCTCCACCTGCGCCGGCAAGATCACCGCTGGCACCGTGGACCAGAGCGATCAGAGCTTCCTCGACGACGACCAGATCGAGGCAGGCTTCGTGCTCACCTGCGTGGCCTACCCCACTAGCGACTGCACCATCAAGACCCACGCCGAAGAGGAGCTCTACTGAGCCCTCGCCCCGTAGCGATTCCTTCCCTGCCACCCCTCGGGGTGGCTTTTTCATGTCGCGCGCCCAGCTTCCCCTCCTGCCTGCTCTGGCGGCCCAGCAGCTGCTGGAGCCCGGCAGTGAGCACACCAGTCCTGGCGGCCAGTACAGCTATTGGGTGCTGGGTCCCTGCTGTCGCCTGTTCGACCGCGAGGAGCTGCCCTGGCCCTGCTGCCGCCTGGCCTGGCGCAGCAAGGAGCCCAGCTGGCGCCGGATCGGCCGGCGGTTCGTGCCCGATCTGGCAGCCCGACGCTGTCCCTCCTACGCCGTGGAGCTGCTGCAGCCGGGCTCTCGCCCCACGCGCACCGTGCTCACCCTATTTGCCGTGCGGCTCACGCCCCAGCTGCAGGAATGGTGGTACAGCAAGCAGCCGGTGTCCTGTGATCCAGCCAATCACCAGCCACCTGCGCCCCTGCCCCCAGCTCCCTGAGCTGCAGTCACAAAAAAGCCGGTGCCCAAGGGAGCACCGGCTCTAGAGATGGATCGAGGGCAGGACCGGTCGGAGCTCCGGGGTCAGGATCCGGGATCAGAAGTAGATCTTGCCGCCGCCCCACTGCACGCCCTGCACGTTGGGGGCAGTCAGGATGTAGCCCGCCATCAGGCGCAGGTCGTCGTCGTCGAGATCGCGCATCTTCACGAAGATGTCGCTGCTGCGGATGCTGGGGTGCACGTCGGCGATCGAATACTCGCCGTCGTAGCTGGTGGGATCCTTCATGTAATCCACCAGGGCCTCCACGTTGTCGCGGGCCGGGGTGGCCAGCGACAGGGTCTCGGGGTCGAGGCCCACGTTCTGGTTGGTCTTGGTGATGCCGCCGGCGTGGCACTCCCCGCAGCTGTTGTTGAACAGCTTGCGGCCGGCCTTGATCTCTTGCTCGGTGAAGGTCACCGTGCTGCCATTGGGGCCGGCGGGCACGGTGAGTTGCTCGGCGGTCCACTGGGCAGCCTGGGCGGTGCCGGCAAAACCGAGCAGCAGCACCAGGGGCAGCACCAGCAGCGCGCGACTGGCGGAGGCGATGCCCTGGCTCAGGAGACGCTGCGCGCTGCTCAGGACAGCCAGAAAACGGGAGGAGGCCATTGGGAGAAGCCGGCGGTGTGGCGGTGAGACCGCATCGGAGCCCTTGTATCACGGGCGACGGGGCCTCCGGGCCGGAATCGGGGGAACTGTTGCAGGCTCAGGTGCGCCGTCAGGCGGCATCCGGCGCAGGCCCATCCGTGTCCTCCGGCAGCACATCGATGCTGAGGAAGTCCTTGGCCAGGCGCGTGTTGGCGAAGATCGCCCGGGCTTCAGCCAGCAGGTCGTCGGGGGTCATCGGGTTGCCCGGCATGTAGCGGGGGCTGAGATGGGTGAGCACGAGCTGCTTCACACCGGCCGCCAGGGCCGTCTGGGCGGCCATGGTGCTGGTGGAGTGCTGGCGGGCGATCGCCATCTCCGCCTCGCCATGGGCGAAGGTGCTCTCGTGGATCAGCAGGTCGGCGCCGGCGGCCAGCTCCACAGCCGCCTCACAGAACACGGTGTCGGTGCAGTACACCACGCTGGCTCCGGGCCGTTCGGGTCCACAGAGGCTGGCGCCATTGATGATGCGGCCGTCGTCGAGCGTCACCGTGCGGCCGGCCTTGAGCTCGGCGTAGATCGGCCCCGGTGGAATGCCCAGAGCTCGGGCGCGCTCCACATCGAAGCGGCCGGCGCGCGGTTTCTGGTCGACCCGGTAGGCGAAGGCCGGCACCCGGTGGGTCAGGGGGGCGCAGCGCACCTGCAGGTCGCCGTCGTCGAGCAGCACGGCGCCGCTGCGGGCGGCTTCCTTCACCTTGTGGGTGCGCAACGGGTAGCCGATGCGGGTGGAGCTGGTGCGCAGCACCCCCTCCAGGTAGTCGCGCAGGGGATCGGGCCCGTAGAGATCCACGCCGCTGCAGGTGCCCGCCAGCCCCAGGCTGGCCAGCAGCCCCGGCAGGCCGAACACGTGGTCGCCGTGCATGTGGGTGATGAAGATGCGGCTGAGCTGGCTCACCCGCAGGTCACTGCGCAGGAACTGGTGCTGGGTGGCCTCGCCGCAGTCGAACAGCCACAGTTCGCTGCGTTGGGGCAGCCGCAGGGCCACGGCCGAAACGTTGCGGGCGCGGGTGGGCACCCCGGAACTGGTGCCCAGAAAGGTGACCTGCACGGCCGCGTTGCCTCTGGCGCATGCTGCCATGGCGGCCACAATGGCTAGTCACTTGCCGCGCCGTCACCGTGTTGCTTCCCCTCGCTGCCGTGGTGGTGGTTGGCGGTGTGCTGCTGGCGCCGGCGGCGGTGGCCCCGGTGTTTGCCTCGGGCACCGAGGTGCGGGTGTTGCTGCTGGAGGGTACCGACCTGCCCCTGGCGGCCTTGGATCGACCGCTGCAGCTGCGCAGCCAGGAGGGCCAGGGCGGCTCTGCCCCCGTGCTGGCCACCCTGGCGGCCGGCGAGCAGGCCAGCCTGCGGCTGGAGCAGGGCCGCCTGCAGCTCGAAACCGCCAGCGGCAGCCGCAGCCTGCCGCTGCTGGCAGCGGTGTGGCTGGAGGCGGCAGCCCCGGCCCAGCTCAATGCCACCGGTGACTTCAGCCTCAACCAGCGCGCCTATCGCGGCCGTCTGCAGGTGCGGCTCAACGGCGCGGCACTGCAGGCGATCAACCACGTGCCGCTGGAGAGCTACCTGCCCAGCGTGGTGGGCAGTGAGATGCCGGCCAGCTGGCCCCAGCCCGCCCTGCGGGCCCAGGCGGTGGCGGCGCGCACCTACGCCCTGCGCCAGCGCAAGCCCAATGCTCCGTTTGATGTGAGCGCCACGGTGAGCAGCCAGGTGTATAAGGGGATCGAGGCCGAGACGGCCTCCACCCGCGAGGCGGTGGCGGCCACCCGCGGCCAGGTGCTCACCTATGGCGGCCAGCTGGCCAACGCGGTGTTTCACAGCAGTGCCGGTGGTGTCACCGAAAACAGCGGTGACCTCTGGACCCAGCAGCTGCCCTACCTGGTGAGCGTGCCCGACTTCGACCAGCAGAGCCCGGTGCACCAGTGGCAGCAGCGGCTGGAGCCGGAGAAGCTGCAACAGGCCTTTGCCGAAACCGGCGGAGTGGATCGCCTCGATGTGCTGGCCACCACTGCCAGCGGCCGGGTGCGGCAGGTGCGGGTGGTGGGGCCGCGCGGCAGCCTGCTGCTCAGCGGTGCCCAGCTGCGCAGTCGGCTGGGCCTGCGCAGCACTCTTGTGCGCTTCGAGCTGATCCCGCCCGAGATCGCCAGCGGTGGTGCTGGCGGCGGCGCGGCATCCCCGACGACTTCCGGGGTGGGTTCGCTTGGGGCTGCCCTGGCCAACGTGCTGCCGCCGCCGCCCGTGCCGGTGCTGGAGGGCCAGCCGTCCCTGCAGGTGCCGCGCCCCACGCTGCTGGTGAGTGGCCGCGGCTTCGGCCACGGCGTGGGCATGAGCCAGTGGGGAGCCCTGGCGCTGGCCCAGAAGGGGCACAGCCATGAGCAGATCCTGCGGCACTATTACCGCGGCACGAGTCTGAGCCTGAATGGCGGTCGTTGAGCGATCCCGCACCGCCTGCGGCTTCGAGCTGGTGCTGGTGGCCGACGGCGCGGCTGCGGCGGAGCAGGCGGCGGGGCTGTTGCTGGCAGGGCTCAGGCGCCGCGCCCCACTCCGGGCCCTGGGTTTGGCTACGGGCCGCACGATGGAGCCGGTGTATGCGGCCCTCGTGGCGCAGCTGGGCGCCCTGAGCGCCGCCGAGCGCCAGCGGCTTCTGGCCGGCTGGCAGAGCTTCAACCTCGATGAATACGTGGGCCTGGGGCCTGGCGATTCCGGCTCGTTCACGGCCTTCATGGCCCGCCATCTGGTGGCACCCCTGGGCCTGGATCCCGGGAGGGTGCGATTGCCCGACGGGCTGGCAGCCGATCCGGCCGCTGAGGCCTGCCGCTACGCCGCCGCTCTGGCGGCGGCGGGCGGGATCGGCCTCCAGCTGCTGGGGCTGGGGCTCAACGGCCACGTGGGGTTCAACGAGCCTCCCTGCGGTGCCGCTGCCGCCACCCGCGTGGTGGAGCTCTGCCCCACCACCCGCCGCCAGAATGCCGCTGCCTTCGGTGCTGATCCAGCCGCCGTGCCGGCCCGCGCGATCACCCTGGGCCTGGCCGAAATCCTGGCGGCTGAACGGATCCTGCTGGTGGTGACCGGTGCGGCCAAGGCCCCGGTGCTGGCGCGGTTGTTGCACGAGCCCCCCAGCGCGGAGCTGCCGGCCAGCTGGCTGCAGGGGCATCCAGCGGTGACCCTGGTGGCGGATCGGGCGGCGCTGGGTGTAGGGGCTCCCTGAGACCACCGAGCCGGCCCTGATCAGGGGGCTTGAGCGGGCGTGTCTCAGCCCGCCAGGGCGGTTTCGATCAGGGCCTCATCTGCCTCCAGGTTGCTGGTTACGCTGCGCACGTCGTCGAGGTCGTCGAGGGCATCGAGCATGCGCAGGCAGCGGCGCAGGGCCTCCGGATCACTGAGCGGGCAGGCGGTCTGGGGAATCCAGCGGTCCTCCCAGCTGGTCACGGTGAGCCCCTGGCGGCGCAGGCCGTCCTGCAGGGCCTCCAGGTCGGCGAAGGCGGCGAACACCTCGGCGGTTTCGCCCTCCAGCTCGTAGCCCAGCACCGCCGGGCCGCCGGCCTCCTCCAGGGCCAGCAGAGCCTCCAGCAGCGGCTCTTCGGCCAGGGCGGCGCCGCCAGCACTGGCCAGCCGCGCCACGCTGCGCTGTTCAAACAGATAGCCCACACAGCCGGTTTCGCCCAGGTTGCCGCCGTGCTTGCTGAAGGCCAGGCGCAGGTCGGCGGCGGTGCGGTTGCGGTTGTCGGTGAAGGCCTCTACCAGCACGGCCACGCCGCCGGGGCCATAGCCCTCGTAGCGCACCTCCTCAAAGGCCGAGCCCTCGCCCGCCAGCTGGCCGGCGCCCTTGGCGATCGCCCGCTCGATGTTGGCGTTGGGCAGGCCAGCTGCCTTGCCCTTCTCGATCGCCGTGCGCAGCTGGAAGTTGCCGGCCGGGTCGCTGCCGCCGCGGGCGGCCACCATGATTTCGCGGCCCAGCTTGGTGAACAGGGCCCCGCGCTTGGCGTCGACCACCGCCTTGGTGCGCTTGATCTGGGCCCACTTGCTGTGGCCGGCCATCGGAGAGTGCGGAAGAAAACAGCAGGGAGTGCAGGCGGCTGACGCGGCTGCGGGCGGGCCGTCAGCCGGCGGCGTCGAGCACCAGCTTCGGCTGCAGCACGCCCTCGGCGCCGCGCGCCATGCCGGCCAGATTGCCATCCGGATCGAGCACCACCACGGGCGCATCCGGGGCCAACCCCGCCAGGGCGGCCGGCAGCTGGGGGGCGCGGCCGCAGCGCCAGCCGGCCTGCTCTTCGGCGCTGAGCCGGTGGTGAGGCAAGAGGGCCAGGGGTGCCAATGGGTCGAGCAGCGGCGGTGGGCCACCTCCATCCCGTGCGGCGTCGAGGGCATCAAGGGGCACCGCCTGCTCCAGCGTGAAGCCGAGGGCCTCGGTGCGCCGCAGCCGCGCCAGGGCGCCGCCGCAGCCCAGTGCCGCCCCCAGGTCGCGGGCCAGGGCGCGCACGTAGGTGCCGGCTGAGCAGCGCAGCGCCAGCTCCAGTTGGCCCGAGGTCGGATCCCAGCCCAGCAGCTCCAGGCTGTGGATCGTGATCGGCCGGGCCGCCAGCGCCAGGCTCTCGCCCTGCCGCACCCGCTTGTAGGCCCGCACCCCATCCACGTGCACCGCCGACACCTGGGGCGGCACCTGCTCGATCGCCCCGCGGAACGGCGCCAGGGCCGCCTCCAGCTCGGTCGCGCTGAGCGCCGGCACGGGGTGACGCTCCAGCACTTCGCCCTCCAGGTCGTCGGTGTTGGTGCTGGTGCCCAGCTGCACCACGCCCCGGTAGGCCTTGTCGCCGTTTAGGTAGGGCAGCAGCCGGGTGGCCGGGCCCAGGGCGATCGGCAGCACGCCCGTCACCGCCGGATCCAGGGTGCCGCCATGGCCCACCCGCTTGAGCCCGTAGGCCCTTCGCACCCGGGCCACGCAGGCGTGGGAGCTGAGGCCGGCCGGTTTGTCGAGCACCAGGAAGCCGCAGGGTTGCTCAGTGCTGCTCATGCTCAGTGCTGGTCATCAGGGATCGGCGACACACCGGTGCCGTACTGCCAGGCTTGCAGCGTCCCACGACGGGTTCCTGTGACCCTGCAGCAGCGCCGTGATCTGGCCTTTCTGGTGCTGGCCGGGATCTTCCTGGGCACCATGGGCATGCTCAACATCCTGGGGCTCACCCGCTTCCTGCAGCTGGGCAGCATCGGCTCCTGGCCGATCGTGGTGGCGGTAGGGGCCCTGCCCTACCCGGTCACGTTTCTGTGCACCGACCTGATCAGTGAGATCTGGGGGGAGGAGAAGGCGGGCCAGCTGGTGTGGGTGGGGCTGGCACTCAACGGCTGGATCGTGCTGATCCTCTGGCTTGGCGGCGTGCTGCCGGGCCTGGACGGGGCGCCGGAGACCACGTTCTTCGAGGTGCGGCGGCTGGCCTTCGGAGCGGTGGGGGCGTCCATGGTTGCCTACCTCGCCGCCCAGTTCACCGATGTGCGCCTCTTCCACTTCTGGAAGCGTTTCAGCGGCGGCAAGGCCCTGTGGTTGCGCAACAACGGCTCCACCCTGGTGAGCCAGCTGGTGGACACCAGTGCCGTGGTGCTGATCAGCCACTACGCCAACCACGTGCTGCCGTTGCATCCGGAGGAGCCGGTGGCGCCCCAGCTGGCCGGTTTCATCGCCAGCGGCTACCTGTTCAAGGCGGTTGCGGCCCTGGCCGACACCCTCCCATTCTATGTGCTGGTGGGTTGGCTCAGGCGCTGGCTGGCGGTGCCGGGCGACGGGGCGGAGCTCGGCGAGAGCTGAGGTGAAGGCGGAGCTGGCCCCGTAGGTTGGCCTCCAACGCAGCGACAGTGGGCATGGGGGCGGGCATGGGGGCAGCACGGGGAGCGCAGGCTCTGGCAACGGCCATGGGTGATCTGGGGGTGGAGCGTTTCCTGGCCGATGGCTTTGCCCTGCGCCAGCAGCTGGCGGCTTTCCTGGGGCTCAATGAGGCGGAGCTGGCCGAGCGACTGCCCTCCAGCACCGCCGATCTGGCTGCCCTGCACCCAGGCGCCTTCGACCCGGAGCAGGCCAGCGCCTTCTACGAGGAGACAGTGGGCACCGGTCACCTGATCGAGCTGGCCGCCTGGCACCTGGGCAGTGCCGACTACATCGCCGACACCCTGCGCCTGCAGCAGCGCTTCGCCCGCGGCCAGGTGCTCGATTTCGGCGGCGGCATCGGCAGCCACGCCCTGGCCGCCGCTGCCCTGCCCCAGGTGGAGACGGTGTGGTTTGTGGATCTCAACCCCCACAACCGTGCCTTTGTGGCGGCCCGCGCCGAGGACCTGGGCCTGGAGGCCAAGCTGCGCTGCTTCCGCGACATGGATGATCCGGCCCTGCCGCGGCAGTTCGACACGATCGTGTGCCTCGATGTGCTGGAGCACCTGGCCGATCCGGCCGGCCAGCTTCAGCGCTTCTCCGAACGCATGGCGCCTGACGCCACGGCGCTGCTCAACTGGTATTTCTTCAAGGGGTTCGCCGGCGAATACCCCTTCCACTTCGACGATCCAGCCCTGGTGGAGCGCTTCTTCCGCACCCTGCAGAGCCGCTTCCTCGAGGTGTTCCACCCCTATCTGATCACCACCCGTGCCTATCGGCTGATGGGCTGAGCGCCAGGCAGGTGCGCGTGAGGCCACAAAAAAACCGGCGGGGCCCCGCCGGCTGGAGTGAGTCGGCATCGGCCAGAGTGGCCTCAGGCCACGGCCACATTGATGCGCTTGCGGGTGCGCAGGCCGCGCTTGATGGTGTCGAAGCTCACCACGCCATCGGTGAGGGCGAAGAGAGTGTCGTCGGAGCCGCGACCCACGTTGACTCCAGGCAGAACGGACGTGCCGCGCTGGCGGATCAGGATCGAGCCGGCGCTCACGTTCTCACCGCCGTAACGCTTGACGCCCAGACGCTTGGAATTGGAGTCGCGGCCGTTGCGGGTGGAGCCTGTGCCTTTCTTGTGGGCCATGGGGAATCAGGAAAAGGAGTCTTCAGAAACGTGGGAGTCAGAAGGGAGCGTCGCTCGCCGGCTTGGCGTGCGCGCGGCGCTCAGCCAATGGCCTTGCCTGCCACGGAGATCGACTGAACCATCACCCGGGTGAGCTCCTGGCGATGGCCGTTCTTGCGGCGGGTTTTCTTCTTGGGGCGCATCTTGTAGACGATGAGCTTGGGGCCGCGGCGATGGGCCATCACCTTGAGCTCCACGCTGGCGCCCTTCACATAGGGCTGGCCGAGGGTGGCGGCCTTGCCGTCGTTCACCACCAGCACGTTGTCGAGAGTCACGGTGCTGTCAACCTCGGCTGACAGGCGGTCGAGGTCGTAATAGCGGTTGGGCTGCAGCCAGAACTGCTGGCCGGAGGCCTCGACGATCGCGTAGGGGCCGGCGGCGGCGCTGGTGGAGGTGGGGGTGGAACTCATGGCAGCAGGGGCGTGGTCAGGCAGGCACCTTCGGAAGGAAGCTCATTGAAAACAGAGCTCGGACCCATGCCGCAGGCAGCACAGCTCACGAGAGCGCCGTTGGCCTGACGCACACAAATGGAAGACAAACAATGATCTTCCCGTTTCGGCTGCCGTTTCGTCAAGATTTGGGGGCCACTGGCGCGGTCCATGACCGAGCGCGTGTCTGATTCCAGTCTCCCGGATCCCGGCATCACAGCAGTCCCCACGTCGGATCAGGCGGCGCCTGCTCTCACCGTGGCGGCCCTGATTCGGGATCCCCGCCTGCTGGCCGCCTGCGCGCACTGGCTGGTGGGCAGTCGCTGCCGGCTGGTGCCGATTGCCCCATCACCCGATCCGTTGCGGGATCTGGAGGCCTGCCGCGACGATTTCGATGCCCTGCTGCTGGAGCAGGGCCTGCTCACGCCGGACGATTGCCTGGCCCTGCGCGACACCGGACCGGTGCTGCCGGCGGTGGTGATCGGTGCGGTGAGCGGCACCACCGAGCTGCACAGCGCCGAGGTGCATCTGCCCCCCGATCAACTGGAGCAGCTCAGCTACAGCCTCGACGCGGCGGTCTCCCGGTTCCTGCGCCACGGTCCCGGGCCCGATGCGGCAACTCCGGGTAGCGCCGGCGAGGCCAGTCGGCCGGAGACCCCCGAGCGCTGGAAGCTGGCCAACCGGCTCAAGGATCGCCTGGGTTTCCTGGGGGTCTTCTACAAGCGGGACCCCTCCCGTTTCCTGCGCAATCTGCCGGCCACGGAGCGCGAGGAACTCCTGCGATCACTGGAGCGCACGTACCGCGATCTGCTGCTCAGTTACTTCCGCGATCCAGCGGCGGCCAACCAGGCACTGGAGAGCTTTGTGAACACCGCCTTCTTCAGTGACCTGCCGATCACCAAGACCGTTGAGATTCACATGAATTTGATTGACGGATTTTCCAAGCAGCTCAAGCTGGAGGGACACAAAGCGGAATTTCTCCAGGACTACAGGCTCACCCTGCTGGATGTGATGGCCCACCTCTGCGAGATGTATCGCCGCTCGATTCCTCCCGATGCGCCCATTTCGATGTTGCCACACACGACCAATCCCGAACCATCCCTGGCCTGACCGGAGGTCTATCCGATGTCTCCACGCAAGACCTACATCCTCAAACTCTATGTGGCGGGTAATACCCCTAATTCAATGCGTGCATTGAAAACTCTCCGCAATATTCTGGAAACTGAGTTTCAAGGGGTCTACGCGCTTAAGGTGATCGATGTGCTGAAAAATCCACAGCTCGCCGAAGAGGACAAGATTCTCGCCACCCCTACCCTGGCCAAAATCCTGCCGCCGCCGGTTCGACGCATCATTGGCGATCTCAGTGATCGTGAGCGGGTGTTGATCGGCCTGGATCTCCTTTACGAGGAGCTCACGGAGGAGACTCTGCTGGCTGATGGGTTGGCTGCTGCCGACCGCCCTGGCGACCCACCCGGCAAGCTGTTGGGGCAGGATCCCGGATAGCCCGCCCACGGGGGTCAGGTTCGATCCCCTTCTCTCCGATCGCTTGTTGTTCTTCCTGCCCGTTCATGACGGATACCAGCCCACCATCCTCCCAGCTCCTGCAGGTGCAGAAGCTGCCCACCGGGATCGAGGGATTCGATGATGTGTGCCATGGCGGACTGCCGATCGGCAGATCCACTCTGATCAGCGGTACGTCGGGTACAGGAAAGACCGTTCTCTCGCTCAATTTTCTTTACAACGGGATTCTTCAGTACAACGAGCCCGGAATTTTCGTTACTTTTGAAGAGTCGCCGCTCGACATTCTGCGTAATGCTGCCAGTTTCGGCTGGAATCTTCAGGAGTTGGTGGAGCAGGACAAGCTGTTTATTCTTGATGCCTCTCCTGATCCTGAGGGCCAGGATGTGGCTGGAAGCTTTGATCTTTCGGGCTTGATTGAGCGCATCAACTACGCGATCCGTAAGTATAAGGCCCGCAGGGTTGCGATCGATTCGATCACTGCCGTGTTCCAGCAATACGATGCCGTGTCGGTGGTGCGGCGCGAGATCTTCCGGCTGATTGCCAGGCTCAAGGAGATCGGTGTCACCACCGTGATGACCACGGAGCGAATCGATGAATACGGTCCGATTGCTCGGTACGGGGTTGAGGAGTTCGTCTCCGACAATGTGGTGATCCTGCGCAACGTGCTCGAGGGTGAGCGACGGCGTCGCACGGTGGAGATCCTCAAGTTGCGGGGCACTACTCACATGAAGGGTGAATTCCCCTTCACCATGGGCAGCCATGGGATGAGTGTGTTTCCGCTTGGAGCCATGCGGCTCACCCAGCGCAGTTCCAATGTGCGTCTCAGCTCGGGTGTGCCGAAGCTCGACGAGATGTGCGGAGGTGGTTTTTTCAAGGATTCCATCATTCTGGCCACCGGTGCCACAGGTACTGGCAAAACCCTGCTCGTTTCCAAGTTCATCGAAGATGCCTGTCGCAGCAAGGAGCGGGCCATTCTGTTTGCCTATGAGGAATCGCGAGCCCAGCTGTTGCGCAATGCCACCAGCTGGGGAATCGATTTCGAGCAGATGGAGCAGGACGGTCTGCTTAAGATCATCTGCGCCTATCCCGAATCAACGGGATTGGAGGATCACCTGCAGATTATCAAAACTGAGATCAGTCAGTTCAAGCCATCGCGCATGGCCATTGATTCGCTTTCAGCTCTTGCGCGTGGCGTCAGTCACAATGCCTTCCGCCAGTTTGTGATTGGTGTCACAGGCTACGCCAAGCAGGAGGAGATTGCAGGTTTCTTCACCAACACTTCCGAGGAATTCATGGGGAGTCACTCGATCACCGACTCCCATATCTCCACGATCACCGACACGATTCTGCTGCTGCAATACGTGGAGATCCGTGGCGAGATGGCCCGGGCTCTAAACGTGTTCAAGATGCGTGGCTCCTGGCACGACAAGGGCATCCGCGAATTTGTGATCACCAGCAACGGGCCGGAGATCAAGGATTCTTTCTCCAACTTCGAGCGCATCATTTCCGGCGTGCCCCACCGGGTCACCACCGATGAGCGCAGTGAGCTGGCAAGGATTGTGCGGGGCGTCGACGCCGACTGACGCTAAGCTTCAGCTTACAGTCACCACAGCCTCCAGTTTGCTGGCCTGCCGCTCCGCCTGCAGCCGCAGTTCGTCGCCATCGGCATGTTCCAGGGGCAGGTCGAACCAGAAGGTGGTGCCCACCTCCGGCTCGCTCACCATCTGCACCCTGGTGCCGTGTTTCTCCAAGATGCCGCGCACGATCGAGAGCCCCAGGCCGGTACCGGCCTCGGTGTGCACTGCGTTTTCAACCCGGTAGAAGCGTTCGAAGATGCGCTGTTGATCGGGCGCCGCAATGCCGCAGCCGGTGTCGGCAATTTCAATGCGCAGCCGCGGCAGCGGTGAGGTGATGGCACAGCTGGGGTGCTCCGGCGTTTCCTGCGGCGGGGGCAGCAGCGGGCACTGGTCGGGCCAGGGGTAAGCCCGCACCATCAGTTGGCCCCCTTGGGGGGTGAACTTGAGCGCATTACCCACCAGGTTGTCGAACACCTGAAGCAGCAGGTCCCAGTTGGCCAGCACCCGTGGCAGCTGCGGTTCCACGTTGTGGACCAGGCTGACCCCCTTGTCGTCGGCGTTGAGCCGGTAGGTGCGCAGGGTCTGCTCGATCGCCGGAGCCACCTCCACAGGCTCGAAGCTCCACTGCCGGTCGGATTCCAGCCTGGAGAGATCGAGCACATCGTTGACGAGGCGGGTGAGGCGATCGGTTTCGGCGTTGGCGATGCCGAGGAATTCGCGCTGCTCCTCCTCGCTCAGCTGGTCGCCCAGGTCGTGCAGCGTCTCCACGTAGCTCTTGATGTTGAACAGCGGCGTGCGCAGCTCGTGGGACACGTTGCTGATGAAGCGGCTCTGGGCCGCGTTGAGCTCAACTTCGCGGGTCAGGTCCTGCACCGTCATGGCGATGCCCTTGAGGCTCTCGCCGCTGGCATCGCGCACGGCCTGGAGCACGATCCGCAGGGTGCGGGGGGGCTCCCCGAAGCTGCAGCGCACGTCGGTGGAGTCGCGTTCGTTGCTGATCACGCTCTCCAATGCGGCCAGGAGCTCCAGTGCAACGCGCTCAGGCAGTTCCTCGATCAATTCATTGCCCTCCAGCTTGCGCCCCTCCCAGCGGAACAGGCGGCGCGCGGTGGGGTTCACCAGCACGATTGCCCCCTCGGCATCGAGCAGCACGGCCCCATCGGCCATGGTGGCGATCAGCGACTGCTGCTTCACCTGCTCGGCCTTGAGCTCCTCGATGTTGGCAGCCTTGTAGGCCTCTAGCTGGGCGGCCATGGTGTTGAAGCCATCGAGCAGCTCGCCCAGCTCACCGCCCACGGGCAGAGCGATGCGGGCCTCGAAGTTGCCGCCGGCGATCTGGCGCACGCCGCGCAGCAGCTCCTTCACCGGTTGGGTGATCGTGAGGGCGTTGAACACCGAGCCCAGGATCACCAGCACCCAGATCGAGATGAACACCGCCACGGTCACCTCGCGGGTGAGGGCGGCACTGGCGATCAGGGTCTCGTTGGGGTTGATGCCAAGGGCCAGCACCCCCAGATATCGCCCATCGCTGCTGAGCGGCACGAACACATCCGTCACCTGCCCATCCGGGGTGAGGTGCTGGCGGATCAGGGGGCTGCCCTGGCGTTTCTGGATGTCGGCGGGCAGCTCCAGCCGGCGACTGAGCAGCAGCTCACTGCTGCCGCCGTTGTTGGCTCCCACCGGGATCCCGAGGTAGATGACACCTTCGGGATCGGCGAAAAAGATATAACGCAGGCTGCTGCTCGAGCCCCAGAAGCGCTCGGCCACCGCCGCCAGCTGGCGGTCGCTGCCCTCAGCCACAAGCGGGGTCACGTTGGCGGCCAACAGCAGGCCCAGATCGCGGGCGTAGCGGGTGTCGCTCATGCGTGCGTCCCGCTGGATGCCGTTGAGGGCACCGAAGGTGATGCCGGTCATCAGCAGGCTCACCACGAGGGTGGCCACCGCCAGCAGCTTGGTCTGCAGGCTGAACTCGGCCCACCAGCGGCCCAGCCGCTGCCGCCAGTTGGCCGGGGATGGGGCCTGGGCGCCTGGGCTGGTCATCGGCTGCGCACCTGGTGGCCGATGTCGCGGCGGAAGGTGATGCCCTCGAAGTGCACTTGGGCGAGCCCGGCGTAGGCCCGCTCGAAGGCGGCATCGAAGTCGTCGTCCTGGGCCACCACCGCCAGCACCCTACCGCCGCTGGTGCGGCACTGGCCCTGGGGATCCCGCTGGGTGCCGGCGTG
Source organism: Prochlorococcaceae cyanobacterium (assembly GCA_044235095.1). GTDB lineage: Bacteria > Cyanobacteriota > Cyanobacteriia > PCC-6307 > Cyanobiaceae > NIES-981. The sequence continues at coordinate 46,904 of JBIIIC010000007.1, read as the reverse complement.
GAACAGCTGCAGGCTGTCGCCCGGTTCCAGCGTGCTGGCGATCGGGTCACCCTTGCGGATCTCACCGGGGTAGCCGTGGGCGGCGGCGATCACGCAGGCGCTGCAGCCCGGCGCGATCGAGAGGGGCGGTGCCATGTCCAGGCTCCCCTGGGCGCAGGCCAGCAGCACCGCCGCCAGCTCCGGGCCCAGCAGGGGCATCAGGGTTTCGCACTCGGGATCGCCGAAGCGGCAGTTGAACTCGATCACGCTCGGCCCACTCTCCGTGAGCATCAGGCCGGCGTAGATCACGCCGCGGTAGTCGATGCCGCGCGCCCGCAACGCCTTCAGGGTGGGCTCCAGCACCAGCTGGCGCACCTCTTCCATGCCTGCCGCATCCAGCAGCGGCGCCGGGGCGTAGGCGCCCATGCCGCCGGTGTTGGGGCCGGTGTCACCTTCGCCGATCCGTTTGTGGTCCTGGGCCGGGGGCAGCAGCACCAGGCGCTGGCCGTCGCTGAGGGCAAACACCGACACCTCGGGCCCGTGGGTGCGCTCCTCCAGCACCAGGGAGGCGCCGGCGCTCTCGCCGAAGCGGCCGCTGAAGATCTCGGCGATGGCGGCGCGGGCTTCATCCAGTGTTTCGGCCACGGTGACGCCCTTGCCGGCCGCCAGTCCATCCGCTTTCACCACCAGGGGTTGGCCCTGCGCCTCCAGGGCGGCCAGGGCCTCGGCCTCGCTGCTGGCACTCCAGTAGCCGGCGGTGGGCACCCCGGCCTCCTGCATCAGTGCCTTGGCCCACTGCTTGCTGGCTTCCAGCTGGGCGCCATCGGCGCCGGGCCCGAACACGGGGAATCCCTCAGCCCGCAACGTGTCGGCCAGGCCGGCGGCCAGGGGCGCCTCAGGCCCCACCACCACCAGCTCGATGCCGTGTTCCCGGCAGGCGGCCAGCAGGCCGGTGTGGTCGGATTCGGCGATCGCCAGCTGCTGGCACCCAGCCAGATCGGGCGTGCCGCCGTTGCCGGGGGCCACCCACACCTGCTCCACCCCCGGGCAGCGGATGAGGGCCCAGGCCAGGGCGTTCTCGCGTCCACCGCCGCCCACCACCAGGATCCGCGCGGGGCTGGAGAGGGATGGGGATGCCGGCGCTGGTGCCATGGGAGTGCAGGGGGCGGAACAGGAAAGGATGGACCGGCGCGGCTCCCCTAGGTTGAGCGCCGTTGCGCGGGGCGCAAGCCCAGGGATCTGGTCATGGCGGCCGGCGTTGTCCCATTTTCCCGCTGGTCTGCCCTGCCCAGTACCCCCCGGCGCAGGTCTTGGGCCCGCTGGTGGTTTCCGTCGCTGTCCGCAGCTTTGTTGGCGATGGGGGCCGCCGCGACCGTCACCGGCGTCTCTGCAAGGGCGGAACCGGCGTCGGGCGATCCCCTTCAGGTGGCGATCGAGGCCTGTCAGGTCGCCGTGGCTGCCGGTGATGCCCCAGCGCTGCGGCAGGTGCAGCAGCAGTTGCTGCAGTCGCCCCGTGCTGCCGAGCCGCTGCGGCCGCTGTTGGCCCGGGCCGAGGCGCTGCTGGCCTGCCGGGCTCCCGCCGGTGCCCTCCAGGTGCTGGATCGCCTCAGTCCGGCCCCTGGCGCGGATCGACAGCTCTGGCTGTTGATGCGCTGGCAGGCTGCCCAGGCTGGTCTTGACCATCGCCAGGCGGCCGACGCGCTCTGGCATCTGGCGGCCGGCGATCTGGCCAGCCTGGCGGCCCTGCCGCTGCCGGTATCGCCCACGGCCCATCGCCCTGCCCTGGATCTGCTCGCCGATCACTTCGAAGCGCTGGGTTGGTCGCAGCAGGCGGCCAACGTGTTGGTGAGTGGCGGGGGCGGCGGTGCCGTTGGGGCGGCCCGACTTGGGCGGGCCGCGGCCCTCGCCCAGGAGCTGCCCACGGCCCAGCGCCAGCAGTTGCTGGAGCGGGCTGTGGAGCAGGCGGCTGAGGCTGGTGCCTGGGGGCTCGTGGCCCAGTTGCTCGACCAGCAGATCGCGCTGGGCGATGGGGAGCCTTGGGGCAGCCAGGCGGTGCAGCGGCGCCTGCGGCTGAGTCCCCGGATCGACGATGCCTACGGTGAGTGGCAGCTGCGCCCCCAGCCTGAGCTGGAGCAGCGGCTGCGCTCGCCCCGCGAGCCCGGCGGCCATGCCGCCACTCCATCTCCCACCGACCCCTCCAGTCCTGCTGCGCTGCCATGAGTTCCTATTCGGTCGGATCGCTGCTGCACGAGGGCAAGGCCAAGCGGGTGTTCGCCACCGACCAGCCGGATCTGGTGGCCGTGGAGTTCAAGGACGACGCCACCGCCTTCAACGCTCAGAAGAAGGCCCAGCTGGCTGGGAAGGGCCAGCTCAACTGCCAGATCTCGGCGCTGATCTTTGAACACCTGATCGGCTGTGGCATCCCCACCCATTTCCTCGGAGTGGCGGAAGGGGAGCGGGGCTCCACCTGGATGCTGGTGAGGCCTGTTGAGATCGTGCCCGTGGAGGTGGTGATCCGCAATCGGGCAGCCGGTTCGCTCTGTCGTCAGCTGCCGATCGCGGCGGGAACCCCGCTGAATCCACCGCTGCTCGATCTGTATTACAAAGACGACGCCCTTGGGGATCCCCTGCTCACCGAGACGCGCCTGGAGCGACTCGGGTTGTTGACACCCAAACAGCGCCAGCAGCTCGGGCAACTGGCCTTCCGCATCAATGACGCCCTGCGCCAGTTGTTCGCCGGGGTGGGACTTGAGCTGGTGGACTTCAAGGTGGAGCTGGGATTCAGCCTCGACGGCCAGCTGGTGCTGGCGGATGAAATCAGTCCTGATACCTGCCGCCTCTGGGATGTGGCGGTGGAGGATCTACAGGACCGCATCCTCGACAAGGACCGCTTCCGCCAGGATCTGGGCGGGGTCGTGGAGGCCTACGGGGAGGTTCTCAAACGGGTCCAGGGGGCCTGTCCGCAGCCCCGCATCTACCGGTAAGGTCTCGGCATTTGCGGCCTGGCCGCATCCGATCTCGAGGCTGATGGCTGGTTCGCTGGGACCCAAGCTCGCCCTGCCCCTGATGGGGCTGACCCTGTGGGCAGCCGCACCGGCCCTGGCCCAGCAGAGCCCGACGGGCCAGAACGCACCCCCTGACGGCAGGCCTGTTTCCGAACAGATCGACAATCCGTTCGAGGCTCCGCAGGCCCAACCCACTCCGCAGAGCACACCCACTCCGCAGGCCCAGCCCCCTGCCCAGGCCCAGCCAGCCCCCCAGCAGCAGCCATCCCAGGCCCAGCCGGCGCCGAAGGCAGTGCAGCCGGCCCTGTCGGTGGAGCCTCGCGTGCTCATCTCTGAGGTGGTGCTCGAAGGTCTGGAAGGCCATCCCGAACGCGATCGCCTTGAGCTGGCCGCCTATGCCGCCATGGCCGCCACCCCGGGCACCAGCGTGACCCGCAGCGAGCTGCAGACCGATCTTTCGGCGATCTATGCCAGTGGTTGGTTCTCCGATGTGCGCATCCAGCCGGTGGATGGCCCCCTGGGCGTGCGCCTGATCGTGACGGTGGTGGCCAATCCGGTGCTGCAGAGCGTGCGCCTCGATCCGGCCGATGTGAAGCTGCCGGAGCAGGTGGTGAAGGACACCTTCGCCGCGGAATACGGCCAGACCCTCAACCTCAATGCCCTGCAGAGCCGCATGCAGGAGCTGCAGAAGTGGTATTCCGACCAGGGCTATTCCCTGGCCCGGGTGACGGGCCCAACCCGGGTCAGTCCCGATGGGGTCGTGGAGCTGCTGGTGCGGGAGGGCACGGTCGAGGACGTACAGGTGCAGTTCGTCAACAAGGAGGGGCAGGCCACCAACGACAAAGGCGAGCCGATCCGCGGCAAGACCAAGCCCTGGGTGGTCACCCGCGAGGTGTCCCTGAAGCCTGGCCTGCTGTTCAACCGCCGCCAGCTTGAGGAGGACATCAAGCGCATCTACGGCACTGGCCTGTTCAGCGATGTGAAGGTGACGCTCCAGCCCGTGGCAGGTGAGCCGGGCCGGGTGGTGATCGTTCTGGGCATTGTGGAGCAATCCAGCGGCTCCCTCTCCGGTGGTATCGGTTACAGCCAAACCCAGGGTGTGTTCGGACAGATCCAGCTGCAGGACAGCAACCTGTTTGGTCGTGCCTGGGACCTGGGTACCAACTTCTCCTATGGCCAGTTTGGAGGTCTGGGTGACATCACCTTCACCGATCCCTGGATCAAGGACAACAAGTATCGCACCTCGTTCCGCGCGCGGGTGTTCTTCAGTCGGGAGGTGCCCCAGATCTTCCAGAGCGAGAACAGCTCATTCACCTATCAGCTCCAGAATTTCAATGGAGCTGACTTTGATGTGGTCACATCATTCGATGAGGACCCGCCGGGCTCAAACCAGGGGGTTGGTACCACCAATTTCGACACGGTGGCGATCCAGCGGGTGGGTGCCAATGTGCAATTTGTGAGGCCTCTGAATGGCGGCAACCCCTACAAGAAGGCACCCTGGAATCTGATCCTGGCCTTTGGTGGTCAGGAGGTGACGCCGATGAACTTCTCTGGCACCAAGTACAGCAAGGGTGTCGTTGGCAATATTGAATCTGATGGTTCATTTGACACCAGCGATGGTGCCAATGTCATCTGCCTGGCTTTCAACTGTGCTTCCGAAAACCAGTTACTCAGTTTCCGGGTTGGCGCGACTTACAGCACGCTCAACGATCCGCGCAACCCCACCAGTGGCAATTTCTTCAGTGTTGGCTCGGAACAGTTTCTCTCCGTGGGCGAGAACTCGCCCACCTTCAACCGGATTCGCGCCAGCTTTACCCACTACATTCCGGTGAACTGGCTGAAGATTTACAAGGGTTGCAGGCCCAAGCCCGGCGAAACGGCTGATTGCAAGCAGGCTCTGGCGTTCCAGGTGACGGCGGGCACCCTGGTGGGTAGCGACATTCCTCCCTATGAGGCGTTCTGCCTCGGTGGTGGCAACTCCGTGCGCGGCTATTTTGACTGTGACATGGGCGTAGGCAAAAGTTTCGGTGAAGCCACGATTGAATACCGCTTCCCAATCTTCAGCATCATCAGCGGCGAACTGTTCTTTGATGCCGGCACCACTTTCGGCACCCAATCCCAGATCCCGGGTAATCCCGGTGGCCTGCTCGGCAAGCCCGGCGAAGGCTATTCCATCGGCACGGGTCTGATTGTCACCACCCCGGTGGGACCGTTGCGTCTGGAGGTGGCCAGCCAGGACTTTACCGGTGATTGGCGCTTCAACCTCGGCGTGGGCTGGAAGTTCTAGTGGGAGCGTGGCCGCAGACCTACGCCAGCTGCTGGACCCTGGCGGCTGAAACCGAGCGCCGTGGCGTGGGCCTGCACAGCGGCGCCTCGGCCACGGTGCGCCTGGCACCGGCGGAGCAGCCTGGGTTCTGGCTGGGATGGCTGCAGCGCCCTGAACTCCCCCTGCAGCGCCTTCAGCCCGCCCAGGTGGTGGATGCCCGGCTGTGCACCGCATTGGCACTGGAGGGCGGCCGCCTCGCCACGGTGGAGCACCTGCTGGCGGCGCTTGCGGGCACTGGGATCACCCAGGCCCAGATCTGGGTCGAGGGTCCGGAGATCCCCCTGCTCGACGGTTCGGCCCTGCCCTGGGTGGAGGCCATCGCCGAGGTTGGGCTTGAACCTGCGGCCAGCGTTCCTGCGGCGCCGGCACCGGCCGCGCCGATCACCCTTCACCAGGGCAGCAGTTTTGTGACGGCTCTGCCGGCCGAGGGACTGGCATTGGCGGCGGCGATTGAGTTCAGCGAGCCGGCAATCGGCCGTCAGCTGTTTTCCCTGCCGCTCACTCCTGAGAGCTTTGTGGCTGAGATTGCCCCGGCCCGCACCTTTGGCCTGCGTTCCCAGGTGGAGCAGTTGCGGGCCGCTGGTCTGATCCAGGGTGGGGGCCTCGACAACGCCCTGGTCTGCGACGGCGATCGGTGGCTGAATCCGCCCCTCCGCTTTGCCGACGAACCGGTGCGCCATAAAATCCTCGATCTGATCGGCGATCTGGCCCTCGTTGGTCTGCCGCGGGCCCAGGTGTTCGCCTATCGCGGCTCCCATGGCCTGCACACTGCCCTGGCCGCGGCCCTGGCGGCCCTGCCCTCTTCCCCTGCCTGATGCCCGTGGTTGATTCCGCCAATGCCCCCGCTCCGGTGGTGCTCAGCGCCGAGCAGATCCAGGGTCTGCTGCCTCACCGCTATCCCTTTGCCCTGGTGGATCGGGTGATCGAGCACGAACCGGGCAAGCGGGCCGTGGCGATCAAGAACGTCACCTTCAATGAGCCCCAGTTTCAGGGCCATTTCCCGGGCAGGCCTCTGATGCCCGGCGTGCTGATCGTGGAGGCGATGGCCCAGGTGGGTGGCCTGATCGTGACCCAGATGCCTGATCTGCCCAAGGGGCTGTTCGTCTTCGCCGGGATCGATGGGGTGAGGTTCCGGCGGCCCGTGGTGCCCGGCGATCAGCTGGTGATCAGTTGCCAACTGCTCAGCCTCAAGCGCCGGCGTTTCGGCAAGGTGATGGCGGAAGCACACGTGGATGGGGAGTTGGCCTGCTCCGGTGAGCTGATGTTCTCCCTGGTGGATTGATGGCCACCCAGATCCATCCCACTGCCGTGGTGGACCCGCGGGCCCAGCTGGCCGACGGCGTCAGCGTCGGGGCTTACGCGGTGATCGGTGGTGAGGTGCAGCTCGGCCCCGACTGCTGGATCGGCCCCCATGTGGTGCTGGATGGCCGGGTGCGCATGGGCCGCGGCAATCGCATCTTTCCCGGCGCCTGCATCGGCCTCGAGCCCCAGGACCTCAAATACGCCGGGGATCCCACCGAGGTGGTGCTGGGCGACGACAACACCATCCGCGAGTGCGTCACGATCAATCGGGCCACCAGCGGTGACCAGCAGACCCGGCTGGGTAGTGGCAATCTGTTGATGGCCTACAGCCATCTCGGTCACAACTGCGAACTGGGGGATCGGATCGTGATCGCCAACGGTGTGGCGGTGGCGGGCCATGTGGTGATCGGCGATCGGGCCGTGATCGGTGGGGTGCTCGGGATCCATCAGTTCGTGCACGTGGGCACCCTGGCGATGGTGGGGGGCATGAGCCGGATCGAGCGCGATGTGCCGCCCTTCTGCACGGTGGAGGGGCACCCAGCCCGGGTCCGGGCCCTCAACAAGGTGGGCCTGCAGCGCAGTGGCCTGGCCGACTGCGATGGCGGTGAGCAGCTGGTGGCGCTGCGGGAAGCCTGGCGACATCTCTACCGACGCGGGCTTCCCCTGGCCCAGGCCCTGGCCGAGCTGCGTGCCCAGCCTCTGGCTGGCCCGGCCGAAGGTCTGGTTGCCTTCCTGGAGGCCTCGGTGGCGCCAGGCCGGCGTGGTCCGATTCCGGGGGCGGGGGGGCGTTGAGGGTGCGACTGCTGGTCAGCACCGGGGAGGTGTCCGGCGACCTGCAGGGGGGGCTGTTGGTGCAGGCGCTGCATGAGGAGGCCCGCCGTCGCGGCCTGGAGCTCGAGGTGGTGGCCCTGGGTGGCGAACGCATGGAGCGGGCCGGTGCCCGGTTGCTGGCCAACACCAGTCGTATGGGTGCCATTGGCCTGCTGGAAGCGATTCCCTTTGTGCTGCCCACCCTGCGCTTGCAGCGGCGCCTGAAGCGCTGGTTCCGCGGGGAGTCGCCCGATGGAGTGGTGCTGATCGATTACATGGGGCCCAACGTGAGCCTGGGCCTGCGGCTCAAGCGTCGCTATCCCCAGGTGCCGATCACTTACTACATCGCGCCCCAGGAGTGGGCGTTCAAATTTGGCTCAGAGGGCCGCACCAACCTGATCCGCTTCACCAACCAGATCCTGGCGATCTTCCAGGCGGAGGCGCGCTATTACCGCTGCCGCGGCGCCAATGTGACCTACGTGGGCCATCCCCTGCTCGACACCATCGGCGATCCCCCCAGTCCCCAGGAGGCGCGCCGCCAGCTGGGGCTGCGAGACGACGCCCCGGTGCTGTTGCTGATGCCGGCCTCCCGGCGACAGGAGATTCGCTACCTGCTCCCCCACATGGTGGTTGCCGCGGCTGATCTCCAGCGGCGCATCCCATCCCTTCAGGTGGTGGTTCCGGCCGGCCTGGCCGGGTTCGAGACCCAGCTGGCGTGCCAGCTGGAGTCTGCAGGTGTCCATGGCCGGGTGATTCCGGCTGCTGAGGCCGACCAGCTCAAGTCCGCCCTGTGCGCTGCGGCCACTCTGGCGGTGGCCAAATCAGGCACCGTGAATCTGGAGCTGGCCCTGCGCAGCGTGCCGCAGGTGGTGGTGTATCGCGTGAGCCGGCTCACCGCCTTCGTGGCCCGCCACATCCTGCGCTTCAGCGTGCCGCACATCTCCCCGGTGAACCTCGTGCTCGGGGAGCGCCTGGTGCCGGAGCTGCTGCAGGACGACCTCACGGCCACAGCGATCGTGCGCCAGGCCCTGCCCCTGCTGGATCGGGCCAGTGACGCCCGTGCCGCCATGCTCAGCGGCTATGGCCGGTTGCGTCAGGAGTTGGGCGAACCCGGTGTCACCCAGCGGGCCGCGGCGGCGATCCTCGACCAGGTGCAGGCGGCGCGGCCATGAGAAGGTCTCGTATGGGTGGGAATGGGATCAGCCAGATGGGCCGGCGGACGCTGCGGCTGGTGCTGATGCTGGCCCTGCTGCTGGGCCTTCTTGCCCCCGCCCAGCCGGCCCAGGCCACCCCGGCCCGGGAGGCCGTGCTTGCGGGGGGTTGCTTCTGGTGCCTCGAACACGATCTGGAGGGGTTGCCGGGCGTGCTGGATGTGCAGAGTGGCTACAGCGGTGGCAGCCTGGCCAATCCCAGCTACCGCCAGGTTTCTGCCGGCGGCACCGGTCACCAGGAGTCGGTGCGGGTGCGCTTCGATCCCGACCGCATCAGCTATCCCACCATGCTGCGTGCCTACTGGCGCAATGTGGATGCCCTCGATGGCGGCGGTCAGTTCTGCGATCGCGGCGACTCCTATCGCCCGGTGATCTTCACCGCCGATGCCGAGCAGGCCAGCCAGGCCCAGGCCAGCGCCAGAGCGGCCGCTAAGGAGCTGGGCAAATCAGCCAGCCTCTTGGCGGTGCGCATTAAACCACTGGAGCGCTTCTGGCCAGCCGAGGGCTATCACCAGAACTATGCCGAGCGGGAGCCGATCAAATACGGCTACTACCGATGGGCCTGTGGGCGTGACCGCCGGCTCGACGCGCTTTGGGGCAAACGGGCGCGCAGCTCGGCCCCATGGGATTGATCAATGGCACAGCACGGTGAGCGATTCATCACTCCGGCAGTGAACGACCAGGCGAGGGCCGCTGGCCAAAGATGAGGACAATCTAAAGAAACGGGGCGGAGGTTCTTCGGCTGCTCCCTTGCCTCGCAAGGGGTTTGGAGCGGATTCCCCGCCTTCCCACTCCTGGCTGGCGGCCCTAGCGTGATGACTGCCCCGCAGCGCTTCCTGTATGTATCTGCTGACCATTCGGGACGGTCTGCAGACCCGCCACATCGGGCCCTACACCAGCCCGAAGCAGGCCGCCGATGATCTCGATCGACTGCTTCCCCATTGCGGTGATCGGGCCCGATGGCAGATTCACGCGCTTGAATCGCCCGCTGCGCTGGCGGCTGACCTGAAGCTGGCAGCCTGATCAGGGTTGCCGTGGGTAGCCGCGCAGCAGGCCGCTCTCGATCATCAGGCCCACGCCGGCATTGATCAGGATCAGTCCGAAGGTGCCATACCAGAACCAAGGGCCAGGGGACTGAAGAAAGCGCAGTGGCAGATCACCGCCTGTCTGGCCTGCCAGGTCGACCCGCTTCGCCAGCTCTTCAAGGCCCTTGCGGATCACCGCTTCCCCGAACAGGCAGAGGCCGGCAGGCAGAAGCAGAATCCCCAGCTGGGCCTTGACGTACCAGCGGATTTTTTTCACGGCCATGGCGGTCGTTCTGCGCGCAGGCCCAACCTAGGCGGGGGCTCCGCCGCAGATCCAGTTGACCAGGGTGCGCACGCCGAAGCCGGTGGCTCCCGCCGGATCAGCACCGCGGCCCTTGTCGCTCCATACGGTGCCGGCGATGTCGAGATGGGCCCAGGGCAGCCCCTTGCCCACGAAGTCCTGGAGGAACAGGGCGGCGGTGATCGAGCCGCCCGGACGGGGCCCGGTGTTCTTGAGGTCGGCCACCGGGCTCTTGAGCCCGGCCTTGTAGGACTTGCGCAGGGGCATGCGCCAGAGATCTTCACCCCCCGCCTGCCCTGCTGCCAGCAACTGGTCGGCCAGGCCGTCGTGGTTGCTCCAGAGGCCGGCGATCTCCTCGCCTAGGGCGATCACGCAGGCGCCGGTGAGGGTGGCAAGGTCGACCACCGCATCGGGCTCCAGCTTGCAGGCATACACCAGGGCATCGGCCAGGGTGAGGCGGCCTTCGGCATCGGTGTTGTTGATCTCGATCGTTTTGCCGTTGCTGGCGGTCACGATGTCGCCGGGGTGCACGGCGCCGCCGCTGATCATGTTTTCGCAGCTGGCCACGATCCAGTGCACCTCCACACCCTCGGGGCGCAGCTCCCCGATGGCCCGAGCTGACCCCAGCACGGCGGCGCTGCCCCCCATGTCGTATTTCATCATCTCGATCTGGGATCCGGCGGTCTTGAGGTTGTAGCCGCCGGAATCGAACGTGAGTCCCTTGCCCACCAGCACGATCCGCCGCTGCACCGGTCCTGCGGGGCGATAGATGAGGTGGATGAACTTCGGCGGCAGCTTGGAGCCCTGGGCCACAGCCAGATAGGCCCCCATGCCGAGGGCTTCGCAATCGATGCGCTCCAACACCCGCAGCTCGAGCTGGTGCTCCGAGGCGAGGCGGCTGGCGGTGTCTGCCAAGTGCTGGGGCGTGGCGATATTGGGCGGAGCTGCCACCAGCTGGCGGGCCAGCTCAACCCCGGCACAGCTGGCGGCTGCCGCCTGCAGGGCTGTTTCGCCATCGGCTCCGCAGCCGATCAGGTCGATGTGGTCCAGCAGCCGCTGGGGTTCGGGTTCACCCTTGAAGCGCTGATCGCTGTAGAGGCTCAGGCGCACGGCTTCGGCCATGGCCCTGGCGGCCGTTGCCCGCTCCAGACCCTCGATGGGCATCGCCAGGGCCAGGCTGCCCGCACCGGCGGCCACGGCGGCCTTGGCGGCGCTGGCGGCCGCACTGCGCAGGCCTGTCCCATCGAGCTCGCTGGCCGGGCCCAGGCCCACCAGCACCAGTGTGGCTGGGCTGCCCTCGAGCTGCTCCAGCGTCAGGCATTCGCCCGGGTTGGCCTTGAACTGGCGCCGCTCCAGCCATTGCAGCAGACCCTCGCCGAACCAGTCGCGCAGGATTGCCCAGTGGGGATGGTCGGGCTCGGAGACCGCGACCGGGGCCTCCGGCCCGGTCTCAGACCGCGCCGGCAGGCCCACCGCCAGGCAATCGCCCCTCCAGCCGTCGCGGGCCGCGGCCAGGTCGAGGGGCAGGCACTGAAACTGCATGGCGTGGGCGTGTAGGCCACGATGGTACCCAGTGCATTCGGGCCGGTTCTGTCAACCGGGCGGCATTCAGGCTGATTCGGCCTGGAAAGGGGTGGCCCAGCGGCCCCGGGTCTCCTTGTTGAAAGGCGGCTGCCAACGGCGGATCAGCGCCTGCTCCAGGGCCCGCCGAGGTTGGGTCGCCCCGGGCACATCCAGCCAGAAGCGGATGGTGAGCCTGGCTTGGAGCTCCGCCCGCTGGAGCGCCTCCCCGTAGGCCGACAGGTAGCTCTTGCAATCGTGCTCGCCCTTCCAGCGCCGATCGGCCCGGACTGTCTCGCCCACGTAGAGCAGCAGGGCCCTGGCCAGATGGGGTGGACGATCCACCACGAAATAGAGGGCAGCACCCTGCTGGGGCGCCTGGGGCCAGCGCCAGAACGACAGGGCCTGGGGCTGCAGCTCCAGGGGGTTGAGGTGGGCGCCGTCGTGGTTCGTGATCCCTGCCTGCGGGCCCGTGCCGGTGCTGAACAGCTCGGCCTGGCCGCTCGCCGGGGTCGCCTGTGCTGGAGCGGGAGGGGCAAACAGCGGGGCCTGAAAGGTGGCGATCCGCTGCTGCCAGGCCAGCAGCTGGTGGCTCTGGAGGGGCAGCTCGGCGCCGCACTGGCCGGCTGCGATCGCTGTGCTGAAGAGCTCTCCCTGACGCATCAGGCGGAACGACGGCGTGGTGGCGGCAACACCGGCCCGATCGGCCCTCTGCCGAAGCGCACCTTGCCGATCCAGCTCTCCACCAATGCCGGGGGAAGTTGCAGCCGCTGTTGCAGATCGGCCAGGTCCTGGAAGGGTTGTCTGGCCCGCTCGCGCAGCAGGCGATGACAGCGTTCGGCCGAGAGCCCGAGACCGCAGAGCTGCTGGCGGCTGGCGCGATTGAGATCCAGGGCCGGGGTGCCGGTGGCCGTGGCGGGGGGCTCGCCGTACCAGCGGAACTCCAGCACCGGCAACCAGGCTTTCAGTTGTTCGGGCTTGATGTCCAACAGCCGTTGCAGATCGTCGGGGCCGCTGAGCTGCACGCCACCAGCCTGCAGACGCAGCAGCAGATCCACCTGGCCAGGGGTGATCCCCGGCAGCCGCAGCCAGTCGGCGCGCGTGGCCCGGTTCACATCCAGTCGCCAGCCAAGGGCAGCCAGCTGGCGGGCATCTTCGGCCGAGCGCAGCGGCAGGGATGGGTTGTGGCGCAGTTTCAGCGCCAGCAGTTCCTGTTCGATCAGGTCGCTGACGTCGTCAGGGCTCGGGTCAGGGTTGTTGCCCTCGTGGATGAAGCCACCGCCATGACGATTACCAAGTCGCTGACCATCACCACGTCGCTGGGGATCAGGCGGCAGCTGGCCGGTGACCTGGAGCAGCCGCCGGGCCAGGGGATCCAACCAGTGCCGTTGGGCCATGGGCGGCTGGCAGCGGCGGAACGACGGGCCCGAACCTAGCGGTGTTCTCGGATGTCGCGCTACTCAATCAGTCCCTGCTGCATGGCCAGCACGGCGGCGTGGCCGCGGTCGCGGGCGCCCAGTCGCTGCCGCAGCAGGCGCAGGTGGGTCTTCACGGTCTCGGGTGAGAGATACAGCCTGTGGGCGATCTGTTCATTGGTGAGTCCCTGCTGCACTCCCCGCAGCACCTCCTTCTGCCGTGGCGACAGATCCGCCAGACCGTGCGGGTCGGTTTCGTTTGATACCTGCCGCCGCTGATCCGCCAGCTGGCGCTCCAGGTAGGTGCCACCGGCACAGATGCTCTGCACGGCGGCCAGGATCGTGCCCTGGCCCACGCGGGATTCCAGGCAGATGCCATCGCAGCCGGCGGCCATGGCGCGACGGATCGCCTGCCGGCGGCGCCCATCTCGCACCACCAGGATCGTGTGGGTGGAGCTGTGTCGTTGCTTCACGGTTTCCACCAGGCTGGTGCCGTCGCCCTCCTCGAGTTGGTCGGTGCACAGCAGCAGGGTGGGCTGGTGCCGCGCCACCAGCCCCAGCGCCTCGCTGGCCGTGGTGGCCGCACCCGCCACCGGAATCTCCCTGCCATTGCCGCTGCGCAGAGGGATGTTGAGCCAGGCCCCCAACAGGGCCCGATTGCCGGCGCACACCACCAGGCTGGCGCCGTTGTGGGCATCTTCGAGCGCTGCGGCGATCAAGCTGGGCCGTTCGCGCAGCCGTTCCAGCAGGGGCGTGAAGTCCAACCGACGCAGGCGGACTCCCATCCTGAAAACACACCGGCGATTTGGCAGCCCGGTGATGCGTGGATCCGCACTCCCCAGGCCGGCAGCCTGTTCCCAGAATTGCTGGGATTCAGCAGTCCTCGGCGATGGCGTTCTTCGAATCCGAGATCGTTCAGGATGAGGCGAAGCGGCTGTTCCTCGACTACCAGCAGCTGATGCAGCTGGGCAGTGATTACGGCAAGTTCGATCGCGAGGGCAAGAAGCTCTATATCGAGCGCATGGAAGACATGATGGATCGGTATCGCGTCTTCATGAAGCGCTTCGAGCTCTCGGAAGACTTTCAGGCCAAGCTCACGATCGAGCAGTTGCGCACCCAGCTGGGTCAGTTCGGGCTCACGCCCGAAACCATGTTTGCGCAGATGCACCAGACGCTCGAACGCATGAAGAGCCAGCTCGACGCCGAGGCCTGAAGGCTCCGGCCCCCTGGCGGGGGTGTTCTGGCCCCCGCTGCCTACGATCCGCCCTGGCGCTGAGGTGGTGGTGATGGCTGAGCTCGACTGGGGATTGCCGCAGGCACTGCAGCGGGGTGTGGCCGACCTGTTTCCATCGGCCCAGGCGCAGGCCAGCCCTGGGGTTGGTGCCGCCCCCGATCCCGACCAGCAACTGGCTGCCCGCCTGGTGGACGTGGAGCGCATCGGCCGGCCCCTGCGGATCAAGCTCGGCATCGACCCCACCGGCTCCGACATCCACCTGGGCCACTCGATCCTGTTCCGCAAGCTGCGGGCCTTCCAGGACGCCGGCCACACCGCCGTGCTGATCATCGGCGACTTCACCGCCCGAATCGGCGATCCCACCGGCAAGAGCGCCACCCGGGTGCAGCTCAGCGCTGCCGAGGTGGAGGCCAACGCCGACACCTACCTGGTGCAGCTGGGGCTGGGGCAGGACCCGGCCCACGCCTTGCTCGATTTCGAGACCCCCGGCCGGCTGGAAGTGCGCCGCAACAGCGAGTGGCTGGCAGGTCTGAATCTGCCTGAGGTGATCGAGCTGCTCGGCACCAGCACCGTGGGTCAGATGCTGGCCAAGGAGGACTTCGCCAACCGCTATGGCTCCGGCACAGCGATCTCCCTGCACGAATTCCTCTATCCCCTGCTGCAGGGCTACGACTCGGTGCAGGTGCGCGCCGATGTGGAGCTGGGCGGCACCGACCAGAAGTTCAACGTGGCCATGGGCCGGGATCTGCAGCGCCACTTCGGCCAGCGGCCCCAGTTCGGCATGTTGCTGCCGATCCTGCCGGGCCTCGATGGCGTGCAGAAGATGAGCAAGAGCCTGGGCAACACCGTGGGCCTGCGCGAAGACCCGCTCTCGATGTATTCCAAGCTCGAGAAGGTGCCCGATGCGGTGGTCAACGACTACCTCACCCTGCTCACCGATCTGGATCTGGCTGGGCTGCCGGTGAATCCGCGCGAGCGCCAGCAGGCGATGGCCCTGGCGGTGACCGCCTCGCGCCACGGTGAGCCCGCTGCCCGCCGCGCCCAGCTGGATGCGGCGATGCTGGTGGGTGGCGCCAGCTCCGTTGCCGAGGAGGTACCTGAGGCCTCGCTGGCGGCGGTGAATTTCCCGGCCAAGGCCTTCTACCTGATCGGCGCTGTCGGAATCGGCGTCACCAGCAGTGAGGCCAAACGCAAGATTCAGGATGGCGGCGTGCGCCTCGATGGCGAGAAACTCCTGGATCCCAACCAGGTGTTCGCCGGTCCGGAGGAGCTGGCCGGCAAGGTGCTGCAGCTGGGCAAGAAGACGTTCCGTCGGCTGGTGCAGCCATGAGCAACGCCCCTGTCGCGATTGCCTCGCTCAACCTCCTCCATCGGATCCACCCATGAGCTCCCTGGCCACAGCAGACCCTGCCGATCGCCTGATCCTGGCCCTCGATGGTCTGAGCGCGGAGCAGGCCCTGGCTCTCACTGCCCGTGTGCTAGGGCTGCGCTGGGTGAAAGTGGGTCTGGAACTGTTCACCGCTGCCGGCCCCGATGTGGTGCGCCAGCTGCGGGATCAGGGCAAACGGGTGTTTCTCGATCTGAAGTTCCACGACATCCCGGCCACCATGGCGGGCGCCTGCCGCAGCGCCGCCCGGCTGGGTGCTGAGCTGATCACCGTGCATGCCTGTGCGGGCAGCGAGGCCCTGCGCCAGGCCCAGCACGCCGCCACTGAGGCGGCGGCGGCGGCGGCCCTTCCCGCCCCCACCCTGCTGGCGGTCACGGTGCTCACCAGCTGGCAGGCGGCTCGTTTTGCCAGGGAGTTGGCCATCCCCGAGCCCGTGGAAACCTATGTGCCCAGGCTGGCCCAGCTTGCGGCCGATGCCGGCATCGGTGGCTGCGTCTGTTCACCCCTCGAGGTGGCGGCGCTGCGGGCGGCCCATCCTCAGCCCTTTGCCCTGGTGACGCCGGGCATCCGCCCGGCCGGGGCGGCTCGGGGCGATCAGCAGCGGGTGATGACCCCGGCTGCGGCCCTGGCGGCCGGCGCCAGCCAGCTGGTGGTGGGGAGGCCGATCACCCAGGCGCCCGATCCGGTGGCGGCGTTCGCCGCTCTCGGCGCCGAGCTGGCTGCCGGTTGAGGCCATGCCCTGGTTTGTGAAGCTGGAGGAGGGTCTGGTCCCCAAGCCACAGTTTGATCGGGTAGTGCCGGAGCACCTGGCCTGGCTGGCCGAGCTTGAGCAGGCCGGCCACCGGCCCGTGAGTGGTTACTGGGCCGATTGCGTGGGCCGCACCGGCGAGGGGGCCGGCGGCATGCTGCTGTTCTGGGCGCAGACCTTCGAGCAGGCCCAGGCCGTCGTACAGAGCGACCCGCTGATCCGCGCGGGTTGCGTTCGCTGGACGTTGCACCAGTGGCACCCGGTGTTTGGAGAGCCCGTGTTCGGGGGGGCGGTGACCGGGCAGCCCGGGTGAGCTGCGGTTGGGGTTCAGGAGTGGAACAGCAGCACCAGACCTGAGCTGAGCTGGTGAAACTCCCGCTCTTCCCGGCTCAGATCCAGACCCACCTGCAGGCCTTCCTTGAGGGCGTCTTCGAAGGGGGGAGTGGAGGGGGCGGAGCCCGCCTGCCAGAGGGCGGCGATGCCCACCGGGGTGGCGTGCCAGCGGAAACACGGGGTCAGGCCGATCTCCGGCTCCCGCAAGGCTTCTTCCAGCAGTTCGCGAATGGGCATGGGCCACACAACGTGACCGCAGCTTCGGCAGGCCGCCAAGGGGCTGCAATCAGCTGAGAGTTTTCGTGATGATCCGAACAGGTAAGGAAATGCTCACGCCTCCGGCGGCGGCCAGCAGCCACAGCAGCTCCAGCCGCTGGCTCAGGGCCAGCATGCGCAGCACGGCAGCCTGATCCGGCACGGGTCGGCCTGGTGCCAATAGCGGTTTGCTCCGCACGATGCCTCCGTAGTGGTTCACTCCGCCCAGCTGCACCCCCGTGGCATGGGCGTAGGACGCCTGGGACAGGCCGGCATTGGGGGAGGGGTCGGGGCGGCCATCGCGCCAGCTCTGCTGCACCTGGGTCCACCAGCGTCGCGGACCCGGCAGTGGCCAGCTGGCCACCAGGGGCAGACTCAGGCTCACCAGTCGGCAGGGCAGCCACACCAGCAGGTCGTCTAGTCGGGCACCGGCCGTGCCCAGCCACTGCAACCGGCCCTGGCGATAGCCCAGCATCGAGTCCAGCGTGCTGGCGGCCTTGAAGCTCCAGGCCAGTGCCAGGGGACCTGGACCGGTGCCGCCGCCCACCTGCCAGAGCCAGGCTCCCAGCAGCATCCAGAACAGCGGCGCGAACAGGCCGTCCACAGCATTTTCGCTGGCTGTCTCGGCCAGGGCCCGCAGAATGCCGCCGCGGTCGAGCTGGGCGGTGTCGCGGCCCACGATCCAGGCCAGCTGCTGGCGAGCTGGTGTGAGGGGCTCGGTGGGGGTTGCCGGCAGCTGCGCCAGCACGGCCAGCACCGCCTGCTCCAGGCTACGACCGGCCAGGGCGCTGGCAAGGGCGATCGTGAGCAGGGACAGCCCAGCGGTCCCCCAGACACTGCCAGCCTCCAGGCCGGCCAGGGCGAGCTGCTCCAGCCCCCAGCCCGCCAGCCCGCTGCTCCCCACCAAGGCGGAAGTGATCAGGCCGCCGCCCAGTCGCAGGGCCCAGGGTCGATCGCCGGCCCAATCCTCGGTAAGTCGCCGCAACCGGCTGATCCACCAGCCCATCGCCACCACCGGATGGGGGCACCAGCGAGGGTCCCCCACCAGGCGATCGAGGGCTGCGGCGGCCAGTACCAGCAAAAAAGGGTGGAATCCTGCGAAGGAATCCACCCTCAGAAACGACTCGCCCATGGCCGCAGTGCCACGCCTGCGGGCAGGCCCTGAATCAGGCGCTCTTGAGCCAGGAGAACATCGAGCGCAGGCCCTTGCCCACCTGCTCGATCGGGTGCTGGCTGTCGCGCTCGCGGATCTTCTTCATTTCCGGCTTGCCGGCTTCGCACTCGGCCACGAAGTTGCGGGCGAAGGTGCCGTCCTGGATGTCGGCCAGGATGCGCTTCATCTCGGCCTTGGTATCGGCAGTGATCAGGCGGGGGCCACTCACGTAGTCGCCGTACTCGGCGGTGTTGGAGATCGAGTCGCGCATGGCGGTGAGGCCGCCCTTCACCATCAGGTCCACGATCAGCTTCACCTCGTGGAGGCATTCGAAGTAGGCCAGCTCGGGCTGATAGCCGGCTTCCACCAGGGTTTCAAACCCGGCCTTCACCAGCTCAGACAGGCCGCCGCACAGCACGGCCTGCTCGCCGAACAGGTCGGTCTCGGTCTCTTCCTTGAAGTTGGTCTCCAGGATGCCGGCGCGGGTGCCGCCGATGCCCTTGGCATAGGCCATGGCCAGTTCACGGGCCTTGCCGGAGGCGTCCTGGTGGATGGCGAACAGGGCGGGCACGCCCATGCCGTTCTGGTACTCCCAGCGCACGGTGTGGCCGGGGCCCTTGGGGGCGATCATCACCACGTCCACATCAGCGGGTGGCTTGATGAGCTCGAAGCGGATGTTGAAGCCGTGGGCGAAGCTCAGCACCTTGGCGGCGCTCAGGTGCGGGGCGATCTCCTTCTCATAGACGGCCTTCTGCGCCTCATCGGGCAATAGCACCATGATCCAGTCGGCCTTGGCGGCCGCATCGGCCACGCTCAGAACCTCAAGACCATCGGCCCTGGCTTTGTCGGCGGAGCGGCTGCCCTCGTAGAGGCCCACCACCACGTTCACGCCGCTGTCCTTGAGGTTGAGGGCGTGGGCGTGGCCCTGGGAGCCGTAGCCGATGATGGCCACCGTCTTGCCGTTCAGCAGGCTGAGATCGGCGTCGGTGTCGTAGTAGAGCTTGGCCATCGAGGCGTCGGTTCTGGGCTGGGCAGGAGTCGAGCTTACGCATGCGTCTTACGCGCGCCCCTTCCGACTCACAGAGGCCGCTGCCATCCCTACGATCTCCACTCTGCCTCAAGCACAATGGTTGTCGACCAAGCCATCACTTCGACAACGGCCGCCGCTCTGTTTGAGGCCCACATGCAGGCCGAGCTCAACGGCGATCTCGACGCCACCATGGCCACGATGGTGGCGGACCCCCATCTGATCAATCTGGCCTCCGGCACCGGGGGCCAGGGGGCCGAAGGGGTGCGTGAGTTCTACGCCACCCAGCTGATCGGCCAGTTCTTTCCCCCCGATGTGGAGTTCATCCCGATCTCACGCACGGTGGATGGCGAGCGGCTAGTGGATGAGCTGGTGATCCGCTTCACCCACACCGAAGCGATCGGCCATCTGCTGCCCGGCGTGGCCCCCACCGGCCGGCGCGTGGAGATGGCCCTTGTGGTGATCGTGGGTGTGCGCGACGGCAAGGTGGCCTACGAGCACATCTACTGGGATCAGGCCGGTCTGCTGGTCCAGTTGGGCTTGCTGGATCCATCCGGGCTGCCGGTCGGGCTCGACACCGCCTCACGCCTGCTGGCCGCCACCGACAAGGGCTGAGTTTACGACTCCGGTCTTCAGGAGGCCTGGTCCCTAGAAGCGATCAGTGTGGTGATGCACCACCCGCCAGTGGCCGTCCTCCTTGCGGAAGATCGTGGTGGCGCGGATGTCCGCTGTGATCGGCTCCCCGGCCTTGGTCATGCCGCGGGTGCGCTGCACACAAACCAACAGGCCCATCTCCGAGGTTTCGACGAAGCGACGCTCATCGCCCACCAGCGTGCCCTCAAACCCCATGGCCGCCTCCTTGGCGAATTCCGCCATCACCGCAGCGCGCCCGGTGCAGATCGCACCCATCGGGCCCAGATGGCTGATGTCGTCCGCCTCCGACCAGATGGCTTCAAAAGCCGAGGAATCTCCCGCCAGCAACTGATTGCCCGCGGCAAAGAAGGCGTCAGCGGCATCGGCGAGGGTGGTGGCCATGGCAAGGGTTCAAGGAAAAGGGGTGGGTTGGAGCGCCCCCAGGCGAGGGTTGAGGTGGTTCAGACCCCAGATCAGGCCTCGCTGGGATGGGCGATCACCCGATCGATCAGGCCGTAGTCCCTGGCCTCGGCCGCACTCAGGAAGTAGTCGCGGTCGGTGTCCTTCTCGATCTTCTCGAACGGCTGGCCGGTCATGTCGGACATGGCGTGGTTGAGCATGTCCTTGATGCGGAGGATCTCGCGCGCCTCGATCTCGATGTCGGAGGCCTGGCGCCGGCTGGTGCCTCCCAGAGGCTGGTGAATCATGATCCGGCTGTGGGGCAGGGCCAGTCGCTTGCCCTTGGTGCCGGCTCCCAGCAGGAAGGCCCCCATCGAGGCAGCCAGGCCCACGCAGATCGTCACTACGTCGGACTTGACGTATTGCATGGTGTCGTAGATCGCCAGGCCCGCGGTCACCGAGCCGCCGGGGGAGTTGATGTAGAGGTAGATCGGCTTGGAGTTGTCCTCCGAATCCAGGTAAAGCATCTGGGCCACCAGGGCGTTGGCCACGGCGTCGTTCACCTCGGAGCCCAGGAACAGGATCCGTTCCACGCCCAGACGGGTGTAGATGTCGACCCAGCGCTCGTACTGGCTGCCGGGCAGGCGGTAGGGAACGCTGGGGGTGCCGATGGGCATGATTCGGAGAGTGCGGGGCGGTTGGGGCGTTGGGGCTGGCGCTCAGGGCGCCGGAACGTCGGTGATCAGCCGATGCCGGCCGGGCTGCGACCTTCGGCAATGGCAGCGGGGTCTGGCAGGTCCTTCTGGCTGCTGAGCACCCGATCAATCAGGCCGTAGTCCTTGGCTTCCTCGGCGGTGAGGTAGGTCATCCGGTCGGAATCCTTGGCCAGCTGTTCCACGCTCTTGCCGGTGTTCTCAGCCAGCATTTCCAGCATGGTGTGCTTGTTGTGCAGCACTTCCTGGGCACGGATCTGGATGTCGCTGGCCTGGCCCTGGGCGCCGCTACGGGGCTGATGCAGCACGATCGAGGCGTGGGGCAGGGCGGCGCGGTGCCCCCTGGTGCCGGCCGAGAGGATCATGGCGGCGGTGCCCATCGCCTGGCCGATGCAGATGGTGTGCACCGGCGGCTTCACGTAGCGGATCGTGTCGCAGATGGCGAAGGCCTCGGTTTCAAACCCGATGGCGTCGCCGGAATACCAGGAGGTGCCGGTGGAGTTGATGTAAAAGAAGATCGGCTTTTCCGGATTGTCAAATTCCAGATAGAGCAGCTGGGCGATGATCAGCTCGGTGACATCTACACCCATCTGCCGCTTGGCGTCGTCGTCGCTGAACAGCGGCAGACCCAGATACACGATCCGCTCCTTCAGCAGCAGGGAGGGCAGATCGGGCGGCGGGGTGCGCAGCACGGCTGAATCGCCGTAGTAGGGGGCTGACACCGACATCCGCAAACCTTGCTCGGGCACTGGATCGGAGCCTAGCGGGGGGGCCTGGGCTTGCGCTTGTTTGCGGCCGGTGCGGGCTCGGCTGCCGTGGCGGTGCTCTCAGGCCGGTTGTCAGAGCGATGGAGTTCAGCCCGGCCTGCCTCACTGCGGCTGGTTTCGGTGCGGGCGAACACGATTCGGCCGGTGGGGTTCTGCAGGGCGCCGGTGATGATCACGTGGATGCGCTCGCCGATGCGGTTGCGAGCCCCTTCCACCACCACCATGGTGCCGTCGTCGAGGTAGCCCACTCCCTGGTCTGCCTCCTTGCCCTCACGGGCGATCTTCAGCCGCAGCTCGTCACCTGGCTGCACCTCGGGGCGCAGGGCCATCACCAGCTCGCTGAGGTTGAGCACCCGGAGCTCCTGAACCTCGGCCACCTTGGCCAGGTTGTAGTCGGCTGTTAACAATGTGCCTCCGGTGTCGGCCGTCAGGCGGAGCAGCTTGTCGTCGACGCCGTTGCCCTCGTAGCGGGTGCTGTTGACCACGAGGCGCCGGCCGTACTGATCCCGCAGCTCGCTGAGCAACCTGAGGCCGCGGCGGCCCCGGCCACGCTTCTCGCTATTGCTGGAATCAGCCAGGGTCTGAAGTTCGTCGATCACGCACTGGGCCACGATCACTTGGCCCTCCAGCAGGCCGGAATCGAGCAGGCCGCGGATGCGGCCGTCGATGATCACGCTGGTGTCGAGGATCTTGGCGCTGGCCGGCTGCAGCACCCCCTCGGCCACCAGCAGTGCCTCGGCATTGCTGGGGGAGAACAACCTCAGCAGGGTGCGCCCATGCACCTCCGCCAGGTTGTAACCCGATACCCCGAAGAACACGTTGCTGAGCACCGCCGCCAGCGGCTTCACGAACACCACCTCCCAGGGCAGCGGCAGCAGCAGGATCGGAGCCAGCAGCAGGTTGGCTACCAGCAGGCCCAGGATCAGGCCCACGGCCCGGCTGATCAGCAGGTCGGTGGGCATCGCGCGCACCTGGGCCATCAGGCGCCGGCGCAGCTGACCGAAGAAGAAGCCCGCCAGCAGCCCGAAAAAGGCGCCGAAGCCGGCCAGCACGGTGCGCAGGCCCTCGGGTTTGTCGACCTGGAGCAGGAGCTGTTCAGGCAGCAGATCAACGCCGAGCCAGCCGGCCGCAGCCCCGGAAATCAGGAACAGAATCAGGATCAGGGCGTCCACCATGCCGGTTGTGGGGGCCGACCCGTTCCACTCAGCCAGGCAGCATGCCTGATTCAAGCCCATCCGGCCTGATGGGGTTACCGCACTTGTAACGCCGCAGCCAATCGTCACGTCTAGCTCCTTGCATCCCGTGCCCTGGCCCCCGCGCAGCGCCTACCTGCACATTCCCTTCTGTCACCGGCGCTGTTTCTACTGTGACTTTCCCGTGGTGCCGCTGGGGGATCGGGCCGGGGCTGCTTCCGGCCAGAGCGGGGCCGCCTCGATCGCTGCCTACCTGGCTTTGCTGCAGCAGGAGATCGCCCTCGCGCCGGCGGGACCTCCCCTGAGCACGATCTATTTCGGCGGTGGCACCCCATCGCTGCTGCTGCCTGCTCAGGTGGGCGATCTGCTGGAGGCGCTGGCAGGCCACTTCGGCCTTGCTCCCGGCGCTGAGATCACCCTCGAGCTTGATCCGGCCAGTTTTGATCAGGCGCGCCTCGAGGCCTATCTGGCAGCAGGGGTGAACCGGGTGAGCCTGGGTGGTCAGAGTTTTGATGATGCCGTGCTCGCCAGCCTGGGCCGTCGCCACCGGCGCAGCGACCTGCTGGCGGCCACCCGCTGGTTGGCCCAGGCCCGTCGCCAGGGGGGGCTGGCGAGCTGGAGCCTGGATCTGATTCAGGCGGTGCCGGGCCAGACCACAGAGCTGTGGCGGGAGCAGCTGCGCCTGGCTATCGCCGTCGGGGCCCCCCATCTCTCCGTCTACGACCTCTCGATCGAGCCGGGCACGGTGTTCGCCTGGCGCGAGCAGCGTGGCGAGCTGTCGCTGCCCGATGCCGAGCTGGCCGCCGATCTGATGGAGCTCACGGCGGCGGAGTTGGCCGCCGCCGGCTACGGCCACTACGAGGTGTCGAACTATGCCCGGCCTGGCCATGCCTCCCGCCACAACCGGGTGTACTGGAGTGGCGCCGGATGGTGGGGTTTCGGGATGGGTGCCACGGCGGCCCCCCGCGGCCAGCGGCAGGCCCGGCCGCGCACCCGCGAGGCCTATCAGCACTGGCTGGAGCAGCAGGGGGGCGAAGCGGCCAGGGTTCCAGCGCCGGAGCCCGATCCCGATGCATGGCTGGAAGACCAGTTGATCGTGGGGCTGCGTCGCCGCGAGGGGGTGCGACCTCTCGATCTGTTGATCGCGGCCGGTCTGGATTCGCCCAGGGCCCTGCAGGCCCTGGGCGACCTTCGCCGGCGCCTGGACCTGGAGCTTCAGCGCGGATTGGTGCTGCTGGAAGGACCGCGCTGGCGGCTGAGCGATCCGGCTGGTCTGGCCCTCAGCAATGCGGTGCTGCGGGAGTGTCTGCTGTGGTGGGAGTGCTGGCGTGGGGATGCCGTTGCTGGGCCAGCCAGCCCTGCAGGGCCTGCACCGCCAATGACCGGCCAGCCAGCAACGGGGGGCTGAAGGGAGGTTGCCGGGGGGTGAGGCCCAGCAGGTCGGCCGTGACGCGCACCTGGCCATCGCAGCCTGCTCCCGCCCCGATGCCGATCACCGGGATGGCCAGGGTCCTGGACACCGCTGAGGCGAGTTCGGTGGGCAGGTGTTCCAGCACCACGGCGAAGCAACCTGCCTGCTCGAGCGCCAGGGCCTGGCGCATCAACCGCTCCTGGCTGGCCGGATCATTGCCCTGGCGCCGGTAGCCAAGCCGATGCACCGACTGGGGTGTCAGGCCCAGGTGGCCCATCACCGGAATGCCGCTCCGCACCAGCCGATCGATCACCGCCAGGGTCTCCGGTTCGGCGCCTTCCAGCTTCACACCTGCAGCCAGGGTCTCCTTCAACACCCGGCCGGCTGCTGCCATCGCCTCATCGCTGCTGCACTGATAGCTGAGGAACGGCAGATCGGTGATCAGCAAGGGCCCCTGGTCTGGCCCGCACACCGAAGTGATGCCCCGGGCCGTGGCGCGTGTGTGGTGCAGCATCTCCTCAAGCGTCACCGGCAGGGTGGTGGCGTGGCCGAGCACGGTCATCGCCAGCGAATCCCCCACCAGCACCACATCCACGCCGGCCTCAGCCACGATTGCGCCGGAAAGCGCATCCCAGGCGGTGAGGGCCGTGATCGGCAGGTCCGCCTGCTTGCGACGGGCCAGGTCCGCGGGGCGCAGGGGCACGGCAAAGCGGGCGACTGGGGCCATTGCTAGCATCAGCACGACTCGGACCCATGCGGCCCCGACGCCCAAATCTGGTCAGGACCGGAAGGGAGCAGCCACACGGGATGCTCAGGGCAGGCGTGGACTCCGGGTCACCCTCTTGTGATCAGCTGTCGTCGCTGGCTTCGCTGCGGCTCTGACGGTTGAGCAGGAACGGCGGGATCTTGGCGCCACGCACCTCGGGTTCGCTTGGGAAGCTGGTTGCCGGGCTGGCAAAGAAGCTGCTCACGCTGCTGCGCTCGCTCCGGTAAGCGGTACCGGTGTCGAAGCCAGTGGCGATCACGGTCACGTGGATCTCGCCCTCCAGCCGTTCGTCCACCACAGCGCCAACGATGATGTTGGCCTCCGGATCCACCACGTCGTAGATCACCTCGGAGGCGGTGGTCATGTCCTCGAGGGTCATGTCCTTGCCGCCGCTGATGTTGATCACGCAGCCCTTGGCCCCATCAATCCGGGCCGATTCCAGCAGCGGGCTAGTCATGGCGGCCTGGGCGGCCTCGCTGGCGCGGCTGCGGCCCGAGCCCACGCCGATGCCCAGCAGGGCGGTGCCGGCCTCCGCCATCACCGAGCGCACGTCGGCGAAGTCGACGTTCACCAGCCCGGGCCTGGTGATGATGTCGCTGATGCCCTTCACGCCCATGCGGAGCACGTCGTCGGCGGCGCGGAAGGCCTCGTTCAGGGGCGCGCCGGCGATCGCATCGCGCAGCCGGTCGTTGGGAATCACGATCAGGGTGTCGACATGCTCGGCCAGCCTGGCGATCCCCTCCTCGGCCTGGCGCAGGCGCTTGCGACCCTCAAAGCCGAAGGGCTTGGTGACGATGCCCACGGTGAGGGCACCCACTTCCTTGGCTACCTCGGCCAGGATCGGCGCGGCACCGGTGCCGGTGCCGCCGCCCATGCCGGCGGCGATGAAGACCAGGTCGGCTCCCTGGAGGGACTGCTGTAGTTCAGCCCGGGATTCCTCCGCAGCCTTCTGACCGATCACCGGGTTGCCGCCGGCCCCCAGTCCCCTGGTCAGTTTCTGGCCCAGCTGGATGCGCTGTTTGGCTGCTGATTGCAGCAGGGCCTGGGCGTCGGTGTTGAGCACCCGGTAGCCGACACCCTGCAGATCCGAGGCGATCATGCGGTTCACGGCGTTGCTGCCGCCTCCGCCAACGCCGATCACCTCAATGCGGGCCGACTGGCTGGGCACGATGCCGGCGTCGTTCGCCATGGGTGAAGTGGTGACGTCAGTCGAGGGCTGCATTATGTCGTTGATGCGGAACCGCAAAACGGCCGATGACACACCTTGGCGCTTTTGGGGGCATACCGCAATCCATGATTGTGGTGGGCTTACACGGGGACTGCCGGCACCAGGTTGGCTCAGGGGCGTGTTGTGGGGGCCTTGAGCGTTCTGGCGGGGCCGGGTAACCCCAGCTCCGGCTGTTCAGGGTCGCTGAGATCGATGGATTGCAGCTTGCGCCCCTTCACTGCTGACGGCAGTTGCTGCACAAGGTGCTCAAGCACCTCCAGGCGCCGGAGCAACTGCTGATCCGGCGGCCCAAGTCGCACCCGCCCTAGGCTGGCGCTGTACAGCCACAGGCTGCCGCCGGGCTCGAAGCGGATTTCGCGCAGGTCGCTGCCCAGCCTGGGCTGAAAGTCGAGCACCGTGGCCAGGCTGGCCCGCTGTCGCGCGCTCCAGCCGCGCACCACCAGCGGGCTGTTCAGGTTGGCGCTGAGGTTCTGGCCCTGGCGACTGCTCATCCAGTTGCCAAGCCGATCCACAAAACCGCTCTCCGTGCCCCTGTCGCTGCGGCGCTCAGCCCGGGCCACCGGCTCCCGGTCCACCAACTGCACCCGCAGCCTTGGCGGTGCCATCAGCCGGTTCACCTGCACCTGTTCCACTGGCAGAGCAGTCGTGAGTGCGGCAGCCATGCGTCGGGGCTCAAGCGTGAGCAGGGGTTGGGGAAAGCGCAGATTGGCGGCCTGCAGTACCTGCTCGCGGCTCACCTGGCGGCTGCCCATCACCTCCACCTGGCTGGGGTCCGTGAGCGTCCAGCCCTGGCGCAGCAGGGCATAGCCAAGGCCGGTGCTGCAGGCCAGCAGAACAACCAGCCGCCAGAGATTGCGCAGCCGCTCATGACGGCGTTGCAGGCGCAGCAGCCGGCGCCTCTCCACCCCTGGCGGACGAAGGGTCTGGCTCACAGTTCGCAGCGGGACCGTGCCATCAGTTCGGAGATCCAGCGGCGGGCCCGCTCCGCATCGGCAAAGGGGAGATCCTTCTGCACGCCGCCGCCCACCAGGCGCAGCCTGCAGGCCCCCTGGGCCTCCTCGGTGAGGGGGGCCTCACCGGAGCGCAGCGCCAGCAACTCCACCAGTTCCAGGTGCTTGATCACGAAGGCGTCGTCTTCCTTGAGCTGGCCCGCCTCAAAGCTGGCCCAGCTGAGCACGCCATCCACAAGCCTGGCTGCACCGCAGCCATCGAGCTTGGCCAGCTCAGCCCCCTCGGCCCACTCGCGAAACAGGCGCTGGCGGCGCCGCTCGAGCCAGCCAAGGGCCGTGAGCAGCACAAACACCACCAGCAGCGGCAGCCACAGCAGACCGTGGCTCATGGCAAAACGTGGCTCATGTTGCCGGGCCTCCCCCAGGTGCGGAGCTGTGCCATTGTCTCGCTCCTTCGATCAATTCGTGCAGCAGTGCATCGAGTGCAACACCACTGGCAGCCCAGAGCATCGGGTACATGCTCTGGCTGGTGAAACCGGGCAGGGTGTTGATCTCGTTGAGCCAGAGTTCGCCGGAGGCTTCGCTGTAGAAGAAGTCGACCCGCGACAGCCCCTGGGCGTTCACGGCCTGACACGCCTGGATCGCCATGCCCCGGGCCCGCTCACTGATCGCTTCGGGCACCACGGCCGGGATCACCGTGTGGCTCTTGCCCTCGCTGTATTTGGTGTCGTAGTCGTACCAGTCGGCGTCGAAGCAGATCTCCCCCAGCACGGAGGCCACGAGCGGCGTGGCACCTCCGCCCTTCACAGCGCATTCCAGCTCGCGCACACGTACCCCCTGCTCCACCACCAGGCGTGGATCCAGGGCCGCTGCAGCCTGCAGCCCGGCGAGCAGCTCGCTACGGCTTGTGGCCTTGCTGATCCCAACCGAGGAACCCATGTTGGCGGGCTTCACGAAACAGGGATAGCCCAGTTGCTGCTCCAGTCGATCGAGCAGGGACTCGACATTCCCTCCCTGGGCTGGATCGAGCTCGCTGGCGTTGACGCAGGCATAGGGCACCTGCGCCAGGCCCGCGGCAGCGAAGGCGGCCTTCATCGCCTGTTTGTCCATGCCCACTGCCGAGCCCAGCACGCCCGAGCCCACGTAGGGCACCTGCATCAGGGTGAACAGGCCCTGGATCGTGCCGTCCTCCCCATTGGGGCCGTGCAGCACCGGAAACCACACCTCGATGTCGAGTGCGCCGGCGGGAAGGCCGCGGAAGCCTCTGCCTGCGAGGGAAACGCCGAACTGGCTGGCCGCCGCTTCCAGCTGCTCCGGGCTGGCAGGCGTTCCCTGAGCCAGCACTGCCCCGGCCAGCTCAGGCCCCCACCAGCGGCCTTCGGGATCGATGTAGAAGCAGGTGGTGCGATAGCGGCTGGTGTTGCTGCCGCTCGCCAGCCCCCGCCCCACCGTGGCCGCCGAGCGGATCGACACGGCGTGTTCACCTGAGGCCCCACCGAAGATCAGGCCCACGTGAACGGGGCCAGCGGAAGGGGTGGCGGGGCTGGCGGCAGGGGGCATCGATGGACGAATGGCGGCAAAGGGGTGGACCCACCCAGTCGTGCAACCACACGGGCTGGTGCAGCGAGAGGCTGGGGGTCAGGCCAGTGTGCCGCTCAGAGAGAAGGCGCGCACCTCCTCGATCCGCACATCCACCAGCGCTCCTGGCTGGATGGCGGTGCCGTCGCGCCGCTCACCGGGGAAGAAGGTGAGCCGGTTGGTGCGGGTGCGCCCCATCACCTGCGCCGGATCCTTGGGGTTGGTGCCCTCCACCAGGATCTGTGCCACGCGGCCGGCATAGCGGGCGCTGCGCTCCCTGGCTTTGTTCTCCACCAGGGCGTTGAGCTCGCGCAGGCGCTCCACCTTCACCTCCTCGCTCAGCTGATTGGGCCAGTCGGCGGCAGGGGTGTTGGGCCGCGGTGAGTAGGCGGCGGTGTTCACCTGGTCGAAGCCGATCGTCTCGATCAGATCCAGGGTGCGGCGGTATTGGGCGTCGGTTTCACCCGGGAAGGCCACAATCACATCGGCGCTGATCGCGGCGTCGGGCATGCGCTCGCGGATGCGCTCGATGATGCGTCGGTAGCGATCCACCGTGTAGCCGCGGGCCATCGCCTTGAGCACGGCGTCGTCGCCGCTCTGGAACGGGATGTGGAAGTGCTCGCACACCTTGGGCAGGTCGGCGCAGGCATCGATCAGCCGCTCGGTGAAATAGCGCGGGTGGCTGGTGGCGAAGCGGATCCGCTCGATGCCCTCCACGTTGTGCACGAACTGCAGCAGGTCGGTGAGGGTGTGGGCGCGGCGGCCTTCGGGGGTGATGCCCGGCAGGTCGCGGCCATAGGCATCGATGTTCTGGCCCAGCAGGGTGATCTCCTTGAATCCCTGGGCCGCGAGGCCCTCCATCTCCAGCCTGATGGCCTCAGGCAGGCGCGATTGCTCCTTGCCGCGCACCGAGGGCACCACGCAGTAGGTGCAGCGCTCGTTGCAGCCGTAGATCACGTTCACCCAGCCGCAGATCGTGCTGTCGCGCCGGGCGGTGGTGATGTCTTCGAGGATGTGATGCTCTTCGGTGGCCACCACCTGCTGGCCCTGCTCCACCTGGGCCAGCAACACATCGAGGCGGTTGGCGTGCTGGGGCCCCATCACCAGATCCAGCTCGGGCACGCGGCGCAGCAGCGATTCGCCCTCCTGCTGGGCCACGCAGCCGGCCACCACCAGGGTGAGGTTGGGGTTGGCCCGCTTGCGCTGCGCCTGGCGGCCTAAGTAGCTGTACACCTTCTGTTCCGCGTTGTCGCGGATCGTGCAGGTGTTGTAAAGCACCAGATCGGCCTCTAGTTCGGCCTGGGCCTCGCGGTAGCCCATCGATTCGAGGATCCCGGCCATGCGCTCGGAATCCGCCTTGTTCATCTGGCAGCCGAAGGTGGTGATCCAGTAGCTGCCGCGCCCTGCCTGGGGCGCTGGGGGGGCCGGAGTGCTGGCCTGGGAGAGGGTCGCCGTCATGGCTTCAGTTTCGGCCATGGCTGGTCAGGCGCTGACGCGGGCCCGGGGCCATGCCAGTTTGAAGCCAGCGCTCCCGCTTCAATGCGCCTGAGTCTGCGCCGCTTCCCCCTCACCAAGGCCGTGCCGCTGGTGATCAGCCGCGGCAGCACCAGCGCGGTGGAGCATCTGCTGGTGGAGATCGAGCACCACGGGATCCGGGGTTACGGCGAGACCGGCGGCTTCGACACCGGCCATTGCGCCTACGGCACCGAGGCCATCGCCGCTGAGCTGGAGGCCGTGGCGCCCCTACTCGCCCCCCTGGCCCCCGAGCCCTTGCAGGCTCTCGAATCCCTGCTGGCGGAGCTCAGCCCACCGGCGCGCTGCGGCCTCGATCTGGCCTTGCACGACCGGTGGGGGCAACGCCTGGGGCAACCGCTGCACCGGCTCTGGAGCCTGGATCCGGGAGCCTGTGTCGCCACCAGTGTCACCCTCGGGCTGGGGGAGCCCGCGGCGGTGCTGGCGCGGCTCGAGCGCTGGTGGCAGCAGCTGCCCGCCAGCCGCATCAAGCTCAAGCTGGGCAGCCCCGATGGCCTCGCCCACGACCTGGCCCTGCTGGAGGCCGTGGCGGCGGCCCTGGAGCAGCGGCGGCAGAGCACCGGCGTGGCCTGCGAGCTGCAGGTGGATGCCAACGGCGGCTGGGACCTCGACACCACCAGGGCCATGCTGGAACCGCTGGCGCGGGCTGGCGTGGTGCTGCTCGAGCAGCCGCTGGCGCCCCAGGCCGACCCCGAGGCCGACAGGGCGGGCTTTGCAGCGCTCCACCCCGGTTGTCCGCTGCCACTCGTGGCCGATGAGAGCTGCTGGCATCTGGCCGATCTGCTGCGGCTGGCGCCCCACGTGGATGGCATCAACATCAAGCTGCTCAAGAGCGGTGGCCTGGCGGAGGCCCTGCTGATGGCGCGCACGGCGCGGCGGTTGGGTCTGGGGGTGATGCTCGGCTGCTACTCCGATGGCTCGCTGCTCAACGGCGCCGCCGCCCACTTGCTGCCGTTGGTGCGCTGGCCCGACCTCGACAGCCACCTCAACCTGGTCGACGACCCGTTTGTGGGGCTGGAGCGGTTCGGCGATGTGGTGGAGCCGCCCGCGGCAGCCGGGATCGGGGTGAGGCCCGCCCAGGAGGTGGACCGATGCTGAAACCCGAACACCGGGTAGTGCTGCTGTTGCACGGCGGCCTTGCCGACCTCTCCGGCAAGACCGGCCTCACCCTGCTGCGCTATCGGCGCGGACCAGTGGTGGCGGTGGTGGATCCGCAGCAGGCCGGCCGCAGCCTGCTGGAGGTGACGGGCATCGACCGGCAGGTGCCGGTGGTTGGCTCGCTCGACGAGGCCCTGCCCTATGGCCCGGAGGTGGCGGTGATCGGGCTGGCCCCCTCCGGCGGGCGGCTGCCGGCCCCTGTGCGCACGGATCTGGCAGCCGCCCTGCGGGCGGGGCTGAGTGTGGCCAGCGGTCTGCACAGCCGCATCGGCGAGGATCCGGAGCTGGCGCCGCTGCGGCGCGATCCCGCCTGGATCTGGGACCTGCGGCGCGAGCCCGAGGGACTGGTGGTGGCTGCGGCACGGGCGGCCGCCCTGACCTGCCGTCGCGTGCTGGCGGTGGGCTCCGACATGGCCGTGGGCAAGATGAGCGCCTGCCTGGAGCTGGGGGCTGCAGCGGATCGGCTGGGCATCCCCGCCCGCTTTGTGGGCACGGGGCAGGCTGGCATCCTAATCAGCGGCCGGGGCGTGGCTCTCGATGCGGTGCGGGTGGATTACGCCGCCGGGGCCGTGGAGGCCGCGGTGCTGCAGGCAGCGGAGGGACTGGGGCCTGAGGGCCTGGTGCTGGTGGAGGGTCAGGGATCCCTGGCCCATCCAGGCTCCACCGCCACCCTGCCGCTGATCCGCGGCAGTCAGCCCACCGATCTGCTGCTGGTGCACCGGGCGGGCCAGCGCCACATCAAGGGCCTGCCGGAGTTGCCGATCCCCCCTCTGCCCGAGTTGATCACTGCGGTGGAGGCGCTGGCAGCCCTGGCACGCCCCGATGGTTTGCGGCCGAGGGTGAGGGCTGTGGCCCTCAATTGCGGCCATCTGGATGACGCGGCAACGGAGAGGACCGTGGCTGAAGCTGCCCTGGAAACCGGCTTGCCCTGTGCCGATCTGGTGCGTTCAGGAGGGGAAAAGCTGCTCAACCAGCTCCATAGCAGAGCGCGCAGCGGCGCAAACTGAAAAAAAGGGCGAGCGAGGGGACTCGAACCCCCGAATGGCGGCGCCACAAGCCGCTGCCTTAACCACTTGGCGACGCCCGCCGCACTGGGCAAATGTACCAAGCCGGCAGCGCTGGCTCGCTGCAACCCGGCGAATTCGGTGCCATCCTGCGCGCCATGCACCGGTTGCCCTGTCTGCCCCTGCTTGCCTCCCTGGCGATCCTGGTGGGGTTGGTGGCGAGCAACCCCAGCGGAGAAGACTTTCAACGCTTCGCGGCCGATCGGCTGGTGGATGAGATCGCTGAGGAGCTCTGCCGCGAAGGGCAGCTGCCGCTGTTGCTGCGGATGGCGGTGGGCAACTGCGAGCAGCTTGTTCGTGACCAGCGCAACGCCCTGGCGGCGGTGGTGCAGGCCCACACCCGCCGCACCAACCTGGGTCTGTTCAGCCTCTTCCAAAGCCGGATCGGCGGCCAGCGGTTGCTCGATTGGCGCGTGCCCCGCTTCCATGCCCTGGTGCTGGGGGCCGGCGGGCAGTTTGTGGTGCTGCATGCCGACCAGGTTGGAGCCGCTCAGGACGGGAACGATCCCGGCTGGTTCCGGCCATGACCACGATCCTGACAGCGTCTCTGGCTCTGAGGATGCCCCGGACCCTGCTGGATCCGCGGCTGGATCTGGGGCCGACCGGTGCCGATGGGCTGGTGGCGGTGCAACTGGAGCAGCGCGATGGGCTGGTGAGCGATCTGCGCCCCTTCGCCAGTGCTGATCAGGCCAGAGGTGATCAGCGCTCCGGCCAGTCCACCCTGCCCCTGGCACTCACGCCGCTGGTGGAGCCCCATGCCCACCTCGACAAGTGCTTCAGCGCCGAGGCCTTCCCCAACTGGGACGGCACCATGGCCGCTGCCCTGGCGCTCAATCAGGCCGAATACCAGCAGCGCAGTCACGCGGTGGTGCTTCAGCGGGGCGAGCGGGCCCTGCAGCGGGCCTGGCGCCAGGGTCTGCGTGCGATCCGCAGCCACATCGACAGCGTGGGACCCGGGGCCCTTCCCAGCTGGGAAGCCTTGCTGGAGCTGCGGCGGCAGTGGGCCGATCGCCTGGACCTGCAGCTGGTGGCCCTGGCGCCGGTGCGTCACTGGCTCTTGGCCGAGGGTGTGCAGCTGGCCCGCTGGGTGGCTGAGCGAGGCGGGCTGCTGGGCGGGGTGATCGGCCCGCCCTACGCCGGTGGTCCCGGCGACCGCCAGGCGCTGGAGGCCCTCCTGGGGCTGGCCGAACAGCTGGGTTGCGGGGTGGATCTGCACGTGGACGAGGCCGATCGCCAGCCCGGCCGGGGCGTGGCCCTGGTGGCCGCGGCGGCCCGGCGGCTGAACACCACGGTGCCGATCACCTGCAGCCACGCCAGCAGTCTGGCCCTGCTGGGCGAGTGGGGCCAGCGGCGCCTGGCCGAGCAACTGGCGGCGGCCGGGATCGCCGTGGTGGCCCTGCCCAGCACCAATGCCTGGCTGCTTGGCAGGCGGGCGGGGCGAACGCCGCTGCTGCGGCCCCAGGCGCCGATTCATGAACTGCAGCAGGCCGGGGTGGCTGTGGCTGTGGGCGGCGACAACGTGCAGGACCCCTGGTTTCCCGGCGGCGACTTCGATCCGATCGAGCTGCTGCGCTTCAGCGTGGTGGCGGCCCATCTGCATCCCTGGCGGCGTCTGGGCCTGGCCCCCTTCACCACCGGCGCCGCCCGGGTGCTGGGGCTGGCCTGGGATGGCGTGCTGCGCCGTGGCGGTCCGGCCGATCTGGTGGTGCTGGCGGCCTCCAGCTGGCCGGAGCTGCTGGCTCGCACGCCCCAGCGGCGGGTGCTGCGCCATGGTCAGTGGCTGGAGCCCGCCCACGATGGGCAGGCACGACGCCTGCTGCCCCATGGTTGAACCCGTTGTGCCTGCAGTGCCGCAGGCGCGTGCCTTGCCAGCCCGGCCCAGTGAGGGCCAGATCGCGGCCCTGGCGGCGGAGCTGCGGACCGCCGATCCGGCCCTCAGGCTCGTGGCCGCTGATCAGCCTGGCCAGCTGGAGCGCTTCTCGCGCGACTTCTTCGACTACTCGCCTGTGCTCATCCCCCAGCTGCAGGGCCAGCGGGCCCAGCTGGTGGCCCTTGCCACCACGGTGGATCAGGTGCGCCTGGTGGCCGGGGCCTGCAGCCGCCATCGGGTGCCGCTCACCGTGCGCGGTGCGGGCACCGGCAATTACGGCCAGTGCGTACCGCTCTGCGGCGGGCTGGTGCTCGATCTCACCGGTCTTCATCGCCTGCGCAGCCTCGACGCGCACACCGGTGTGCTGGAGGTGGAGACCGGCATGCTGATGGGCGAGCTGGAGCGGCAGCTGGGCGCGCAGGGGCGGGCCCTGCGGCTGGTGCCCAGCACGGTGCGCAGCGCCACGATCGGCGGCTTCATCGCCGGTGGATCGGGCGGCATCGGCTCCCTGCGCTGGGGCTTTCTGCGCGACCCGGGCAACCTGCTGGGTCTGGAGGTGGTCACGCTGGAGCCCGAGCCCCGGCTGCTGCGCCTGGATGCCGCCGCCAGTGAGCCGCTGAATCACGCCTATGGCACCAATGGCATCCTCACGGCCCTGCGCCTGCCCACCTGTGCGGCGATCGACTGGGTGCAGGTGGTGGTGGGTTTCCGGCAGTGGCAGGACGCGCTGGCGGCGGCGCAGGCCCTGCTGCGCTCGGCCTTCGAGCTTCAGGCCCTCACCCTGCTGGATGACGGCGTGGTGCAGGCGATGCCCTGGCCGCAGGATTGTGCTCGGCCTGCGGGCGAGCAGCGGCTGTTGCTGCTGGCGGCGCCCGGTGCCCTGGAGCCCCTGGTGCCCTGGCTGGAGAGCTATGGCGGCCAGCTGCTGCACCAGCAACCCCAGAGCCGCAGCAAGGGCATTCCGCTGCGGGAGCTATGCTGGAATCACACCACCCTGCACTGGCGGGCGGTGCACCCCGGTTGGACCTACCTGCAGCTGCTGCTGCCCCAGCCGGAAGGGCCCTGCCTGGCGGAGTTGCGACGCCGCTGGGGGGAGACGATCCGCTGGCACCTGGAGGCGGTGAAGCACCAGGGGGAGCCGCGGCTGGCCTGTCTGCCGCTGGTGCGGTGGCAGGGAGAATCACACCTGGAGCGGCTGATCGCCGACTGCCGCGAGCTGGGCGCCTTCCTGTTCAACCCCCACGTGCTCACGGTGGAAGACGGGGACCTTGGGGTGGTCGATGCCGACCAGGTGGCCGCCAAGCATGCCCACGACCCGGCTGGCCTGCTCAATCCCGGCAAGCTGCGCGGCTGGCTGGAGGGGCTCTGAGCGTGTCGTCCGCGTGGCTCAGCAGCCCAGGCTCAGGCGGGTATCAGCCCCGGTCGAGGGGTTGGTGCCCTCGGCGTCGCGGCAGAGGTTGCGCTGGTCGACGCGGTCGATCAGCGCATCGGTGAAGTCGGCATTGGTCACCGTGGCACCGGCGAAGCTGCTGCCGGCGGCGATCACACCGCTGAGGTTGGCACCGCTGAAATCGGCACCGGAGAAGTCCACTTTGTCCATCAGGGCGCCGCTGAGGTCGGCGCCGCTGAAGTTGGCCGCCGGGAAGGCTGCCTGGGTGAGGATCGCCCCGTGCAGGTTGGCGCCGGCGAAGTTGGCGTGGCGACCGGCGGCGCCGGCGAAGGAGGTGTTGGCCAGGTCCTGGCCGGAGAAGTCGGCCTCGTTCTGGTTGGTGAGCGTGTAGTCGACTCCCGAAAACTCGGCCTGGGCCGCTGCGGGCAGCGCGACCAGGACCAGAGTCAGGGCGAGCGCCAGGCCCAGCCAGGTCTGGAGCAACAACCTCTGCGTGGGGTGGGGCATGGCGAGCGGGACCGGGATTTCACTCTGACGCCTCAGGGGCCGGGGTGTTCCCGCGTCAGCAGAGCACCGATCAGATAGAGGGATCCCGCCACGATCACCCGCCCCGCAGCCGGCCCCGCCGCGGCTGAGAGTCCCGCGGCCAGATCCGGTGCGCTCGAGAGTTGCGCCGCCAGGGCCGGACAGGTGGCGGCCAGCTCGGCGGCGCTCCAGCTGGCATGACCGGGCACCGGCACGATCCAGGCCCGGTCGCCGCGGGCCAGCAGGGTGCTCACGAGCTCCGGTGCCTGCTTGTTGGCGAGCATGCCCAGCACCCAGTGGCGGGGGCCCTCGCTCAGGCCATGGCGCCCGGGATGGGCGTCGAGTTCGGCCCGCAGGGCAGCGGCCGCCGGCGGGTTGTGGGCACCATCCACCAGCAGCGGGATGCCGCCCCACTGCAGCTGCTGCAGCCGGCCGGGCCAGCGGGCCGCGGCGAATCCAGTCCGGATCCCGCTCGGGGTGATGGGCCACCCCTGCTCGCCCAGCACCTGGAGCATGCCCAGGGCCACGGCCCCGTTGGCGGCCTGCACGCTGCCCGCCAGGCCGCAAGGGCTCCAGGCTCCCTCGATCCGGAGGGTGTCATCCGCCGCCCGGGCCAGGGGGGCCACCCAGCGCAGCTCAGCACCGGTGGCGCGGGCCTGGTGCTCCAGCACCGGGGTCACCTCCGCAGCCTGGGGGGCGCTGATGGCCACCATTCCCGGCCGGAGCACGCCGGCCTTCTCGGCGGCAATGCTGGCGAGGTCGGGCCCCAGAAACTCGCGGTGATCGAGCCCGATCGAGGCAAAGCCCACCACGGATCGCCCGGGATGGCAGGTGGTGGCATCGAGCCGACCCCCCAGCCCCACCTCCAGCACCACCAGTTCACAGTTTGATTCGGCGAAGGCCAGGAAGGCAGCGGCCGTCACCAGCTCGAACGGGGTGATGCCGTGGCGCTCCGCGGTGGGCCTGGCGGCCTTCAGCTGGCGGCGCAGCTCAGCCGGGGCGATCGCCCCGGGCCCCAGGCGGATGCGTTCGGTCCAGCTCACCAGGTGGGGCGAGGTGTAGAGCCCGGCCTGGATCCCGTTTGCCAGCAGCCCCTGGTGCACCAGGGTGGCGATCGAGCCCTTGCCGTTGGTGCCGGCCACCTGCACGGCGGCGAAGCGGCGCTCGGGGTGGCCCAGTTCGGCCAGGGCCGCCTGCAGGCGCTCCAGGCCGAGGTCC
This sequence comes from Prochlorococcaceae cyanobacterium, assembly GCA_044235095.1. Lineage (GTDB taxonomy): Bacteria > Cyanobacteriota > Cyanobacteriia > PCC-6307 > Cyanobiaceae > NIES-981. Next base: position 9,437 of record JBIIIC010000007.1, on the reverse strand, counting down.
ACGCCGCGGCGGCTGAAGGGCTCGATCAGGTCGGCGAAGGGGTCGGTGGAGGGATCTGGCGTGGCCGTCACGGCGGCTCAGGCCAGGCTGAGAAGGGCGCGCTCGAGCTTCGCCACAGCCTTGCGCAGGTGGCGGGGCTTGATCACCAGCGGCGGCACGAAGCGCACCACCGCCGGGCCGGCGGGCACCAGCAGCAGGCCCTCGGCCAGGGCGGCCTTCACCACCTCAGGCGCGCTGATGCCGGCATCGCTGCGCAGCACCAGACCCTGCAGCAGGCCCCAGCCGCGGCTGCCCTCCAGCAGGGATGGGTGGCGCGCTACCAGTTCGGCCAGCAGCTGCTGCAGCAGTGCACCCATGGCCTGCACGTGGGGCAGCAGCCGGTGGCGCTCCAGCTCGGCCAGCACCGTGAGGCCGGCGCGGCAGGCAAAGGGATTGCCGCCGAAGGTGCTGGCGTGCTCGCCTGGACGGAAGTGATCCACGCTGTGCTTCACAGCCAGGGCGCCGATCGGGATGCCACCACCCAGGCCCTTGGCCAGGGTGATGGCGTCGGGTTCCACCCCCAGTTGCTGATAGCCCCAGAGGGTGCCGCTGCGGCCCACGCCGATCTGCACTTCATCGAAGATCAGCAGGATCTGCTTCGCGTCGCAGAGCTGGCGCAGGCGGCGGAAGAAGGCCGGATCACCCGGGATCACGCCGCCCTCTCCCTGAAGGGGTTCGATCAGCACCGCAGCCACCCGTGGCCCCTGGGCCTCGCACTCGGCCAGCAGGGCCTCGAAAGCCGCCGTGTCGTTGTAGGGGAAGTAGCGGAAGCCCTGCACCATCGGCTCGAAGCCCTGGTGGTACTTGGGCTGGCCTGTTGCGGTGACCGCGGCCAGTGTGCGGCCGTGGAAGCTGCTCTGGGCGGTGAGGATCAGGGGGCCGGGCCCTGCCGGATCGATGCCCCGCACCGTATGGCCGTGCTTGCGGGCCAGCTTGATGGCGGCCTCGTTGGCCTCGGCGCCTGAATTACAGAAGAACACCCGATCCAGGCAGCTGCGGGCCACCAGTGCCGAGGCCAGTTCCTCCTGCTCGGGAATCCGGTAGAGGTTGGACACGTGCTGGAGCTTGCCCAGCTGGCGGCCGAGGGCCCGTTTCATCCGGCGGTCGCTGTGCCCCAACGTGCAGACGGCGATACCGGCCACGCAGTCGAGGTATCGCCTGCCGCTGCGGTCCCACAGCCACACGCCGTGGCCCTTCACCAGCTCCACCGGGAAGCGGGCGTAGGTGTCCATGACCGCCGATTGGGCAACGGTCGAGCTGGACACAGCTGACATGGGAGCGGTGGGACTCGAACCCACATGCCCGAGGGCGCTCGATTTTGAGTCGAGTCCGTCTACCAATTCCGGCACGCTCCCGCAGGGCGGAGCTTACGCGGCCAGCCCCACCGGCGCGATGCCGTCGGTGATCCGCTCGATCGAGGCGCCCACGGCATTGAGCTTGGCTTCCAGGTTGGCGTAGCCCCGATCCAGATATTCCAGCCCCCGCACGGTGGTGATGCCGTCGGCCGCCAGTCCGGCAAGCACCATGGCCGCGGAGGCGCGCAGGTCGGTGCCCTGCACCGGCGCGCCACTGAGGCGGGCCACACCCTCCACGAAGGCGGTGTTGCCCTGCATGCGGATGTCAGCGCCCATGCGCTGCAGTTCGGCCACGTGCTGGAGCCGATTCTCGAAGATGTTTTCCGTGATCACGCTGGTGCCCCTGGCGGTTGCCAGCAGGCTCATGAACGGGGCCTGCAGGTCGGTGGGGAAGCCGGGGAAGGGCTGGGTGCGCAAGTCCACGGCGTTGATCTGCTGGGTCCGCAGGGTCACGCCGATGCCGTCGTGGGTGATCAGGCAGCCCGCCTCCTCAAGCTTGGTGATCACGGCCCCCAGGTGCTCGGGGATCAGGGGAGCAATCCGCAGCTCGGAGCGGGTGATTGCTGCGGCCAGCAGGAATGTGCCGGCTTCGATGCGGTCGGGGATCACGGCGTAGTCGGCCCCATGCAGCCGGTCGACACCCACCACGGTGATCGTGGGCGTGCCTGCCCCGCGCACCTTGGCGCCCATGGCGATCAGCAGGCCGGCCAGATCCACCACCTCAGGCTCCTGGGCGGCGTTGTCGATCACGGTTTCGCCGTCGGCCAGCACCGCCGCCATCATCAGAGTCTCGGTGGCGCCCACGCTGGGACAGTCGAGATGGATGCGACCGCCCTGCAGCCGATGGCCGCGACCGGGCACGACGGCGGTGACGACGCCGTGCTCGATGGTGACCTGGGCACCCATCGCCTTGAGGCCCTTCACGTGCTCAACGACCGGGCGGGTCCCGATCTGGCAGCCACCGGGCAGGGGCACCTTGGCCATCCCCATCCGGGCCAGCAGCGGGCCGATGCAGAAAAAGCTGGCCCGCAGGCTGTTCACCAGCTCATAGGGGGCGCTGACGTTGTGCACGCCGCTGCCATCGAGCTCAAGGGCGTCGCCGTGGCGCTCAACCCTGGCACCCAGGCTCTCGAGCATGTCCCCCATCGCCGTGATGTCGGTGAGGGGCGGCACGTTGCGCAGAAGGATGGGTGAGCGGCTCAGCAGGCAGGCCGCCATCAGCACCAGGGCTGAGTTCTTCGCCCCGCTCACCTGCAGCTCGCCGCTCAGACGGCGCCCACCGGCGATTTTGAGCTGGGTGGCGGGAGTCGCTGGAGGCTGAACAGCGGTGAGGCTCATGGGCGAACTGTCCCTCCGATTGCTGCCGCATCTTGACAACAAAGTGTGAGACCGTCTAGACGGCCGCCCCTCGAACTGGCTCAGGACCCCGCCTGAGCGGGCGCCGGCGATGGCGTATGTTTCGGGGGTCGCCCGCCGGATTCGGTGGGATCGGCAGCCACGCGGATGTGGCGGAATTGGTAGACGCGCTAGTTTCAGGTACTAGTGGCAGCAATGTCGTGGGAGTTCAAGTCTCCCCATCCGCATCTCCTTCTTATGATTCTTCTCAAGATCACCAACGCTTCAGAGGTTGTGGCCTCCAAGGTTGGTAAGTTTCTTGAGAGTCTCACTCCCGATGGATTGGATGAATCCACGGTTGAAGACATTGTGCTGAGCAAGCTGGTGGAAAACCTCAGGGCAGAGGGCCTCAAGGGTGAGGTTCTGGCCGTGAAGGGGCTCGACGCGGACGGCGGGGAACTGGTGATCCACGAACAGATGCGGGTGCGCAAACGGCACGAGTTCTGAGGTGTGCGGCCCACTGAAGCCCGGGCGCCGGCCTGATCTGATCAGCAGCCGACGCAATCCGCTGGTGAAGCGATTGCGCGACCTTCACGGCCCCCGTGGCCGGCGCGAGCAGGGTCTGCTGCTCCTGGAGGGCACCCACCTGCTGCGGGAAGTGCGGCGTCTGGGCTTGCGGCCCGCGGAACTGGTGGCCACCGAGTGCTGGCTCACGGCCCACCCCGAGCTGGCCGCTGGGTTGCCCGGCTGGCCGGACTGGCAGCCCGTGACTCAAGAGGTGCTCGCGGCAGCCGCCAGCACCGACAACCCCGATGGTGTGCTGCTCACCTTGCCCCCCCCGGCGTCGGCCGCTCCACCCGTGCCGTGGCAGGCCAGCACGACCGATGGGCCGGCACCTCTGCTGCTGGTGCTCGATGCCATCCAGGATCCGGGCAACCTCGGCACCCTGATGCGCACGGCGCTGGCGGCTGGAACCACGGCGCTGTGGCTGGGCGAGGGAGCGGATCCCTATCAGCCCAAGGTGCTGCGTGCCTCAGCCGGTGCAGCGCTGGCGCTGCCGATCTGGCGTGGCGATCGCCCTGCGCTGGTGGAGCGGCTCAGCGCCCTCGCCGCCCAGGGCGTGCAGCTGGTGGCCACCGTGCCGCCGCGGGCGGGCGGCAGGCCCTACTGGGATCTTGACTGGTGCCAATCCACGGCTCTGTTGCTGGGCAATGAGGGGGCGGGGCTGTCCCCGGAGCTGCTGGCGTTTGCCCACCAGCGGGTCACGATTCCCCACAGCACTGCAGTGGAGTCGCTGAATGTGGCGGTGGCCGCTGCCCCCCTGCTGCTGGAGCGACAGCGACAGGAGAGAATGCCGGCCAGCTGAACAGTGGCCCCGGTGAGCGCAGCCCCCTCTTCCGGTTTTGATTTCGATGTGATCGTGATCGGGGCCGGTTACGGCGGCTTCGATGCCGCCAAGCACGCCGCGGAGCACGGGTTGACTGTGGCCATCGTGGAATCGCGGGACATGGGCGGCACCTGCGTGAACCGCGGTTGCGTGCCCTCCAAGGCCCTGCTGGCCGCCAGTGGCCGGGTGCGGGAGCTGGCTGACGCCGAGCACCTGGCCGGCTTCGGCATCCACGCCGCGCCGGTGCGCTTCGAGCGCCAGAAGATCGCCGACCACGCCAACCAGCTGGTGGCCACGATCCGCGCCAACCTCACCAAGACGCTGGAGCGGGCCGGCGCCACGATTCTGCGCGGCAAGGGCCGGCTGGCGGGTCACCAGCAGGTGACCGTGCGCGAGAGCGGCAGCGGCGTGGAGCGCACGTATTCCGCCCGCGACGTGATCATCGCCACCGGCTCGGAGCCTTTTGTGCCCCGCGGCATCGAGACCGATGGCCGCACCGTGTTCACCAGCGACGAGGCGGTCAGCCTGGAGTGGCTCCCCCGCTGGCTGGCGATCATCGGCAGCGGCTACATCGGCCTGGAGTTCGCCGACGTGTACACCGCCCTGGGTTGCGAGGTCACGATGATCGAGGCCCTGGATCGGGTGATGCCCACCTTTGATCCCGACATCGCCAAGATCGCCGCCCGCAACCTGATCGACGGTCGCGATATCGATGCCCGCGCCGGCCTGCTGGCCCGCAAGGTGACCCCTGGCTGCCCAGTGAAAATCGAGCTGGCCGACATGGCCACCAAGGAGCTGGTGGAAACCCTCGAGGTGGATGCGGTGCTGGTGGCCACAGGCCGGGTGCCGAGCAGCGCCGAGCTCAACCTGGCGGTCGTGGGCGTGGACACCGAGCGTGGCTTCGTCCCCGTGGACGACCACATGCGGGTGCTGGTGGGCGGCGAGCCCGTGCCGCACCTTTGGGCCGTGGGCGACGTGACCGGCAAGATGATGCTTGCCCATACCGCGGCCGCCCAGGGCACGGTGGCGGTCGACAACATCCTGGGCCACGCCCGCCGGATCGACTACCGCTCGATTCCGGCCGCCACCTTCACCCACCCGGAGATCAGCTCGGTGGGCCTGAGTGAGGCGGATGCCAAGGCCCTGGCGGAAAAAGATGGCTTCGACCTGGGCAGCGTGCGCAGCTACTTCAAGGCCAACTCCAAGGCCCTGGCCGAGCTGGAGAGCGATGGCCTGATGAAGCTGCTGTTCAACAAGAGCACCGGTGAGGTGCTGGGTGCCCACATCTACGGCCTGCACGCCGCCGACCTGATCCAGGAGATTGCCAATGCGGTGGCCCGCCGCCAGAGCGTGAAGCAGCTGGCCAACGAAGTGCACACCCACCCCACCCTCAGCGAGGTGGTGGAGGTGGCCTATAAACAGGCCGCCATGGCGCTCACGGGCAACTAGAGCCGGGTCTGGGAGGGCTTCTCGCCGTAGCGCTCCCGGTAGTGCCGTGCCGTGCTGCCGCTGCGGCTGAGGCCGCAGCGATCAAGGTGTTCCATCAGCCGGCGTGATGGGTTTGCCGACTGCAGCAGCAGGCGGCGCAGTTCGGCCAGGCGCAGCAACCGCAGGCTCTGCAGAGGGCGCTTGTTCAGGTGCTTGCGGTAGGCCATCTGCAGGGCGCGCGGCGTGATGCCAGCCACCACTGCCACCTCTGCCAGGTTGAAATCCTCGGTCAGGTGCTCGGCCATCCAGCTGAGGCTCAGGCAGAGGTGGCGCCAGCCCCGATCGCGTCGATGGGCTCCCGCCAGGTCGGGGCGGTGCAGAAAGCTGGCCAACTGCGCGAGAAGCTGCTCCTCCAGTTGCAGCCACTGGCCGGTCGGGCCCGCTTCCGTAGCGGCGACCAAGGCGGCGTATGTGTCGGCGAGGTGCTGCGTTGTTTCGCCTGGAACCAGGGCCTCCGGCCAGTCGATCACCAGATCCTGCAGGACTCCCTGGGCGGAGGCCCGGAGCAGCAGGGGCTCCAGGGGCACCCGCAGCACCCAGTCACCGGGGGCAGGTTCGTGTTGCTGGCTTGGAGACACCAGCCGCAGCGATCGGCCGTCGATGCCATCCCAGTGCAGTTGCAGGCCATCCGCCACCGCAGGGTCGGCCGCCGCAGCGGGGATCGCTTCGGGCTGGGGACCCAGCAGGCTGAGAAAAGGGCCCACCACCCAGGGGCGCATGGCCCCAGGCCCATCGGGCACCGCCTGCAGACTCCCCTGGCCACGCCCGGTGCGGTTGAGCGGTGTCGGCAGGTCGGGGACGGCTTCCAGATGGCTGGCCGGTGGGGACAGATTCGCTCGCGCGTCTGGGCTGATCCCCATTGGCTGTGCGGTCTACACCAGGGCACGCACATTGCCAGTGCCATTTGGTGATGCTGGAGGATCTTGCGCTTTTTGCCGCTAACACTGCGGGATCCGCAACCTGGGCGATGGCTCTGGCGGGGCGTCCAGCAGCCCGCTCCTACGATCCAGGCCTGTCGTTGCGCCCCGCGTGGAGATCCGCCGCCGTCCGCCCAACCCCGCCGTGAAGGTGGCGCACCTGGAATACGCCATCCCTCACGAGGAGAGCGAACCACGGCACATCCTCGAGCGGATCGTGTGGGAGAAAGACCGGGAGGTGGCATCGGCCCGGGAGCGCGTGAGCCTGGAGCAGCTCAAGCGCCAGGTGGCGGATCTTCCTGCCACCCGCGACTTCATCGCTGCCCTGCGTGCCAGCTGCCGCAAGCCGGCGGTGATCGCTGAAGTGAAGAAGGCCAGCCCCAGCAAGGGGGTGATCCGCGAGCACTTTGATCCGGAGGCCATCGCCAGGGGCTATGCCGCTGGCGGGGCCAGCTGCCTGTCGGTGCTCACCGACAGACAGTTTTTCCAGGGGGGCTTCGAGGTGCTGGTGCAGGTGCGCCAGGTGGTGGACCTGCCGCTGCTCTGCAAGGACTTCATCCTCAGTCCCTATCAGCTCTATCAGGCCCGGGCCGCCGGGGCTGATGCGGCCCTGCTGATCGCCGCGATCCTCAGCGACCAGGACATGGGCTACCTGCTCAAGGTGGCCCGGAGCCTGGGACTCACCGCTCTGGTGGAGGTGCACGATGCGGAGGAACTGGAGCGGGCGCTGGCCCTGGATGGGGTGCAGTTGATCGGCATCAACAACCGCAACCTGGCCACCTTTGAGACCGATCTGGCCACCACCGAGCAGCTCACCTCCCGCTACGGCGAGCAGATTCGTGCCAGGGGCATCCTGCTGGTGAGTGAATCGGGGCTGTTCAGCCGCGACGACCTTGATCGGGTTCAGAGCGCTGGCGCCGATGCGGTGCTGGTGGGCGAATCGCTGATGCGCCAGGCCGATGTGACGGCGGCGCTGGAAACCCTGATCGGGGTTTGACGGGGATGGCACCGCCAGCCCTTGAGCAGCGGCCCCGCTACGACCTGGTGGTGGTGGGGGCCGGGCCGGCCGGCGCCACGGCGGCGGCGGTGGCGGCCAGAGGTGGGCTGCGGGTGGCCCTGCTGGAGAAGCAGCCCTTGCCCCGCCACAAGCCCTGTGGCGGCGGCATGCCGGTGCCGGTGCAGCGGGAGCTGCTCAATCTGGCCCCCGAGGCGCTGGTGGATACGCAGGTGCGCTATTTGCGCCACAGCTGGTGCTTCGGCCGGGAGGTGGAGGCGCCGATCGATCCGCCGGGCACGGCCCCGGAGCAATCGCGCGGGCTGCTGATGGTGCAGCGGCCGCGCTTCGACCATGCACTGGTGTGCCAGGCCCAGGCCGCCGGCGTTGAGCTGCTGGAGGGTCATGCCTTTGCCGGCCTCGAGCGCGCTGCTGGCGGCGTGACCCTGCAGGTGCGGCGGCGGGCGGTGGCCGGCCAGGAAGCCGCGGCGGGCACGCTGCTGGCCGATGCCGTGATCGGAGCCGATGGGGCCGCTGGCGGGGTGGCCGCCGCCGTGGGGCTGCGCCGCTCACCGCGGATCGCCCTGGCCCTGGAGTTGGAGGTGCCGCACCGCTGGGATCCGGCCGATCCGCTGCTGCGCCCGGATCTGCTGCATCTGGAATACGGCGCCCTGCGCCGCGGCTACGCCTGGGTGTTCCCCAAGGCCGACCACCTCAACATCGGCGCTGGCCTCTTCTACGGTCGCCAGCGGGACCTGCGCCGCGACCCCAGCGCCCGTTCCCGCATCATGGCGGCGATAGGGGCCTACGCCGCCGCCCTGGGGGTGGACCCCGCTCGCCTGCGGGGCCTGCGGGGCCACGGCCATCCCCTGCCCATCTGGGACGGGCCGGAACCGCTGCACAGCGCCGATGGCCGGGTGCTGCTTGTGGGCGATGCGGCCGGCCTCATCAATCCCCTCTTCGGCGATGGCCTGTTCCATGCCATCCGCAGCGGCCGGCTGGCGGCCGAGGCGCTGCTGGCAGGCCAGCCCACCAGCCACACCGCCAGGGTGCATGGCCTGCTCGCCGATGATTTCGAGGCGGCGCGGCGATTGGGGCGGCTCTTTTACGGACTGAGTGGCCTCACCTATCGCTACGGCATCTCCCAGCCGCGGGCCACGCCATTGGCGGTGCGGCTGCTGGGGGGCGAGCTGAACTTCCGGGGCCTGGGCCGCCGCTCGCTGCGGCGCATCGCCAGCGGGCTGTTGGGGGAGGTGGTGGGGATCGGAAAGGGGGCCTGAGGGTTCTTGCGAACGCCGGCCGATCGGCCGGCCAAAAAAAAGCAGCCCCCGCCGCAGCGGGGGCTGCTTGAACAGGGATCCAGGAGGCTCACACCTTGCGTGAGTAGAACTCCACCACCAGCAGTTCGTTGATTTCGAGTGCGACCCACTCGCGCTCGCACTTGCTGATCACCTTGGCGGTGAGCTTGCTCTTGTCGAGCTCCAGGTGCGGCGGGATGTTGGCCAGGCCTGGAAATTCCAAGTTGCCTTCGGCCAGTTTCTTGCTCTGCTTGCGCTCGCGGATGGCGACCACATCGCCGGCCTTGCACTGGTAGCTGGGGATGTCCACGACGCGGCCGTTCACGGTCACGTGGCCATGGTTCACCAGCTGGCGGGCGCCGGGCACGGTGGGGCCGAAGCCGAGGCGGAAGCACACATTGTCGAGACGGTTCTCGAGCAGCTTCAGCAGGTTGGTTCCGGTGGAACCCTCCTGGGCGCGCGCTTTCTTCACGTAGCGCACGAGCTGACGCTCGGAGATGCCGTAGTTGAAGCGAAGCTTCTGCTTCTCTTCGAGGCGGATGGCGTATTCGGAGCGCTTGCGACGGGCTTGGCCGTGCTGACCGGGGGGATAAGACCGCTTGGCGGACTTACGGGTGAGACCGG
>JBIIIC010000006.1:0-136547 GCA_044235095.1 Prochlorococcaceae cyanobacterium | reverse complement strand
AGCCCAGGGCCGGAACCCCGGAAGACCGGTTAAGTAGGGCGGGCGCCAGAGGGCCGGAAGCCTGCCGACGGAATCCCGTCGCGTCGAACTGTAACGGAAGATTGCGCCGTTTGTGAAGAAGCTGGGCGACCGGCTGGCCCAGGGTTGCTAATGGCATCCATAGGCGCTGCTTGTGGCTGGCCGGTGGGGGCTGATTCGGAGCGTGTGCGGTCGCGGCGGGTCACCTGGAGCCCGAGCGTCACCCTGGTGCCCAGCCGCCAGTGTTTCAACGTCTGCGGCTACTGCAGCTTTCGCCGCGACCCCCAGGGGCAGGCGACCGGGGAAGGCTTGCCCGCTGATGCACTCAGCGATGCGCAGGCCGCAGCCCTGCTGGCCCAGAGGCCCCGGGCCCTGGAGGTGCTGCTGCTCAGCGGGGAGGTGGCGCCCCTGGCCACCGGGCGCCGCTCCTGGTTTGCTCGCCTGCTGGATCTCAGTCGTGCGGCCCTCGCGGCGGGCCGCCTGCCCCACACCAATGCCGGGCCCTTGTCAGGGCGGGAGATGGCCGCACTCGCCCGGCTCAATCCCTCGCTGGGCTTGATGCTCGAGGGGCTTGGACCGGCCTACGACCGCCTGCACAGCCGCGCCCCCAGCAAGAAGCTCGACTTGCGGCTCGGCCAGATCGAGCAGGCCGGCCGCCTGGGGATTCCCTTCACGACCGGCCTGTTGCTGGGGGTGGGGGAGAGCCCGGCGGAGCGTCTGGAGGCCCTCGAGCTGCTGGCGCTCCTGCAGCAGCAATGGGGACACATTCAGGAAGTGATCCTGCAGCCCTGGCGGCCGGGTGGGGGGGCGCCGCAGCCCCTGGCTGCGGCTGAGGTCGACGACCTGCTGGAGCTGATCGCGGCAGCCCGGGCGATCCTGCCGCCGGAGGTGCATCTGCAGCTGCCGCCCAACCTCTGGCCGCTGGAGCGGTTGGTGGAAGCACTGGAGGCCGGCATCGACGACCTGGGCGGGATCGATTTCCACGATGTGATCAATCCGGCCTATGCGCAGCGGAGCCCTGATGCCCTCGCCGGGCGGCTTGCCGCCGCTGGATGGCAGTTGCAGCCGCGCCTGTGCGTGCATGCCGAATGGCTGGATTGGCTGCCCGGGCCCCTGCGCCGGCGGGCCGAAGCCTGCCGGCGGGCCCTCGAGCACGCTTGTTAGCGTCCAACTCCGCTGCGCCAAGGGGCCTGCCGCCGTGCCTGCCTGCCCAAACCACCGGGTGCTGCTGGTGCGCCTGCCCTGCAATCCGATCTTCCCGATCGGGCCGGTGTATCTGGCCGATCACCTGCACAAGCAGTTCCCGGAGCTACCCCAGCAGATCCTCGATCTGGCGGCCGTGCCGGTGCTCGATGTGGAGCGGCTGCTCAGGCAGACAGTGGAGCGTTTCCAGCCAACCCTGCTGGTGTTCTCCTGGCGCGACATCCAGATCTACGCGCCTGTGGATGGGCGCAGCGGCAACCCGCTGCAGCACTCCTTTGAGGTGTTCTACGCCCGCAATCCGCTCAAGCGGTTGCGGGGTGCCCTCGGCGGTCTGGGCCTGATGCGCGCGTTCTACGGGGAGCTGTGGCGCAACCTGGCCCTGGTGCGGCGTGGGGTGCGCTGGGCCCGCCGCCATCACCCCGAGGCCCGTGCCGTGATCGGCGGCGGGGCAGTGAGTGTGTTTTACGAGCAGCTGGGTCGCAAGCTCCCGCCCGGCACCGTGGTGTCGGTGGGGGAAGGGGAGCCCCTGCTGGAAAAGCTGATCCGCGGAGATTCGATTGGCGCTGAGCGCTGTTTTGTGGCAGGAGAGCAGCCGCGGCCCGGGCTGATCCACGAGCAGCCGGCGGGCATGGAGAAAACCGCCTGCAACTACGACTACATCGCCGAGATCTGGCCCCAGCTCGATTGGTATCTCGACGGCGGCGACTTCTACGTGGGCGTGCAGACCAAGCGCGGCTGCCCCCACAACTGCTGCTACTGCGTTTACACCGTGGTGGAAGGCAAGGCGGTGCGGGTGAACCCGGTGGAGGAGGTGATCGCCGAGATGCGTCAGCTCTATGGGCGGGGGGTGCGTGGCTTCTGGTTCACCGATGCCCAGTTCATTCCGGCCCGCCGCTACATCGACGACGCCAAGGAGCTGTTGCGGGCGATCCAGGCCCAGGGCTGGGATGACATCCGCTGGGCCGCCTACATCCGCGCCGACAACCTCGATGCTGAGCTGGCCGAGCTGATGGTGGCCACGGGCATGGAGTACTTCGAGATCGGCATCACCTCCGGCTCCCAGGAGCTCGTGCGCAAGATGCGCATGGGCTACAACCTGCGGACTGTTTTAGAAAGCTGCCGGATGCTGGCGCGGGCGGGCTTCCGGGAGCACGTGTCGGTGAACTATTCGTTCAACGTGATTGACGAGCGGCCCGAAACCATCCGCCAGACCGTGGCCTATCACCGCGAGCTGGAGCACATCTTCGGAGCCGACAAGGTGGAGCCGGCGATCTTCTTCATCGGTCTCCAGCCCCACACCCACCTGGAGCAGTACGGCTTCGACCAGGGCCTGATCAAGCCTGGCTACAACCCGATGAGCATGATGCCCTGGCATGCCCGCAAGATGCTCTGGAACCCCGAGCCGATGGGCAGCACCTTCGGCCGCATCTGCCTGGAGGCGTTCGACACCAACCCCGGCGACTTCGGCCGCACGGTGATGGCGCTGCTGGAGCGCGACTACGGCGTGGCGCTGCTGGAGGAAGCCCTGCATGCTCCGGTGGAGGGGCGGCGCGCGCTGGCGACCGCGACCCGCTGATCCGATCTCAGGCCCGCCACCAGCGCCGGCGGGCCAGCAGCAACAGGGCCAGGCCAAACCAGCCCAGCACCCCACCGATGGGGTTGTCTGGTCCCATCAGCCAGACGGAGGCAGAGGGGCTCACCGGCCAGAGGCCCTGGTTCAGCACAAACCAGCCCCCCACCAGTCCGCCGTGCAGCCCCACGGCGCCCCAGAGCGATCCACCATCGGCGCGACGTTGCAGCCCCAGGGCCAGCCCAAGCAGCAGCAGCCCGCCCAGCAGGCCGGCCAGCTGCACGGGGGGCAGGTTGAATCGGGTGTGCGCCAGGCTGAATACGGTGGCCTGCAGCATCAGCCCCCGCTGCCGGCCCAGCAACAGCTCCAGCTCCCCCAGCAGCCAGCCGCGAAACAGCAGTTCCTCGGCGAAGCCCACTCCCAGACCGAGGGCAAGGCCATTGAGCAGGAGGCCCGGGCTGAGCGCCGGCCGCCATTGCAGGTCGCCAGCCCAGGCGAGGCCGAGTTCCAGCAGTGTTAGGAGCAGCGCAGCCTTGATCACGCCACGCAGCAGGGGACGGGGCAGCGGTTGCCGCACCCCCAGGCGCTGCCATGGCTGGTGTTCTCCCCAGGTGCGCCGCAGGCGCATGGGCAGGCTCAGCAGCAGGGCTGCCACAGCTGGCACGGCCGCCAGGGATGCGCGCTGGCTGGGCGGTGCACCCACCAGGCCAAGCAGCAGCTGGCCCCCCAGAAACACCCCCAGCAGCGCGGTGGGGTAGAGCAGGGTGCCCAGCCAGTGGGGCCGCGATCCGGAGGGGCCGAAGCTCACTCCTCGGGCTCGATCGTGCTGGTGAGGCCCTTGGCTTTGAGGCTCTCGCAGTAGAACTCGGCCGGCTCGATGTCGCACACGATCACCAGGCCCACGCCGGTGTTGTGGGCCTCGAGCATCACGGCGATGGCGTCCTGCTCACTCAGGCTCGGCACCACCTGCCGCAGGGTGCTCACCACGTATTCCATGGTGTTCACCGGGTCGTTGTGCAGAAGCACCTTGTAGCGGCGCTGGGGCTGGCGCACCCGCTCGGGGGCCTTCTCCAGCACCGCGGCCCCACCGGGCGAGCGTGTTGGACTCTCTGTGGCAACAACCGGCATGGCCTTCGGGTGCAGAACGGCTGGGATGAACCGGGACGGAGCCTTGTTGATGACGTCCAGTTTAGAAAGCTGGTTCCTGAGGCTTCCGTCCCGGGCTGGGTCGATCAGTTCGCCAGGGCTTCTTTGATGCGGCGCATCGCCTCGTTCACGTTGTCGCGGCTGTTGAAGGCCGAGAGGCGGAAGTAGCCCTCGCCGGCGGCGCCGAAGCCGCTGCCGGGGGTGCCCACCACGTTGGCCTTGCTCAGCAGCAGGTCGAAGAAGCCCCAGGAATCGACCCCCTCAGGAGTCTTGATCCACACGTAGGGAGCCTGCTCGCCGCCGTACACCTGCAATCCCGCGGCGCTGAGTTCGCGGCCGATGATTGCGGCGTTCTCCATGTAGAAGCTGATCAGCGCCTTCACCTGGGCCTGGCCCTCGGGGGAGTACACCGCTTCGGCACCCCGCTGCACGATGTAGCTCACGCCGTTGAACTTGGTGCACTGGCGCCGGTTCCACAGGCCCCAGAGCTCCACCTGCTCGCCATTGGCCGCCGTGCCCATCAGGCCGCGGGGCACCACGGTGAGGGCGCAGCGGGTGCCGGTGAAGCCGGCGTTCTTGGAGAAGGAGCGGAACTCGATCGCGCACTCGCGCGCCCCTTCGATCTCATAAATCGAGTGGGGGAGCGAGGGGTCCTGGATGAAGGCCTCGTAGGCGGCATCGAACAGGATCAGGGCGCCGTTGGCGCGGGCGTAGTCCACCCAGGCCTTGAGCTGCTCCTTGGTGGCGACTGCGCCGGTGGGGTTGTTGGGGAAGCAGAGGTAGATCAGATCCACCTTCTCCGTGGGGATCTGGGCCGTAAAGCCGTTCTCCGCGTTGATCGGCAGGTAGGTGAGGCCGCCGTACTGGCCGGCGTCGTCGGCATCCCCGGTGCGGCCCGCCATCACGTTGCTGTCCACATACACCGGATACACCGGGTCGGTCACGGCGATGCGGTTGCCCTCACCCAAGATGTCGAGGATGTTGGCGCTGTCGCACTTGCTGCCATCCGAAACGAAGATCTCCTCGGCGGAGATCTGGCAGCCGCGGGCCTGGAAGTCGTGCTTCGCGATCGCCTCGCGCAGCCACAGGTAGCCCTGCTCCGGGCCGTAGCCGTGGAAGCCTTCATGGGTGCCCATCTCATCGATGGCGGCCTTCATGGCGGTGCGGCAGGCCTCCGGCAGGGGCTCGGTCACGTCGCCGATGCCCAGCCGGATGATCGGCGCGCCTGGGTTGGCCTCGCTGAAGGCCTTCACCCGCCGGGCGATCTCGGGAAACAGGTAGCCCGCTTTGAGTTTGAGGTAGTTGCCGTTGACCTGGGCCATTGCGGGGTGGGCCGCCGCCGGGCCCATTGACACTGGGCGCGATTGTCCTACGCGGCAGGAGCGGCCCGGGGGCGACCTGCATACGATCGGACCAGCCATGCTGCCGGCACCAGGCCGCTGCCCCCGTGACCGTTGCCGCTCCCGTTGACCCAGCCGTTCAGGGGCCTGTCGACTTCGATGCGCTGATCGACCTGGGCATCAGCAAGCCGGCCCGCTACCTGGGCAATGAGCTGGGGGTGCAGCCCCGCGACTGGGAGGCCGACTGGCAGGCAGCCGGGGTGCGCTGGGCACTCACCTACCCCGAGGTCTACGAGGTGGGGGCCAGCAACAGCGGCCACATCATTCTCTATTCGATCCTCAACAGCGTTCCAGGTCAGCTGTGCGACCGCAGCTACCTGCCGGCGCCGGATCTGGCCGCCCGCCTGCGCGAGCGCGGTGCCCCTCTGTTTGCGGTGGAGAGCCGCCGGCCGCTTTCAGCTTTCGACATCCTCGGCTTCTCGCTCAGCTACGAGCTGGGCGGCACCAACATCCTCGAGATGCTGGAGCTGGCCGGCATCCCGATCCGGGCCGCTGACCGCGGCGACCTGCCGCTCAGCGATCCTGCGGCGCCGCCGCTGATCTTTGCCGGCGGCCCCACCGCCACCAGCAACCCCGAGCCCTTCGCGGCCTTCTTCGATTTCATCGCCCTGGGCGACGGCGAAGAGCTGCTGCCGGAGATCGGTCTGGTGGTGGCCGAGGGCCGCGCTGCTGGTCTCAGTCGCCGAGATCTGCTGCGCGATCTCGCCCAGGTGCCCGGGGTGTATGTGCCCTCGCTCTGCGGCCCCGGCGCCGATGGCGTGGCGATCGAACCCCTGGAGCCCGGCATCCCGGCCCGCATCCAGCGGCGCACCGCCACGCCCATGCCCCACTACGCCATGGGCCTGGTGCCCCACGTGGAAACGGTGCACGACCGGCTCACGGTGGAGATCCGCCGCGGCTGCACCCGTGGCTGCCGCTTCTGCCAGCCCGGCATGCTCACCCGCCCCGCCCGCGACGTGGAGCCCGAAGCGGTGGTGGAGGCGGTGGAGGAGGGCATGCGCCGCACCGGTTACAGCGATTTCTCGCTGCTGTCGCTCAGCTGCAGCGACTACCTGGCCCTGCCGGCGGTGGGGGTGGAGCTGCGCAACCGCCTCGCCGACAAGAACGCCACCCTCACCCTGCCCAGCCAGCGGGTGGATCGCTTCGATGAAAACATCGCCCACATCATTGGCGGTGCCAGAAAGGGCGGGCTCACCTTTGCGCCGGAGGCCGGCACCCAGCGCCTGCGCGACATTGTGAACAAGGGGCTCACCGACGCCGAACTGCTGACCGGTATCCGCACCGCCATGGAGAGCGGCTACCGCAAGGTGAAGCTCTACTTCATGATCGGCCTGCCGGGGGAGACCGACGCCGACGTGCTCGGCATCGCCGACACCTGCCGCTCCCTTCAGCAGCAGTGCCGCGATCTGGGGCGGTTGGAGCTCAACCTCACCATCTCCAACTTCACGCCCAAGCCCCACACCCCCTTCCAGTGGCACAGCGTGAGCACGGAGGAATTCCGACGCCGCCAGCAGTTGCTCAAAGGTGCCCTGCGCCAGCTGCGCGGCATCAAGACCAACTTCACCGATGTGCGCCTCTCCGCGATCGAAGACTTCATCGGCCGCGGCGACCGTCGCCTGGCGCCCGTGATCGAGGCCGCCTGGCGGGCCGGGGCGGGTCTCGATGCCTGGTTTGAATCGGCTGAGCGCAGCTACGCAGCCTGGACCGGGGCGATCGAGGCTGCCGGTCTGGGCGGCCGCTACCGCCAGCTTGAGCTCGGGGCCTGGAGTGCGGCCGAGGCGATGGAGGCGGAGGACCTGGCCGCCTTCTGTCACCAACCACTCCCATGGGATCACATTGATTCGGGCCTCGATAAGCGCTGGCTGGCTGAAGACCTGCAGCGGGCCCTGGCCGCCACCGTGGTGCCCGACTGCTCGTTTGAGGGCTGCAGCAGCTGTGGAGTGTGCGGGCCAGAGCTGGGTCACAACGTGGTGATCCAGCCGCCCCAGATTCCGCCGGCCCTGCCCCAGCGGCCCCCGGCCAGCGAGCGGGTGTGCCGGCTGCGCATGGGTTTCGCCAAGACCGGCGCCCTGGCCCTGATCAGCCACCTGGATCTGCTGCGGCTGCTGGAGCGGGCCCTGCGCCGCACCGGCCTGCCGGTGAGCTTCACCGGCGGTTTCCATCCGCTGCCCCGCCTGCAGCTGGCCCTCCCCCTGCCCCTGGGTGTGGAGGGCACGGGCGAGTGGCTCGATCTGGAGTTCACCGAGGCGGTGGATCCAGCCGTGGTGCGCACGCGCCTGCAGCCCCAGCTGCCTCCCGGCCTGCAGTTGCTCTCGGCAGCGGTGGTGCCCACCTTCGGCCCCAGCCTCAGCCAGGAGCTGGCGGCGGCCCGCTGGCGCTTCAGGCTGCTGCCACAAGCTTTCGCTCCTACGCCGGAGCGCTGGCAGGTGGCCCTCGACGCCCTGCTGGCCGCGGAAACCCTGGTGTGGCACGACACCGACAAGAAGGGACGGCCGCGCCAGCGCGACTGCCGCGCCGATCTGCTGGGTCTGGAGCTGCTGGCGCTGGAGTCTTCCGGCTCCATCACCCTGCAGCTGCAGGCTGCGATCGATTCCGCTGGCCGCAGCATCCGTCCCGAGCAGGTGACTCACTGGTTGGCAGAGCGGCTGGATGGGTCATTGATGCTGCAGCGCGTGCGCAGAGAGGCCCTGTTGTTGAAGCCGTGCTAGCTTCCGGCCAAGGCGATAGACGGTTTGCCTTCGAGCTTTACGCCGCACTTCCGCAGCGACCCGGCTTCAGCAGCGCAAACACGATTCGAGTTTTGGCTCCACGCCAACACTCCACGGGAACTCTCCCCAATTCGCCCCACTGCTTCCCCAACCTCATCTGCACCCCGATCACTCTCCGTGATCGCGTGCCCCGCGCAGATCATCTGCCGCTGAGTTGAGCCATCTGATTTCCCAGTTCCGGCATCGGAGCAGTTTTCGCAGCTTGATTTCCGGCAGCCCAGGCCCCTCCTGAGCCTGGCTCTGCCCCCCCACAAGTCTTTCCCGGCAGGGCCCCAGGCGGTCCAGCCTCCTCCCCTATGCCCCAGCAGATCGTCATTGCCGAGCAACTGCGGATCGCCGCGGTTCTCCACGACGAGCGCGTTGATCAGTTGGTGGTGGCCCAGGGCCGCTATCAGATTGGTGATGTCTATCTCGGCACCGTTGAAAACGTGTTGCCTGGGATTGATGCGGCGTTCGTCAACATTGGTGAGAGCGAAAAGAATGGTTTCATTCACATCACCGACCTGGGCCCCCTGCGACTGAAGAAGGGCGCCGCCGGCATCACCGAACTGCTGGAACCCAGGCAGAAGGTGCTGGTTCAGGTGATGAAGGAGCCCACCGGCACCAAGGGCCCCCGGCTCACCGGCAACCTCACCCTGCCAGGGCGCTTCCTGGTGCTTCAGCCCCAGGGCCAGGGGGTGAACATCTCCCGCCGGATCAATGGCGAAAACGAGCGCAACCGGCTCAGGGCCCTGGGCGTGCTGATCAAGCCCCCCGGGGCCGGCCTGCTGATCCGCACCGAGGCGGAAGGGGTGAGCGAGGAGATGCTGATCGATGACCTCGAGTCACTCCTTCGCCAGTGGGAAAGCATCCAGGCCGCTGCCGAGAGCGCCAATCCGCCGGTGCTGCTCAACCGTGATGAGGACTTCGTGCACCGGGTGCTGCGCGACCTCTATTCACCCGAGCTGGTGCGGGTGGTGGTGGACACCCCCGGGGCGGTGGCCCGGGCCAACGCCTTCCTCGGCCACGACCACGCCAATGTGCTGGTGGAGGCCCACAGCGAGCCCACCGAGATCCTTGAGCATTTCAAGGTGAACGCGGCGATCCGCGATGCCCTCAAGCCACGGGTGGATCTGCCCTCCGGGGGCTACGTGATCATCGAGCCCACCGAGGCTCTCACGGTGATCGATGTGAACTCCGGATCGTTCACCCGCTCCGCAAATGCCCGTGAAACGGTGTTGTGGACAAACTGCGAGGCAGGAGTTGAAATCGCCCGCCAGCTGAAGTTGCGCAACATCGGTGGTGTGGTGATCGTCGATTTCATCGACATGGATTCCCGCCGCGACCAGCTGCAGGTGCTGGAGCACTTCACCCAGGCGCTGCGCGACGATGCCGCCCGGCCCCAGATCGCCCAGCTCACCGAATTGGGTCTAGTGGAACTCACCCGTAAGCGCCAGGGCCAGAACATCTACGAGCTCTTCGGTCGTGCCTGCCCCAGTTGTGGTGGTCTCGGGCATGTGGCCGTTCTGCCCGGGAAAGACACCCTCCAGCCTCTGGCCACCACCGCAGGCCTCGTGCGCTCGGCAGCTTCCGCCCGTGCTGAGGTGCTCGCTCCTGGTGCAGCGGTTGAGGGAGGTGGTCGACGTCGCCGTGGCGGCCGCGGCCGCGGCAGTGCCGTCTCTGGGCTCAGCACCGATGGGCTGGAGAGCCCAGCCGCCGAGGTGGAGAGCCCGATCACAACCGGGCTTGCCAGCGAGCCGGCATCCGCTGGTCGCCGCTCTGAGCCTGAGCTGGTGGCTGTGCCGATGGACGACACCCAGGAGCAGGTCTTCGCCTGGATGGGCGTCAGTCCCCTGCTGCTGCTGCCTGAGCCCCCCAGCTCCGACAACCTGGTGGTGCGGGTGGTGCGCCCTGGACAGGATCCTGAGGCTGTGCTCGAAGAGGCCCGTCAGCAATTGGCCGCCAGCGGTGGCCGGCGTCGGCGTCGCGGTGGCCGTGGCGGCGCTGCTGGCTCGGGTAATGGCCGGCCATCAACCGTCGAGGAGCCCCTCCGGCACGAGCCCACCCCTGCCCTGGTGGAGATCACGCCCCTGCCGCTGCTGGAGCCCGAGCCTGTGGTCACCGTCACCGTGCCCAGCAGCCCGCCACCACCGCCTGTCGCCATGCCTGCCGCTGAATCGGCTGCCGGAGAATCGGATCGGGTGTCTGCCCCCGCTGAGCCGGAGACTGAGGAGCCCCGCCGCCGCCGCCGCCGCTCTTCCGCGCCTGCGAGCTGAGCGTTGACGGCTGGCCGGATCGACCCCTGGCAGGGCCGGAATCCGGCCCGCTGCGCCGGGGTGGATGAGGTGGGACGGGGGTGTTTGTTTGGCCCGGTGTTCGCTGGGGCGGTCGTGTTGTCACAAACCAGCCTGGCGCCCCTGGCGGCCCAGGGGCTTACGGACAGCAAGAAGCTCACGGCCCGTCGCCGCGCTGTGCTGGTGCCCCAGATCCAGAAGGCAGCCTGTGACTGGGCGCTGGGCCAGGCTTCAGCCGCTGAGATCGACCGACTTGGGATCCGCAGTGCCACTGAGCTCGCCATGTTGCGGGCGCTGCAGAAGCTGGCGACGATCCCCGAACTGGTGATCGTGGATGGGGTGCTGCCGCTGCGGTGCTGGGCCGGGGAGCAGGTGACTCTGGTGAGGGGAGACAGCGCCTGCCTGGCCATCGCCGCCGCGAGCGTGCTGGCCAAAGAGGCCCGCGATGAGCTGCTCATCGAGCTGGCCCAGCGCCACCGCGGCTACGGCCTGGAGCGCCACGCCGGCTACGGCACGGCGCAGCACCGCCTTGCCTTGCGCGAGCTGGGGCCCACAGCGCTGCACCGCCGCAGCTTCCTCAGCAGGGTGTGTCCTGGCACCAGTTCCTGAAGTCGGCCAGCAGCTGCTGGCCCACGCGGCCCTTGATGCCCAGCAGGATGCCGGCCAGCAGAGAGTGCCCGGTGGCTTCGAGCATGCGGCTGGGAATCAGCTTCAGCAGTGGCGGCTGGCTCACGCTCACGGCCAGGGTCGCCTCTCCTTCAAGGCCGCCGGCACTGGCCTCCAGCCAGGAGCGCAACGAGAGCTGGAAGTCGTCCACCAGGCCCAGTCCCACCAGTTCGCAGTCGATCGCCTCGAGTTCCAGCCGGCCGGGCATGGTCAGTGTGCGCAGCTGCACTACCGGCTGAATCTGCAGCTGGAACACCTGCAGATGGGTGACCTCGTAGCGGTAGTGACCGGGGCTGAGGGTGGTGAGCTGGCTGGGGTCGAGCAGGGCCTTCACCACCCGCTCTTCCTCGCCCAGATAGGCCGCCAGCCGATCGGACTGGCCTGGCACGGGAAGTTGCAGTTGCTGACTGGCGCTGAAGGCCAGGGGCATGGCCTGCAGGCCGGCGCGGCATGATCCTATCGGCCGTTTGTGGCCCCATTCCCCTTGCTGGCGGCACTGATGCGTTTGGCCTTCCTCGGCCCGGTGGGCACCTACGGCGAGCAGGCCGCCCGCCAGTTGGCGGAGCTTGAAGGGCTGCATGCGGTGGAGATGGTGCCCCAGCTCGGTATCCGGGCGGTGGTGCAGGCCCTGGCCAGGGGTGATTGCCAGGCGGCTGTGGTGCCGGTGGAAAATTCCGTGGAGGGTGGTGTGACCGCCTGCCTCGACGCGCTCTGGGAACATCCCCATCTCGCCATCAGTCGAGCCCTGGTGCTTCCGATCCGCCATGCTCTCCTCGGCAGCGGTCCGATTGAGGGGGTAAGTGAGGTGCTCTCCCACCCCCAGGCCCTGGCCCAGTGCAGCCAGTGGCTCGGCGAGCATCTGCCGGGGGCGCTGCAGCTGCCCACCAGCTCCACCGCCGACGCGGCCCGCATGGTGGCCGGCAGCCGCTTTCGTGCTGCGGTGGCTTCGCTGCAGGCGGGTGAGGAGCATGGCCTGGAGGTGCTCGCCTACCCCATCAACGATGCAGCGGGCAACTGCACCCGCTTTCTGCTGCTGCGCGAAGGCGAGCGCAGCCTGCAGGGGGCGATCGCCAGCCTGGCGTTTTCCCTGCATTCCAACCAACCGGGTGCCCTGCTGGAAGCCCTCACCTGCTTTGCCCGCCGTGGCCTCAACATGAGTCGGATCGAATCACGGCCCTCCAAGCGGGAGATGGGTGAATACCTGTTTTTTGTGGATCTGGAGCTATCGCAGGGGAGCGCTGGGCTGGAGGAGGTGCTGGCCGATCTGCGGCCCCTGTGTGAACACCTGCACCTGTTCGGCACCTATCCGCTCACAACGTTGACCTGATCGGTTGCTTCGGTTCAGCGCAGCGGTTTCTGGCCGCGGAACACGCCGAACTGCATGAGGCCGGTGCTGAAGGCCCAGTGCATGAGCAGGATCGTGGGGGTTTCGCGCAGTCCCTCCAGGATCCCCTTCGGCCCAAGCCCCAGCACGGCCCCGGGGCGCCGGACGCCCTCGAGAATCGAATCGATCCAGGAGGGCAGGGTGGCTGCGGTCCAGTCGGCGGTGGGCACGGCGAGGCCATCGGCCCAGGGGCTGGTTTCCAGATTGCGCTGCAGCGAGCGGATGCTGGCGAATTCGGGGTGGGCCCAGTTGTCGAGCAGCTGCCGCATCACCCAGCGCTCCAGGCGATTCATCTCACCATCGACTGGATCCCGTCGATTCCAGTCGGCCACGGCCAGTCGGCCGCCGGGCCTGAGCACCCGCAGGAGTTCATCGGCATAGCGCTGCTTGTCGGGCATGTGGGGTGAGGCCTCCACGCTCCACACTCCGGCGAAGCTGCGGTCCTCCAGCTCCAACGCCAGGGCGTCCATCACCTGGAAGCGACAGCTGAGGCCATCGGGAGTCAGTCGGCGGGCGCGCTCGATCTGCGCTGGGCTGATGCTGATGCCGAGCACATCCAGGCCGTAGTCGCGGGCAAGGATGCGGGCACTGCCGCCGATACCGCAGCCCACATCCAGCACGGTGCTGCCGGGAGGCAGCTGATGCAGGCCGCTCCAGCGCACCAGCCGGTGCACGAAATCGGCTTTGGCCTGGCGGAAATCTACCGAGCCGATGCGGACGGGGGGCTCGCCGTAGTGGCCCAGATGGATGTGCTCGCCCCAGAGTCGCTCAAGCAGCTGGTCCTGGGTCCAGCGGTCGTAGGCCGCTGCCACGGTGGCCGGGCTCTGGTAGCGCCGGCTCTGCCAGGCTTGCTCGCCAGGGCCCCGCGGCTGCTCGGTGGTGGTAGACACAGATTGTGCTGGCCTGGGGACTGGATTGGAAGAGTCGGGCTACTGCGGCTGGAAGGTGTCCTTGAGCACGGTGCGTGCCGCCAGCTGCCGTCGTGTGTGGTCGAGCAGGTCGTATTCCTGGCGCAGACGGGTCTCGGTGTCGGTGAGTTCCAGCAGCTGCTGCTGATGGTCGGCTACCGGGCCCCCGAGATGGGCACCGATCCAGAACGACAACTCCCTCGGCAGATCGGGCAGATCGCTGGGCACTGCAGCCGGTTTGCCCACCAGTTTGCCGGTGAGTTCCACCACATCCCGCAGGGCGGTCTTCACCTCAGTGGCCAGGGCCTTGAGGCCGTCGTGGTCGGGGTGAGGCTCATCTTCAATCCAGCTCACCAAGCCCACGCGAAACGGGGCCTCGCGCACGATGTCGAGCACGCGGAAGCGCTGCTGACCCATGGTCACGATGTTGCTGCGATCATCTTCCTGGCTCTGGCAGTGGATGATCTCGGCACAGCATCCAACGTCGGCCATGCGCTGCTCCTGGGGATCCCAGCGCACCACGCCGAAGCGACGATCCTCGGCCATCACGGTGCGCAGCAGCATCCGGTAGCGGGGCTCGAAGATATGGAGTGGCAGCACTTCCTGAGGGAAGAGCACCACGTCGGGAAGGGGAAACAGGGGCAGCTCCCGAACGGCCAGTTCACCCATGGCTTTTCAGGAGAGGAATGACAATCCTAGGAACACTGCCCCGCATGCGCCGGGTC
Organism: Prochlorococcaceae cyanobacterium; assembly: GCA_044235095.1. Classification (GTDB taxonomy): domain Bacteria; phylum Cyanobacteriota; class Cyanobacteriia; order PCC-6307; family Cyanobiaceae; genus NIES-981. The sequence continues at coordinate 122,486 of JBIIIC010000006.1, read as the reverse complement.
TGGGACGCTCGGTTCAGAGCTTGACTTCGATGTCCACGCCGCTCGGCAGATCGAGCTTCATCAGCGCGTCGATGGTCTTGGCCGAAGGGCTGTAGATGTCGATGATCCTGCGGTGGGTGCGCGTCTCGAAGTGCTCGCGGGAATCCTTGTCCACGTGGGGCGAGCGCAGCACGCAGTAGATCTTGCGCTTGGTGGGCAGGGGGATCGGACCGATCGCCGTGGCAGCGGTGTGATCGGCCGTTTCGATGATTTTTTCGCAGGACAGATCCAGCATGCGGCGGTCAAACGCCTTCAGGCGGATGCGGATCTTCTGCTGGGCGATGGCGGTGGACATGGAAGGGGACGGTCGGTGACGCTGGAGGGCGGGCCCTGCAGATGGGGAAGCGGCGCACGGGCCGCTCTGAATTGTCGAGATGCGTAAGGGGCAGGGTCGTGCTGACCCCGCCCCAGAACCTTAGATCAGGGGTGATCCGAAACCGGATCACTCAAGGATCTTGGACACCACGCCGGCACCGATGGTGCGGCCACCTTCGCGGATGGCGAAGCGCATGCCCTGCTCGATGGCCACCGGGCAGATCAGCTCGCCGGTCATCTTGATGCGGTCGCCGGGCATCACCATTTCCACGTTGGCGCCATCGTCGGAGGTGAAGGCGGTGATCTGGCCAGTCACGTCCGTGGTGCGGATGTAGAACTGCGGGCGATAGCCAGCGAAGAAGGGGGTGTGGCGGCCGCCTTCTTCCTTCTTCAGCACATACACCTCACCCTCAAACTTGGTGTGGGGGGTGATGGAGCCGGGCTTCACGAGCACCATGCCGCGCTCGATGTCTTCCTTCTGAATGCCGCGCAGCAGCAGACCCACGTTGTCGCCGGCCATGCCCTCGTCGAGCAGCTTGCGGAACATCTCCACACCGGTGACGGTGGTTTTGCGGGTGTCCTTGATGCCGACGATTTCGATTTCCTCGCCCACTTTCACCTTGCCGCGCTCGATACGGCCGGTGGCCACGGTGCCGCGGCCGGTGATCGAGAAGACGTCCTCAACAGCCATCAGGAAGGGCTTGTCGATCTCGCGCTCAGGCTCGGGGATCGACTCGTCGACGGCGGCCATCAGCTCGTCGATCTTGGCTTCCCACTCGGCATCGCCTTCGAGGGCCTTCAGACCTGACACCTTCACCACGGGAATGTCGTCACCGGGGAAGTCGTAGCTGGAGAGCAGCTCCCGCACTTCCAGTTCGACCAGCTCGAGGATCTCCTCGTCGTCGACCATGTCGCACTTGTTGAGGGCGACCACCAGGGCGGGCACGCCCACCTGCTTGGCCAGCAGGATGTGCTCCTTGGTCTGGGCCATCGGACCATCGGTGGCAGCCACAACCAGAATGGCGCCGTCCATCTGGGCGGCACCGGTGATCATGTTCTTCACGTAGTCCGCGTGACCGGGGCAGTCCACGTGGGCATAGTGACGGCTGCCGGTCTCGTATTCGACGTGTGCGGTATTGATGGTGATGCCGCGCTCACGCTCCTCAGGAGCACCGTCGATCTGGTCATAGGCCTGGGCCTTGGCCTGACCCTTCTTGGCCAGCACGTTGGTGATGGCGGCGGTGAGGGTGGTCTTGCCGTGGTCAACGTGGCCGATGGTGCCGATGTTGACGTGGGGCTTGTTCCTTTCGAACTTCTCGCGAGCCATGGGGGTTAAAGAATCGGGGGGTGATGGGTATAGGGAAGATCAGGATTTGCCCTGATTCTTGGAGATGATGGCCTCGGCCACGTTGCGAGGAACTTCCTCGTAGTGGCTGAATTCCATCGAGAAAATACCCCGACCCTGGGTCATGGATCGGAGTTGGGTGGCGTAGCCGAACATCTCGGCCAGAGGCACCTTGGCCTGGACCTTGGACTGCCCGTCGTCGACGGACTGCCCCTCCACCTGGCCGCGACGGGAGGAGAGGTCGCCGATGATCGAACCGAGGAAATCCTCGGGGATCTCGACTTCCACCTTCATCATCGGCTCAAGCAGCACAGGATTGCACTTCTTGACGCCGTCTTTGAAGGCCATGGAGCCGGCGATCTTGAACGCCATCTCCGAGGAGTCAACATCATGGTATGAACCGTCGACCATGGTGACCCTCACATCGATCATCGGGTAGCCCGCGATCACGCCGGATTCGCAGGTTTCCTTCATGCCGGCTTCCGCCGGGCCGATGTATTCCTTGGGCACGATACCGCCAACGATCTTGTTGACAAACTCGAACCCGGAGCCCGGCTCGCCGGGCTGCATTTCGATCACCACATGGCCGTATTGGCCCTTACCGCCGGTCTGGCGGGCAAACTTGCCTTCGCCTTTGGCGCTGCCGCGGATGGTTTCCCGGTAGGACACCTGGGGAGCGCCGATGTTGGCCTCCACCTTGAATTCGCGCAGCATGCGGTCCACCAGGATTTCCAGGTGGAGCTCGCCCATGCCGGCGATCACGGTCTGGCCCGTTTCCTGGTCGGTGGACACGCGGAAGGTGGGATCTTCCTCGGAGAGGGAGGTGAGGGCCTTGGAGAGCTTCTCCATGTCGCCCTTGGTCTTGGGTTCAACCGCCACCGAGATCACCGGCTCGGGGATGAACAGCGACTCGAGGATGATCGGATCGTTGTCCACACAGAGGGTGTCGCCTGTGGTGGTGTCCTTGAGGCCGAGCACGGCACCCAGGTCGCCGGCGCGCAGCTCATCCACTTCCTCGCGATCGTCTGCCTTGAGCACGATCAGGCGGGAGATGCGCTCCTTCTTGTCCTTGGTGGAGTTGAGCACATAGCTGCCCTTCTGAAGTACGCCCGAGTAGATGCGCACGAAGGTGAGCTTCCCGAAGGGATCGGCCATCACCTTGAACGCCAGGGCGCTGAAGGGGGCGCTGTCGTCGGCGGGACGGATCGCTTCGCTTCCATCAGGCAGCAGGCCCTGAATCGGGGGCACATCCACTGGAGCGGGGAGATAATCCACCACGGCATCCAGCAGCAGCTGCACACCTTTGTTCTTGAAAGCCGAGCCGCAGAGCATGGGCACCAGGCCGTGCTTGAGCACACCCTCGCGGATGCCCTTGCGCAGTTGATCTTCGGTCAGTTCGCCGTTTTCGAGGAACACCTCCACCAGGTCTTCGTCGGTTTCGGCAACGCTCTCCATCAGCTTGGCGCGCCACTCGGCGGCCAGTTCGGTCATCGAGGCCGGGATATCGGTCTCTTCGATGTCCTTGCCGAGTTCATCCTTGTAAATGAAGGCCCGGTTCTTCACCAGGTCAACGATGCCGCTCAGCTCGCCCTCGGCGCCGATGGGCAGCTGGATCGGGGCCGCGTTGGCCTTGAGGCGATCCTTGATCTGGGCGTAGACCTTGAGGAAGTCGGCACCGGTGCGGTCCATCTTGTTGACGAACACCATCCGCGGCACGCTGTAGCGATCGGCCTGGCGCCATACGGTTTCAGACTGGGGCTGTACCCCGCCCACGGCGCAGAACACGGCGATCACGCCATCGAGCACCCGCATCGAGCGCTCCACCTCGATGGTGAAGTCGACGTGCCCGGGGGTATCGATGATGTTGATGCGGTGGTCTTTCCAGCTGGTGGAAATGGCCGCTGCAGTGATCGTGATGCCCCGCTCCCGCTCTTGGGCCATCCAGTCGGTCACGGCGGCGCCATCGTGCACCTCACCAATCTTGTGCACCACGCCTGAATAGAACAGGATGCGTTCGGTGGTGGTGGTTTTGCCCGCGTCGATGTGAGCGGCGATACCAATATTTCTGACGCGTTCCAGTGGAAAGGCGCGGGCCACGGGGAATGTCTCCGGAGGGGGTCTACAAAAAAGCGGGCGTCACTCTACAGATCGGCCCTGGGACAGGGGTGAGCCTCAGGCTCAGTAGCGGTAGTGGGCGAAGGCCTTGTTGGCTTCGGCCATCTTGTGGGTTTCCTCGCGCTTGCGAACGGCGCTGCCCGTCTCGTTGGCGGCATCCATCAGCTCGCCGGCGAGCTTGTGGGCCATGCTCCGGCCATTGCGGGCACGGGAGAAGTTGACAAGCCAGCGCAGGGCCATCGCGGTGCCCCGCTCCTGGCGCACTTCCATGGGCACCTGATAAGTGGCGCCGCCCACGCGGCGGGCGCGCACTTCAACCAGGGGAGTGGCGTTGCGTACGGCCGTTTCGAACAGCTCGAGGGGATCGCCGCCGGTGCGCTCACCGATCAGGCTGAAGGCGTCGGACAGGATCCGCTGGGCGGTCGACTTCTTGCCGTGCTTCATCAACCGGGCCACGATCATCGAGGCCAGGCGGCTGTTGAACTGGGGATCGGGAAGAACCGGACGCTTCTCGGCTGCGTTGCGGCGGGACATGGGTGGCTAGGGAGGGGAAACCAGGGAGATGGAACGCTGAGCAGCAGGATGCAGACGGCTGCTCAGATCAGACGTCAGTCTTTGGGGGTCTTGGCGCCGTACTTGGAGCGAGCCTGGCGACGGTCTTTCACACCGGCGGTGTCGAGAGTGCCGCGGATGATGTGATAACGCACACCAGGTAGGTCCTTGACCCGGCCGCCGCGGATCAGTACCACGGAGTGCTCCTGCAGGTTGTGGCCGATACCCGGGATGTAGGCGGTCACCTCGAAACCGGAGGTCAGCCGCACACGGGCCACCTTCCGCAGCGCCGAGTTGGGCTTTTTCGGTGTTGAGGTGTACACGCGGGTGCACACCCCACGCCGTTCGGGGCAGGCGCGCAGGGCAGGCGACTTGGTCTTGCGAGTGAGGCGCTGCCGCTCGGTGCGGATGAGCTGCTGGATGGTGGGCATCGAGGGCCGGAGAGTACTGGTCGGGCGTCCGACCGATTTCGACAATCCGTCACCTTACTGGGTCATGTGCCGCCCAGCTACCCACGGCTGAAGGAGGCGCCGCAGGCACAGCTGCTCACCCCTTCGGCGGTGCGCACCAGGAAACCGCCGCCGCTCAGGTCGCCCCGGTAGTCGAGGCTCAGCCCAGCCAGCAGCGGCAGCTGCTCCACCGGTGCGTAGAGCGTGATCCCATCGGCGCGGGCCACGGGAGTGCCGGCCAGGTGGCCCGGGCGCAGACGAATCGCCCAGCGCTCACAGCTGCCCTCCACCAGGTCGAGGTGCATCAGCCCAGGGGTGCCGGCCACGGCGGCCTGGCGGCCAAGTTCGGCGGCGGCGGCGGCCGTGAGGCGCAGGCTGTGGGCCCGGGGCATGGTGAAGGAGGGAGGGGTTCCAGTGTGGCAGCGGCCCCGGTGGGCTCACGGCACCAGGCCAAGGGCGTTGTGCACCGAGCCAGCCACGCCCCGGCCCTTCACCTGCAGGCTGCCGCCCATCACCAGGCCGGTGGAGCTGCCGCCATCGAGGTTGAGCGCATCGCGCAGGCCCAGGTGCTGCAGCAGTGCGGCTGTTTCGCCCAGGGTGGGCCCGGCGTTGCTCCGGCCCTCCAGGGTGATCAGCCAGAGCTGGCGGCCGTCGCTGCCGATCACGGTGCGCGGCGCCCCCTGGCGCAGGAAGGAGGCGCTGAACTGTTCAGCGGCGCCGTTGAGCACGAGGCGGCCGTCCTGCAGCAACAGGGGCCCCCCACCCAGCACGTTGGGCGCATTGCCGAGCGGTGAGTTGGGGCGGCTCAGCAGCTGCAGGGAGTCGCCCTGCTCCCAGGGCAGCGGGGCGCCACCGCGGGCCACCACCAGCTGCTCCCCGGGCCGCAGGGCCACACCCTGCTCCAGCGCCGCCGTGTCGAGCCGCTGATGCACCACGGTGCCCCGCAGCAGCAGGCCGGTTTCCTGGCCGCTGAGAGCCCGGTAAGTGGGCCCCCACTCGGCGGTGTAGCGGCTCAGGCCCCGCTGCACATAGCCACTGTTCACACCGTTCAGGGGCACCAGGCGCCCATCGGGGCCGCTCACCGACTCCTGCAGCATCAGCCGGCCGAACTGGGGCAGGCTGCGCTCGCCCCAGGCCACCACGCCGCGGTTGAGGATCGGGCCGGAGAGCCAGCGCCCATCCACCTTCAGGGCCCCGAGCGGCAGACGCCGCACCCGGTTGAAGTAACCGCCATTGATCGCCACCAGGGCCTGGTTGCGTCCGGCCAGCTGCAGGAGAGAACTGAGCCCCTCCATGCCTTCGCTGCGGGCCAGCGGCCGCAGTTGCAGGGGGGCGGTGCGCGGATCGAGGCGCACGGCGTTGATGCGTACGCCCTGGAGTTCGAGCCGGTCCCACTGCAACTCTCTGCCCAGCAGGGCCCTCAGCCGTGGGTCGATCGGCTGAGGGCGGTCCTCACCGGTCGGGCCATCGGCAGCGGGCAGTTCGATCACCACTCGGGCCGGCTCGCCCAGGCTGAACACCCGGCTCCAGCGGCCGCTGCTGGGCCGCAGGGCCAGCACGCCGCCCTGCAGCCGGCCCACCAGGCCCAGGGCGCGAAGCTCGCCCAGCTGGTCGGCGCGGGCTTGCAGGTCGAGCAGCAGTTCGCTCTCACTGCTGCTCACCAGGGCTGGCCCCTGCAGGTCGAGCACCACGCGCCGGGTCTGGCCCTGGTTGGAGCTGCGCACCCCCAGCAGGCCCGTGGGCGGCAGCTCCAGGTTCAGCTGGCTGCCCTGGCGGCTCACGCGCACCCCAACGGACTCCAGCAGGGGCCAGGCGTCCACGGCCACCTCATCGCCCAGGCTGCGCTGCTGGCGGGTGGGCACCAGCAGTGGCTGGCCGAACCACTCCAGGTCGAGGGCGCCATCGGGTCGGGTGCGGCTGCTCACCCCCAGCTGCTCCTGCAGCACCTCCAGGGTGAGCCAGAGCTGGTCAGGCTCTGGGTTGGTGGCAGGCCCCATCCAGAGCCAGCCCGACCGCTGATTGCGGCCGTTGAGGCGGAGCTGCTCGCCCAGTTGTTCGACCGTGGGGCCCGCGTTGGGTCTGCCTGGCAGGGGGCGGGCTGTCTCCAGGGGCGGCGGCGGTGGGGGGGGAGCCACCGCCGCACCATGCAGAGGTGCCAGGGCAAGCCCCGAGCTCAGCACCGGCATCAACCAGCTGGCGGTGGGAGGCGGGAAGGGCATGGCCCGATCGGCACCTGAGCCAAAGAGTGAAACCGTAGCCCTGGTTGCCGCTGGCAGCTCCCCCCGCGTGATGCCGATGCCTAGGATCAGTCGTTCAGCTGTTGCAGCCGCCCGCGGGTGATCTGCGGCATCGGACCTGCCCAGACCACCCTCCTCGAGACCGCCGGATCGCTTCGGGTTATGCCTCAGTTTTCCCACCCTGTTTGGCCCCATTGCGACAGCCCGGCTCCTGCGGCGGTGGCGGGGGAGAAAGACGCCTGCGGCGTGGGGTTCCTGGCCAGCCTGAAGGGTGAGGCCAGCCACTGGGTGCTGCAGCAGGCCCTGCGCGGCCTGGGCTGCATGGAGCATCGCGGTGGCTGCGGCGGCGACGGTGATTCCGGCGACGGGTCCGGTGTGCTCTGCGGCATCCCCTGGTCGTTCTTGGATTCCGTGTGGCCCGATGCGGCTGTAGCCGCCGGCCAGGCTCGCGGTCTGGGCATGGTGTTTTTGCCCGCCGATGCGGGCCGCCGCGAGCAGGCCAGGGCCTTCTGCGCCGAAGAGGCCGAGTGCCTGGGCCTGCGCAGCCTGGGCTGGCGCACGGTGCCGGTGGATCAGGCCGTGCTGGGGCCGATGGCCCGTGATACGGCCCCGGTGATCGAGCAGTGGCTGCTCGGCGCCGATGAGGGCGGCGATGCCCTGGAGGCACTGCTCTTCCGCCTGCGCCGCCGCTGCGGTGACCGGGCTCGGGCGGCCTGGGGCGCTGGCCCAAGCGACCTCTACTTCGCTTCGCTGAGCGGCCGCACCGTGGTTTACAAGGGCATGGTGCGCTCGGAGGTGCTGGCGCGTTTCTACGCCGACCTGCGTGATCAGCGTTTCGCCGTGACCTTCGCGGTGTATCACCGCCGCTTCAGCACCAACACCCTGCCGCGCTGGCCCCTCGCCCAGCCGATGCGCCTGCTCGGCCACAACGGGGAGATCAACACCCTGCTGGGCAACCTCAACTGGGCCCGCGCCGCCGAGGCCAATCTCGATGCGGTGTGGGGTGAGGCCGCCGCCGACCTCAAGCCGGTCGTGAATCCGGCCTTCAGCGATTCGGCCAACCTCGACGCCACCCTGGAGCTGCTGGTGCGCGGCGGCCGACCGATCGCCGAGAGCCTGCTCACCCTGGTGCCGGAGGCCTTCCGCGACCAGCCGGAACTGGCCGACAAGCCCGACGTGCAGGCCTTCTATGAATATTCGGCCTGCACCCAGGAGCCCTGGGACGGCCCGGCCCTGCTGGTGTTCGCCGATGGCCGCAGCGTCGGCGCCACCCTCGATCGCAATGGCCTGCGCCCCGCCCGCTACTGCATCACCAGCGACGGCTTCGTGGTGATGGGCAGCGAGACCGGCGTGGCCGAGCTGGAGGAGAGCCGCATCGTGGAGAAGGGGCGCCTCGGCCCCGGCCAGATGCTGGCGGTGGATCTGGAGAACGGCCGGCTGCTGCACAACTGGGAGGTGAAGCAGGAGGTGGCCGCCCGCCATCCCTACGGAGCCTGGCTGGCGGAGCACCGCCGCCAGCTGGCCACCCAGCCCTGGAGCCAGGAACGCCAGCTGGGCGATCTGGAACTGCTGCAGCTGCAGACGGCCTTCGGCTTCACGGCCGAAGACTTCGATCTGGTGATCGAGGACATGGCTGGCGCCGGCAAGGAGCCCACCTACTGCATGGGCGACGACATCCCCCTGGCGGTGCTCTCCGACAAGCCACACCTGCTCTACGACTATTTCAAGCAGCGCTTCGCGCAGGTGACCAACCCGCCGATCGACCCGCTGCGCGAAAAGCTGGTGATGAGCCTGGAGATGCACCTGGGCAGGCGGGGCTCGGCCCTGCGCCCGGAGGCCTCGGCCGCCGCCGTGCTGCACCTCGACAGCCCGATCCTCAACGAGGCCGAGCTCGCTGCCCTGGGCCGGCATGGTCTGCCCCTGAGCACCCTCTCCACCCTGGTGCCGATCAGCGATGGGCCGGCGGCCTTCAGTGCCGCCCTCGACCGGCTGCGCAGTGAGGCCGAGGCGGCCGTGCGCGCCGGCAGCCAGATCCTGGTGCTCTCAGACCGTTCCGGCGCTGAGGGGGGTGCCTACGGCGGGATCAACGCCACCACCACCACCCTGCCGCCGCTGCTCGCGGTGGGCGCGGTGCACCACCATCTGCTCAATCTCGGCCTGCGGCTCCAGACCTCGCTGGTGGTGGACACCGCCCAGTGCTGGAGCACCCATCACCTGGCCTGTCTGATCGGCTACGGCGCCAGTGCCGTCTGCCCCTGGCTCACCTGGGAAACGGCCCGCCACTGGCTGGCCCAGCCCAAGGTGCAGACCAACATCGAGCGCGGCAAGCTGCCCGCCCTCACCCCCGATCAGGTACAGGCCAACGTGCGCAAGGCCCTGGAAGATGGCCTGCGCAAGATTCTCTCCAAGATCGGCATCTCGCTGCTGGCCAGCTACCACGGCGCCCAGATCTTCGAGGCGATCGGCATCGGCGCCGACCTGATCGACCTGGCCTTCAGGGGCACCACCAGCCGGGTGGCGGGCCTCAGCCTGGCTGAGCTGGCCAGCGAGACCCTCAGCTTCCACACCAAGGCTTTCCCTGAGCTCAACCGCACCAAGCTGGAGTTCATGGGCTTCGTGCAGTACCGCACCGGCGGTGAGTACCACCTCAACAGCCCGGAGATGGCCAAGGCCCTGCACGCCGCCGTGGAGGCCGGCCCGGGCTACGACCACTTCTCCACCTACAAAACGCTGCTGGAAAACCGGCCAGTCACCGCCCTGCGCGACCTGCTGGAGCTCAGGCCGGCGGCCACGCCGCTGCCGCTTGACCAGGTGGAGAGCGTGGAGAGCATCTGCAGCCGCTTCTGCACCGGTGGCATGAGCCTCGGGGCCCTCTCACGGGAAGCCCACGAGGTGCTGGCGGTGGCCATGAACCGCATCGGCGGCAAGAGCAACAGCGGCGAGGGCGGTGAGGATCCCGCCCGCTTCCACACCCTCACCGATGTGGACGCCCAGGGCCGCTCGGCGACCCTGCCCACGATCAAGGGACTGCGCAACGGTGACACAGCCTGCTCGGCGATCAAGCAGATCGCTTCTGGCCGCTTCGGCGTGACGCCCGAGTACCTGCGCAGCGGCCAGCAGCTGGAGATCAAGGTGGCCCAGGGGGCCAAGCCGGGCGAGGGTGGCCAGCTGCCCGGCCCCAAGGTGGATCCCTACATCGCCTGGCTGCGCAACAGCAAGGCCGGAGTGGCCCTGATCTCGCCGCCGCCCCACCACGACATCTATTCGATTGAGGATCTGGCCCAGCTGATCCACGACCTGCACCAGGTGCATCCCGCCGCCAAGGTGAGCGTGAAGCTGGTGGCCGAGATCGGCATCGGCACGATCGCCGCCGGGGTGGCCAAGGCCAACGCCGACGTGATCCAGATCTCCGGCCACGACGGCGGCACCGGCGCTTCGCCCTTGAGTTCGATCAAGCACGCCGGCAGCCCCTGGGAGCTGGGCCTCACCGAGGTGCACCGCTCGCTGCTCGAAAACGGCCTGCGCGATCGGGTGTTGCTGCGCGCCGACGGCGGCCTCAAGACCGGCTGGGACGTGATCATCGCCGCCCTGCTCGGCGCCGAGGAATACGGCTTCGGTTCGATCGCGATGATCGCCGAGGGCTGCATCATGGCCCGCGTCTGCCACACCAACAATTGCCCGGTGGGCGTGGCCACCCAGAAGGAGGCCCTGCGCAAGCGCTTCACCGGCATCCCCGAGCACGTTGTCAATTTCTTCCTGTTCGTGGCGGAAGAGGTGCGCCAGCTGCTGAGCGTGTTGGGCGTGGCCCGGCTCGAGGATCTGGTTGGCCGCACCGAATTCCTGCAGCCCCGCTCGGTGCAGCTGGCTAAGACCCAGGCCCTCGACCTCACCTGCCTGCTTGCGCCGATTGCCGCTGCGGCCGACCGCAGCTGGCTGCGCCACGACGCCGAGGCCCATGGCAACGGCCCGATCCTGGAAGATCAGCTGCTGGCCGATGCCGAGCTGCTGGCCGCTATCGACAACCACGGCCGCGTGGCCCGCACCGTGGCGATCGTGAACACCGACCGCAGCGTGTGTGCCCGCCTCGGCGGGGAGATCGCCGCCCGCCACGGCAACACCGGCTTCCAGGGTCAGCTCGATCTCACCTTTGAGGGGGCAGCCGGCCAGAGCTTCGGTGCCTTCAGCGTGAAGGGCATGAACGTGCGCCTGGTGGGTGAAGCCAACGACTACGTGGGCAAGGGCATCAACGGTGGCCGCATCAGCGTGGTGCCCCCTGCTGGCGGCAACGACCCCGGTAGCCAGGTGATCCTGGGCAACACCTGTCTCTACGGTGCCACCGGTGGCGAGCTGTTTGCCCTGGGCCGCGCCGGTGAGCGCTTCGCCGTGCGCAACAGCGGCGCCCGCACCGTGGTGGAGGGTGCCGGCGACCACTGCTGCGAGTACATGACCGGCGGCGTGGTGGTGGTGCTGGGCAGCACGGGCCGCAACGTGGCCGCCGGCATGACGGGCGGCGTGGCCTTCATCCTCGATGAAAACGGGGGCCTGGCCGAGCGGGTGAACCCTGAGATCGTGGCCCTTACTGAGCTCACCACCCCCGAGCAGGAAGCTGTGCTCAAGCCGCTGTTGGAGGCCCACCTGGAGCTCACCGGCAGCGCCAAGGCGGCGGCGATCCTGGCCGACTGGCCCAGCTGGAAGGGCAAGTTCAAGCTGCTGGTGCCCCCCAGCGAGAAGGCGGCCATGGGGCTGGCTGAGCGGGAAGCGGTGGCGGTCTGAGTCTCAATCCAGCGGCAGTATCTCAAGGTCACCACCTACCGAAATGCTGCAATGGCTTGGCTCCTGAACAAGCCCACCTTGCGGAGGGTGGGCTAGGCGCTTTTCTGATCTCAGGCCCAGTGCAGGACGAATTGCGTCACCAAGCGCACGGGTATGGCGGAGAGCTTCCAGGCTTTACACGCGGGAAATCTGATCGATTGGAGATCCATCAGCAGGCTTTTGGGATAACGGGTAGGGAGATAATGCGCTTTGGTCACCCGCAGACGATCTTGCAGATCGGCGACCGCACCAGCCAGCTGCTCTGCTATTTCGAGGGGCTCTCGCAATGAAGAGGCCCAATCCATGGCACCAGATTTGTTTGTTATGGTGTAATTGCAGGGCCTTCAATGCCTTTTCACTGGCGCGGTGGTAGGTGAATCCTGTCTATTCGTAGTGGCCGCTGTCCACACTGAGCCCGGCACTTGCCTTGCCAGTGAAATCGCCCCTCCCACCTCCTGCAGAGGGTAACGACATCAGCTGCATGGTGATCCGTGGCAAAGCCTGCCCCTATGGCGCTGCCGGGCGGCGAGCAATTTGTCTTAGGCCCTTCTGGCGACAGCTGCGCAATACGCAACCCCGGTGTCTAGGCGTATGCGAATGTCGGACAACCCATGCGCCCTTGAACTAAGGAGTGTTTTGGTTTTGGAGGCCTTTGAGTTGCCGCCGGTTGGGGAGGTGAAAGGCTGGCGTGACTACCCATATGAATTTGCAATCGATTCTGCATGCCTGAAAGCAAGGCTGAGGCGGCTGTACTTGCCTGCCGCTGTTGGTTCGTGCCTTGAGTATTAGCCATTGCTGATGGCCGTAAGTGTTGCTTGTTTTAGCTGCTCGCATCTCTTCCTGAATTCCGGTCCAATAGCAAGGTCTCTGCGTACATCGCTGAGCTTGGCGTTGGGCTTGTCTATCCAGAAGTCAAACCAGTCTTCCCCGGGCGCTCTCCCCAGCAAGCGATTAAATAGTATAATGATTCCTTCGGATGTGGGTGGTCCGTTCATGGTATCTGTGCTGATGTCGTTGGTGAGCATCTTGGCTAGGGCCTCCGTATCATTTTGACCGATCGCTTGAGATATTATTCTGGTCGAGAGACTTTTCATCCACTCTCGATTGGGATCGCCTGAAGTAATCCATGGGTATTCTTTCTTTGGTAGGAATGCCTGGGCTTCCGCAACAAGAAAGCATTGCCAGAACTCGGGATCAATGCGCTCCCAGTAGTGGCATCCAAAGGGCAGGGTGTTGTTATTAATAGAAAAACAATATCTTGGACCGCTCTCCACTGCAAACTTTACGCTCTCATTTGGAGGTGCTATGTTGAATTCATCCGAGAGCTTGGTCACTTCGAATGACCAAAACACATCTTCGGGTTGCGAAGTAGATGCAGCAGCGGCTGCAATTTGGGGCTTTTCGAGCAATTCAAGAAACGTCCTGACTTTCCTGAGCGATAAGCCACCGTTGCCTGTGGCCCAAAGTCCTCCAGCTGGTTTTGAGGAGTAATTATGGAACCAAGGCGCACCGATATAGTCGAAGCCTTGGTCGCACCAATAGTTGAGATTGCTGGAGAATACCAATGCATCGAGTTGGTGGATTAAGATGAATTCATAGTTTTTAAACGCAGCGTAAAACGATTGACCTAGAAGCAGCCTGCTGTAGGATTCAATGCTTTCAAACCAATGATCTTCGAATGCGAAGGTGGGCAGTCCGAGGCTGCTTGTGTCGAGCGAGGCTGGTGAAATAACGATGCGGTCAAAGCATAGTAAGTGATGTCGCATCTGAGTTAATGAGGCTAGCTCGTGCGGCCTCAGTGGAAGGCGGTGTACCGGAATAACTATTGCCACTCTTTGTTGCCATGTTGAAATAGGGGCTGAGAATGGGCTCTTTGAAGTGGTCTGTGAGCTCCTTGAGATTGCTTGCAGGTCTTTGTATAGACTCTCGCAGTTATTGGTGAGATCACGATATGGAGGTGGTAGCGAGGTGATCCGAAGCTGCTGGAGAAGATCGGGGTAGCAGGGCGTGTTCGTGCACTTAAGTTTTGTTTCTAGGAGTACGTTGAGATCTTGTATCAGTTGATTTGGTTTTTTGCAGATCTCTCTGGCTTCTCGGGCGATTATGCGCTCGGGATGTAGCTTGATTAAATCAAGTGCCATCTTGTTGTACCAGTACCAGTTTCTATGGGCTTGAATGCCTCCGTCTTGGAAGTAGGCTTCGCCTCTTCTCTCTAGGGAGCATGCGACCTCGCCAGGATGGCGAAACACGAATAGAAAGCGGGCTTCAGGGAGAATTGATAGCCAGAATCGTATAAACAAGATTGTGCGCGGATCTTTCCACCCCCAAGGAGTCAGTCGCTCTCTTCGGAGGTTGATCATGGAGTGGGCTAGTCTTCGATTCTCGTCGGAGATCTTTAGAGGGCTGTCGAATGGTTCGTAGCCCTGGGGTAGTCGTGAATTTTCCGACAGAACCTTTTCGTGGTATCTGTAAAAGTCGTAGTCTTCGAAGTGGCCACGGGGATTGCTCTTGTCGGCGCCAACCAGCTCAGTGCCTATATGCAGACCTGCGTTCTCGCAGAGTTCGGCGACCATGGATGTTCCCGAGCGGTGCATTCCGATGATGGCCAACGCAGGTTGGGCAAATGAACGATCTGCTGTCTGCTGGTTGTTTGTCATCGTTTGCGCGAGGCATCATTCAGTAGCTTTTATGGGACTTCCGAGGTGACCTCGGATCTCCTCGATATCCAAATCCTGGATTCTCAATTGCGCAATCTTGCCTGTCCGCCTCAGCGCGGATGCTCCCGCATCAGCCGCTGCACCTCGCCGGCGTGATAGCTGCTGCGGGTGAGGGGGCTGCTCACCACCTGCAGGAAGCCCAGCTCGCGCTCGCCGTGCTCCCGGAACTCCGCAAACTGGGCCGGAGTCACGAAGCGGTCCACCGGCAGGTGCTTGGGCCCCGGTGAGAGGTATTGGCCGATGGTCACGATGTCCACGGCGTGGCGGCGCAGGTCGGCCATCACCTCGCGCACCTCCGCGTCGCTCTCGCCCAGTCCCACCATCAGGCCCGACTTGGTGTAGGTGCTCGGCCAGCCCTGGTGCACCCGCTGCAGCAGCTCCAGTGAGCGGGCGTAGATGCCCTGGGGCCGCGCCTTTTTGTAGAGCCTCGGCACGGTTTCGATGTTGTGGTTCAGCACCTCGGGCGCGGCGGCCATCACGGTGGCCAGGGCCTCCCAGTTGCCGCAGAAATCCGGGATCAGCAGTTCGATCGTGGTGCGTGGTGAGCGGCGCCGCACCGCCTCGATGCAGGCCACAAACTGGCTGGCCCCGCCATCGGCCAGGTCGTCGCGGTTCACCGAGGTGATCACCACATGGCTCAGCCCCATACGCTGCACCGCTTCCCCCAGCCGTTCCGGCTCGGTGGGGTCGAGCGTGCGCACGCTTTTGTCGAAGTCGATGTCGCAGTAGGGGCAGGCGCGGGTGCAGCCCGGGCCCATGATCAGAAAAGTGGCGGTGCCACCGGCGAAGCACTCGCCGATGTTGGGGCAGCTGGCCTCCTGGCACACCGTATTGAGCTTGAGGTCCACCAGCAGGTCGGCCACGGCCCCGATGCGCTCCCGCTGGGGGGCCTTCACCCGGAGCCAATCCGGCTTGCTGGGGGTGATCACGGGCGGCGGCGCGGCGGATCCAACTCTAGAAAGCCGGAAACCGGGCTCAGAAGCTGGTTTCAGGCGATCCCGTAAGATCACACCATCGGGATGTAGCGCAGCTTGGTAGCGCACTTCGTTCGGGACGAAGGGGCCGCAGGTTCGAATCCTGTCATCCCGACTTTTCAGGTCGATCTTCAGGCCAGTTCGGCGCCCGGGTAACCCCGGGGCGTCACCATCCAGCCCTCCTGGCTACGGCTGGTGCTGTTGCCGATCAGCACCAGCGTCAGCATGTCCACCTGTTCGATCGGCAGGCTGGCGAGTTTGTGCAGGTGCAGCTCCTCCTCGGGGCGCCCCAGCTGGCGGGCCAGCAGCACCGGCGTGCTGGCGGGTCGCTGCTTGAGCAGGATCTCGCTGGCTCGCTGCAGCTGCCAGTCGCGGCCGCGGGAGCGGGGGTTGTAGAGCGCCACCACGAAGTCACCGGCGGCGGCGGCCAGCAGTCGCTGTTCGATCACCGGCCAGGGGGTGAGCCGGTCGCTGAGGCTGATCGTGCAGAAGTCGTGCATCAGCGGTGCGCCGATCCGGGCGGCGGCCAGCTGCACAGCCGAGATGCCGGGGTGCACGGCAAAGCCTGGCCGCTGGTTGGCGGCCAGGGCCAGCCACAGCTCCAGGGCCAGGCCCGCCATGCCGTAGATGCCGCTCTCCCCCGACGACACCAGTGCCACCGTGAGGCCCTGGCTGGCCAGCTCCAGGGCCAGGGCACAGCGCTGGCGTTCCTCGGTGAGCTGGCCGTCGCAGCGCAGCTGGTCGGGCCGGCGCAGAGGCTCAAGCAGATCGAGGTAGAGGCCATAGCCCACCCACACGCTCGCCGCGGCCAGGGCGCCACGGGCGTCGGGGGTGAGCAGATCGAGCCGGCCCGGACCACTGCCCACCAGGTGCAGCTGGCCCCGCTGCGGTGCCCACTGTCCATCCATCTGGGCGATGGCCAGGGTGGCGGCCCCCCGCTCTTCGGGAGTGCGGTGAGCCACCTGCTTGGGCCGCAGCAGCGCGGCATCTGGGCCGGCCGCCAGCAGGGCGGCTGCTTCGGCCACGCTGGCCGTGCCCATCTCGGCGGCCACCACAGCCGATGGATTGGGCACCGCCACCGCCGCCAGCACCTCGGAGCTGAACAGCCGCAGGGGCCAGTGGCGCCGCTCCGCCAGTTCCAGCAGGGCCGGTTCATCGCCCTTGCGATCCACGCTGGCCAGACCGGCCACGGCCTCGGCCGCCAGATCTGCGGCGGCCAGCTCTTCGTCGACCAGGCGCTCCAGCAGGCTCAGGCTGGTGCCGCGCTCGCAGCCCATCCCCAGCCAGAGGCAGGGAGGATGCCAGCTGCAGGCGGGGCTGCGCTGGGGGCCGATCACAAGATCCGGCGCGGATTGGTCGTTCGCGGATTGGCCGAGGGGGGATGGGCCATTGGTGCCGCCGATCGCGGCGGCGGCCGGCAGCGTCCCCCAGAGACGGGTGCCCCCCGTCTGGCTGAGCACCACGCGGCCGTCCTGGCGTGCTGCGGTCTGCATCAGGCTGCTCCAGTCGCCTGCGCCTCGCCGCCAGCCCCAGGCGGCCCCGAATTGATCGAGCGCCAGTCGCCCGCTCGCGCCGCTGCTGCCTGTGAGCACCGCGCTGCCGCCCAGCAGGGCCGCGACCCGTTGGCT
The DNA here is from genome assembly GCA_044235095.1 of Prochlorococcaceae cyanobacterium. Lineage (GTDB taxonomy): Bacteria > Cyanobacteriota > Cyanobacteriia > PCC-6307 > Cyanobiaceae > NIES-981. Next base: position 105,303 of record JBIIIC010000006.1, on the reverse strand, counting down.
GAGCTCCTCACCCCCCGCCTGGTGGCCCCCGAGCAGGGGGATGGCGAAGCGGCCCTGTGGATCCACCACCACCACCGCTGGATCGATGTGTTTGTCGCTCAGCAGAGGAGCGATCAGGCGCGTCACCAGGCCGCAGGCCCCCACCACGATGAAGGCATGGGCATCCCGCCATTCCCTGGCCAGGACTGCGGCGGCCGATGGGGACGCACCTGGGAGCACCAGCTGATCCACCACTCCGGCCTGCAGCAGCAGGTTCAGCGGCCCCTGGGCTGCTGGGCTGAAGCCCAGTCCCCACACGGGTTGAGCGGTGCTGGCCGGATCGGGACTGTTGACCTTAGTGGGCAGATTCACGATCCCAGCTTCTCCCGCAGACCTGCCAGCGGACCTCTGCCCCTGGGCTGGATCAGCGAACCGTCGTCGCGCACCTGCTCGCGAGCCGAGCCACTCAGGCGTGTGCTGGGGGCGATGCGGTCGGGGTTGGTCTGGTCTGATGGAATCGTGGGCCCGGCTGGGGCTGGCGGGTGCTCAGGCTGCGTGAGGGGCACAGGCATAGGAACAGGCACAGGCACAGAAACAGCCTCCAGCGGAGGCTCGGGGGATGGAGCCTGTGGCACCCCAGCATCCACCTGCTCATCCATCCCGGCGCCCTCGTGCTGATCAGGAAGGGTGTTGGTCGCAGATGCACGGTCGGTAGCCGTCGAGGGCGCTGCGGAAGTTGGCGCCGCTGCTGACTGCTCAGGAGACTGCGGAGTCACCGGCTCAGGCTCAGGCTCAGGGCCTGGCGCCTGTTCCAGGGAGCGCGCGGGGGCTGCGTCCAGGCCTGGTTCCTGCAGCGGCGCCGAGGTGAGATCAGGGGCTGGCGCCGCGGGCGCTGCCGGTGTGGGTTCCGAGGTGGGTTCCGCCTCGGGCGGATCCTGGCCCAGCAGCCGGGCCAGGGCTGCGGGCTCGAGCCGGCTCAGCCAGATAGGCCTGGGGGCATTGGCCTGGATCACCACATCGGCCACCAGGCTGTTGAACGGGGGATTGAGGGGCTCGCCGCGACCGTCGACCAGATCCAGCTGAAGACTGTTGCTGCCGTTGCGCCAGCCCTTGAGCCACAGGGGGCTGTTCTGATCCACCAGGAAACTGTCGCCGTTCACCGACACCCGCAGGCGCCAGCTGCCATCCCCTTCGCGCAGGCCCTGCAGCGGGGCATCCAGCAACAGCCAATCCACCAGCACGGGTTCGTGGCGGGGCTCGGGGCCCGGGCTCACGGCGATCAGTTGGGGTGAGCCCGGCGCCGGCACCCGCAGGGGTGTGGGGGCCACGCGCTGCAGCTGGATCTGGCTGCTGGCGCCAGGACTCTTCACCACCTCCCCCCAGGGACGGGCCGCAAACACCGTGAGCCGGTGGCTGCCAGGCCGAAGGGGCTGCATGGCCAGGCTCAGCTCCGCGTTGTTGGATCCGTTCCCGGTTTGCCTGCTGGCCCCGGCGATGCGCTGGGGTGGCTCGTCATCAAGCTGCACCACCACATGGGCACCAAGGCCCAGCTCGCCGGCATCGGTCAGTGGCCAGTCGCGCAGCTGCAGCCGCAGGGTCCAGGGACCGTCAGGAAGCGTGCTGCCATCGACCGGCGCCAGGATGCGCACCTTGGGGGAGTGCTCGGCCAGGGCTGAGGCCAGCTGCTGCACCCCGAGCGGCGGTGCCACTTCCTGGATGGGTCCCACTGGCGCACTGGTCGCCAGTGGCACGTCCTGGCCTGCACGGTCACGGCCGCAGCCCTGTGGCAGCAGCAGAAGCAACAGCGCCAGGCTGGTGGCCATGACCCTCGCCATGGCCTGGCACCAGCGGCTTTTCGGCTTCGACGCCGCAGGTCCCGGCGCCGCCGGCTGTTGGGATCCGCAATCGCGACGAGCCACCCTGGCTGGATTCGGCATGGGAACTCCCGGCATTCTGCTGGCCCGCCCGGGGTTGGTCAGGCGGCTGCGGGCGCTGCCGGACCCGTGGCCGAGAAGGAGGCGAATGCAGCGGATCAAAAGTATAAAAAAATGCTCGCAAGTGTGGTTTTTTCGGGGTGGCCTACTCCAGGCCGGACCCCAGTGCTGGCCTGCGAAGCGCCGGGATTGAACCTTTGTAACTGAGGGCCAAAACACTCCGAATATGGCCCCTATAGTGCCGCCAGCGGTCCCCTATCTGGGGCCCCAAGCTCCAGTCAGGGCAATGGGTCTGGCAATTCGCCGGGCCCGCTCCGGCTGGTGCCCATGGCGGCGATTGCCGCCATGGGGCCCAACGGTGTCCAGTGGCCCTACGGGCTGCCGGCGCCCACAGGGGTGGACCACCACCTCGATCCCGTCCCTCGAGGAACGTCTCGATGACCATCAGCCCACCAGAGCGTGGGGAAAAGGCCAAGGCCATGGTCGACCGGAACCGCGTTCCGGCCACGTTCGAGCTTTTTGAAAAGCCCGGGCATTTCGACCGCAGCCTGGCCAAGGGTCCCAAAACCACCACCTGGATTTGGAACCTCCACGCCAACGCTCACGACTTCGACAGCCACACGAGTGACCTCGAAGAGGTTTCTCGCAAGATCTTTTCGGCTCATTTCGGCCATCTGGCCGTCATCTTCATCTGGTTGAGCGGTGCCTTCTTCCATGGCGCCCGCTTCTCCAACTACACCGGCTGGCTGGCTGACCCTCTGCACGTCAAGCCTTCAGCCCAGGTGGTCTGGCCGATCTTCGGCCAGGAAATCCTCAATGGCGATGTGGGTGCCGGCTTCCACGGCATTCAGATCACCTCCGGTCTCTTCCACGTGTGGAGGGCCTGGGGCATCACCAACACAACTCAGCTGCTGGCTCTGGCCATCGGCGCCCTGGTGATGGCCGGCCTGATGCTCAATGCCGGCGTCTTCCACTACCACAAGGCTGCTCCCAAGCTGGAGTGGTTCCAGAACGTTGAGTCGATGCTCAACCACCACCTGGCAGGTCTGCTGGGTCTGGGATCCCTCTCGTGGACCGGGCACCTGCTGCACGTGTCGCTGCCCACCACGGCGCTCATGGATGCGATCGACGCCGGCAAGCCGCTGGTGCTCAATGGCAAGACCATCGCCACCTACAGCGACATCCCTCTGCCCCATGAGTTCCTGAACCAGGACCTGATCTCCCAGCTGTTCCCTGGTTTCGGCGCGGGCATCTCCGCTTTCTTCTCCGGAAACTGGGCCGCTTACAGCGATTTCCTCACCTTCAAGGGTGGTCTGAATCCTGTGACCGGCAGCCTCTGGATGACCGACATCGCCCATCACCATCTGGCGATCGCGGTGCTGTTCATCGTGGCTGGCCACATGTACCGCACCAACTGGGGTATTGGTCACAGCATCAAGGAGATCCTGGAAGGTCAGAAGGGTGATCCCCTGCTCTTCCCCGCTCCCAAGGGGCACGATGGCCTGTTCGAGTTCATGACCACCAGCTGGCATGCCCAACTGGCCGTGAACCTGGCCCTGCTCGGCTCGCTGAGCATCATCGTGGCGCATCACATGTATGCGATGCCCCCCTATCCCTACATCGGGATTGATTACCCCACCCAGCTGTCGATCTTCACCCATCACACCTGGATCGGTGGTTTCCTGATCGTGGGTGCCGGTGCGCACGCCGCCATCGCCATGGTGCGTGACTACGACCCCGCCAAGCACATCGACAACGTGCTGGATCGGGTGCTGAAGGCTCGCGATGCCCTGATCAGCCACCTCAACTGGGTGTGCATCTGGCTCGGCTTCCACAGCTTCGGCCTCTACATCCACAACGACACCATGCGTGCCCTGGGCCGTCCCCAGGACATGTTCAGCGATTCCGCCATTGCCCTGAAGCCCGTCTTCGCGCAGTGGATTCAGGGTCTCCACGCCGCTGCAGCCGGCAACACCGCTCCCAACGCCCTCGCGGGTGTGAGCGAAGTGTTCAACGGCGCTGTTGTGGCCGTGGGCGGCAAGGTGGCTGCGGCTCCCATTCCCCTGGGCACCGCAGACTTCATGGTGCACCACATTCACGCGTTCACGATTCACGTGACCGTGCTGATCCTGCTGAAGGGTGTGCTCTACTCCCGCAGCTCCCGCCTGGTGCCCGACAAGGCCAACCTGGGCTTCCGCTTCCCCTGCGACGGCCCCGGCCGTGGCGGCACCTGCCAGGTTTCGGCTTGGGACCATGTGTTCCTGGGCCTGTTCTGGATGTACAACTCCCTGTCGATCGTGATCTTCCACTTCTCCTGGAAGATGCAGAGCGACGTGTGGGGCACCGTCAATGCAGACGGCAGCGTTCAGCACATCACCAACGGCAATTTCGCCCAGAGCGCCATCACCATCAATGGTTGGCTGCGTGACTTCCTGTGGGCCCAGGCCGCACAGGTGATCAACAGCTATGGCTCCAGCAGCAGCGCCTATGGCCTGATGTTCCTGGGTGCCCACTTCATCTGGGCCTTCAGCCTGATGTTCCTGTTCAGCGGCCGCGGCTACTGGCAGGAGCTGATTGAGTCCATCGTGTGGGCTCACAACAAGCTGAAAGTGGCACCGGCCATCCAGCCTCGTGCGCTTTCCATCACCCAAGGCCGTGCCGTGGGTGTCGCCCATTACCTTCTGGGCGGTATCGCGACCACCTGGTCGTTCTTCCTGGCCCGCATCATTGCGGTCGGCTGACCTTTCCTGACCTTTCCCAATGGCAACGAAATTTCCTTCGTTCAGCCAGGGTCTGGCACAGGACCCGACAACCCGCCGGATCTGGTACGGCATCGCCACGGCTCACGATTTCGAGAGCCACGACGGCATGACCGAGGAGCGGCTTTACCAGAAGCTGTTCTCCACCCACTTCGGACACCTGGCCATCATTGGCCTCTGGGTTTCGGGCAACCTGTTCCATATCGCCTGGCAGGGCAACTTTGAGCAGTGGGTCGCCGATCCCCTGCACGTGCGTCCCATCGCTCACGCGATCTGGGATCCCCACTTCGGCCAGGGCGCCATCACCGCCTTCACCCAGGCGGGCGCCTCCTCTCCGGTGAACATCGCTTATTCCGGTCTGTACCACTGGTGGTACACCATCGGTATGCGCACCAACGCCGAGCTGTATCAGGGTTCCATCTTCATGATGATCCTGTCGGCCTGGGCCCTGTTCGCCGGCTGGCTCCACCTGCAGCCCAAGTTCCGGCCTTCCCTGGCCTGGTTCAAGAACGCTGAATCCCGGCTCAACCACCACCTGGCTGTGCTGTTCGGCTTCAGCTCGATCGCCTGGACCGGTCACCTGGTCCACGTGGCCATCCCCGAAGCCCGCGGCCAGCACGTGGGTTGGGACAATTTCCTCTCGGTGATGCCCCACCCCGCCGGTCTGGCTCCGTTCTTCACCGGCAATTGGGGCGTCTACGCCCAGAATCCCGACACCGCCTACCAGGTGTTCGGCAGTTCTGAAGGCGCAGGCACCGCGATCCTCACCTTCCTGGGTGGCTTCCACCCGCAGACGGAAGCCCTCTGGCTCACCGACATCGCCCATCACCACCTGGCGATCGGCGTGATCTTCGTGATCGCCGGCCACATGTACCGGACCAACTTCGGTATCGGCCACTCGATCCGCGAGATCCTCGAAGCCCACAACCCGCCCAAGGGCACCCCTGGTGATCTGGGCGCCGGTCACAAGGGTCTCTACGACACCATCAACAACTCCCTCCACTTCCAGCTGGGTCTGGCCCTGGCCAGCCTCGGTGTGGTGACGAGCCTGGTGGCGCAGCACATGTATTCGATGCCGTCCTACGCGTTCATCGCCAAGGACTACACGACTCAGGCTGCCCTCTACACCCACCACCAGTACATCGCCATCTTCCTGATGTGCGGTGCCTTCGCTCACGGTGCGATCTTCTTCATCCGTGATTACGACCCCGAAGCCAACAAGAACAACGTGTTGGCCCGGATGCTCGAGCACAAGGAAGCGATCATCAGCCACCTGAGCTGGGTGTCCCTGTTCCTCGGTTTCCACACCCTGGGTCTGTACGTCCACAACGATGTGGTCGTGGCCTTCGGTACTCCCGAGAAGCAGATTCTGGTGGAGCCCGTCTTCGCCCAGTTCGTCCAGGCTGCTTCCGGCAAGGCGATCTACGGCATGAACGTGCTGCTGTCGAACCCCGACAGCCTGGTGAGCAATGCCCCTGGCCCCGGCGCTGTCTGGCTGCCTGGCTGGCTTGACGGCATCAACGCCGGCAACAACAGCCTCTTCCTCCAGATCGGTCCTGGTGACTTCCTGGTGCACCACGCCATCGCGCTGGGTCTCCACACCACCACCCTGATCCTGGTGAAGGGCGCCCTCGATGCCCGCGGCTCCAAGCTGATGCCCGACAAGAAGGACTTCGGCTACTCCTTCCCCTGCGACGGCCCCGGCCGTGGCGGTACCTGCGATATCAGCGCCTGGGACGCCTTCTATCTGGCCGTCTTCTGGGCTCTGAACACCGTGGGTTGGCTCACCTTCTACTGGCACTGGAAGCACCTGGCCATCTGGCAGGGCAACGTGGCCCAGTTCAACGAATCCAGCACCTACCTGATGGGCTGGTTCCGCGACTACCTGTGGCTCAACAGCTCCCAGCTGATCAACGGCTACAACCCCGCTGGCACCAACAACCTGGCCGTCTGGGCCTGGATGTTCCTCTTCGGGCACCTGATCTGGGCAACCGGTTTCATGTTCCTGATCTCCTGGCGTGGCTACTGGCAGGAGCTGATCGAAACGATCGTTTGGGCGCACCAGCGCACCCCGCTCGCCAACCTGGTGGGCTGGCGTGACAAGCCTGTGGCTCTCTCCATCGTTCAGGCACGTGTGGTGGGTCTGGCCCACTTCACCATCGGCTACTTCCTCACCTACGCCGCCTTCCTGATCGCCTCCACCTCAGGCAAGTTCGGCTAGACCCCGACAAACCCCTCGAGGGACGCTCAACCCCCGGCACCTGCCGGGGGTTTTTTGTTGGCTTGGCGTTCTCGTGATCACTTCTGCAGGATCACCGCTGTTGGTCTTGAGCTGTTGTTCTCACCAACGCTGTCTATTCCATCGCTGTCTATGCCAGCGCTGTCAATTCCAGTGACCTGGTCAGCAGCAACGTGGAGGCAGACGCCGACTCATGCACGCATCAGCTGTATGCCCAGGCGATTGATTGGATTGCCAGCAACGCCCCTGGCGTTGTCGCAGCGAAAGGGGCGCGCGCCCCCATGCCCGCGCAAGCTGATGAAAGAAGCGGATCCTGCTGTTTTGCTGCGCCCGGCTGCGACAAGGCCATCCCATCACAGTGACGATGACGACTTGTGCTCCTTGGCGGTATCGCCATGGCTCGAAGCAAGCGCGTTGATCATCGTCAGTTTCTGAGGCGTGCTGGCATCGACATCCCAGCCCTCACCAACATTGAACTGATGGATGCCCGTCTTTGTGCTCTGGCAGTTCATGGGGACGCCAGTCGTGTTCCATGCCCCAGCCATGAGAGTCGACCACGGGCTTGATCGTGGTGCCGGAGTCAGTCAGTGTCCCGTTGGCAGGCAGTGCTTCGCCATAAAAAAAGCTCCGCCGTGGCGGAGCTGAGGACATGGAATGGTGAGTTGGCCTTGGTCTCAGCCCACGCTCCAGACGCCGCCGGCGATGTTGACAAGGGGGCTCACCAGGGCGGTGCCGCACAGGAACCAGGCGAAGGCGGCGCCGCCGCAGCCGCCGAGCCAGAAGCCGCTGGCAAATTCGGCCCAGCCGGCCTTGGTGAACAGGTCAGCGGGAGGGTTGTCGATGGTGGCGTCAGCCGGCTGCACGTTGGGGCCTGTGCCGGCGGTGCCGTAGATCGACAGGCACACCGTGAGAATCGACACCAGGCCGATGGCGGCCAGCAGGCCGGCGGTGCTGGCGTATTCGGTGGCGCGCAGCGGGCCCGTGATCGCAAAGGGGCCATAGAGGAAGAAGCCATGGGCCATCCCCACTTCCAGGCCGCGGCGGTTGGGCGACAGCGAGGGCCGGTAGGCGGGCAGGGCATTCAGGAACGCCCGGGTGAAGTAGCTGCTGTTGACGGGGGTGGCCAGATTGCCGACGCAGGGGTCGGCCACGGGGGTCACGGTCATGGGGGTGAAAGCGGATCGGAGAACGAAGCGGCGGCGATCAACAGGGCGAGTTCAGCGCTGGTGAGTTCAGTCGCGGGCTTCGATCACGTTGAACAGCAGGGCCATGGCCACGGCTGGGCCGAGGATTCCCACAAGGGGCACGAACACCGAGGGCATCCAGGCGGCGACGAAATCTCCAGTCATGGCGCGGGCCAATAGCAACCGCCAGTACTGTAAGGAGCCCGTTCTCAGCTGCCTTTGGGCGAGAGAGACGGCGACATAAAAGTTCAATCCGCCAGGCGTGGCTGCCCATGAACGGATCCCTGCTCGCTGCTGCGGCCGGTCTGCTGAGCGTGTTGCTGTGGCTGGCCTCTCGCCGCCGCCCGGCGCCATTGCTGGCCACCACCAGCACGGCAGCTGTGGCGGCTCTCAATCGTGCCCAGCTCAGCCTTGTGCAGCAGCAGCCTGAGCTGTCCCAGCCTGCTGTTGGCTCCGATCAGCCACTGCCGCCCAGGGGCGATGCCCGCCAGCGCCGGGTGTTCCTTGCCCAGCTCCAGGCCCAGCTGGCGGGTGATCAACCCCAGCGGCTTGCGGCCATCCGCCAGGCGCGGCGCTGGGGCGACCCGGCGGCGTTGCCGCTCCTGCGCCGCGGCCTGCGTGATGTGGATCTGGGGGTGTGCGCCGAGGCGGCCTGCGCGGTTGCACGCTTCCGCGGCCGCACGCCCTCTGTTGCGCCTGCTTCAGGTGCAACGGCCAGTCCAGCTCAGCTGCCGTTGCCCCGCAACGTGGCCCGCACCCGGTAGATCGGTCGGCCCTGGCTCTCGTGGTAGGTGCGCATCTGCAGCTCGGCCAGCAAGCCGAAGCAGAACAGCTGGATGCCGGCCAGAAAGCTGATCGTGGCCAGCATCAGCAGGGGGCGATCGCCGATATCCCCACCAAACAACAGCTTCTCGGCCACTAGCCACAGGCTCACCAGCAGGCCGAGCCCCATCCCCACCAGGCCGCCGAAGCCGAACACGTGCATCGGCCGGGTGAGAAACCGCTTCATGAACCACACCGTGAGCAGATCCATCAGCACCCGGAAGGTGCGATCGATCCCGTAGTTGCTGCTGCCGAAGCGGCGTGGGTGGTGGTTCACCTTCACCTCGGTGATCCGGGCGCCCTCGATGTAGGCCAGGGCCGGCAGGAAGCGGTGCAGCTCGCCGTAGAGGTTGAGGTCGTCGACCACCTCGCGCCGGTAGGCCTTGAGTGAACAGCCGTAGTCGTGCAGGCGCACGCCGGTCACGCGGGCGATCAGCCGGTTGGCGATGCGGCTGGGCAGCAGACGGCTTACAGCGGCATCCTGGCGCTGGTGACGCCAGCCGCTCACCAGGTCGTAGCCCTCCTTCAGTCGCTCCAGCAGCAGGGGAATGTCGGCGGGGTCGTTCTGCAGGTCGCCGTCGAGGGTCACGATCACCTTGCCGCGGCTGGCGTCAAACCCCGCTGCCATCGCCGCGCTCTGGCCATAGTTGCGCCGCAGCAGCACCGCCACCAGCTCCGGCACCTGGCCGCTCAACCGCTCCAGCGCCGCGGCGGTCTCGTCGCGCGAGCCGTCGTCGACCAACACCAGTTCAAAGCTACGGCCGAGGGGCCGCAGCACTGCCAGCAGCTGCTCCACCAGCAGCGGCAGCCCCTCCGCCTCGTTGAACAGGGGCACCACCACTGAGAGATCCATTCCTTCTCCTTGCGTTGGGGCGAACCTAGATGGGCAGTGGACTGCCGTCATGGCAACGCATCACCCGCCCGGCGCCGCGGAGTTCGCGCCTGTAATGGCTGGCCACCGGGTCAGCATTGTGGGGTGAGAGGTCGTCGAGGCCCAGGCCATTGCGGCCGTGCTCCTGGCCGGAGCTGTGCAGGTAGCGGCCCGCACCCATGTGCAGGCCCACGTGCGTGCAGCGCTGGGGTGTGCCGAAGAAGATCAGATCGCCGGCCTGAAGCAGCTGGGTGTGGCCCGGACGCACCGCCACCGGTTGGCAGAAGCGCTCCTGCAGGTAGGCGTCGCGCGGCAACCAGATTCCGGCACTGGCATAGGCCGTCTGCACCAGGCCGGAGCAGTCGTAGTCGGGCCCGAGACAGCCGCCCCAGAGGTAGGTGTTGGGTTGGCCCAGGGCCGCCTCGGCAAAGGCCAGCACGGCCTGCAGCCGGCTGGCGATGGCGCTGCGATCGAGCAGGGTTGGGCTGGGCCTGAGCGCGGCAACCGCCAGGCCCAGTAACTGTTCGGGCTCCAGCCAGCCGGGGTAGCCGTCTTCGAGCAGGCGCACCCGGAGGCGCCCGTGAAGCTGCCCATCCAGGATCCGCAGCACCCGGCTTGGAGCAGCCTGGGTGGCCAGGCCCGTTCCCCGGGGGCGGCTGTAGAGGTCGAGCTCCCCCTGCAGCCGCCAGCAGGTGCCGGGCCGCAGCAGTTCGGGTGCAGCGGGCGTGCCCAGGCGAGGGGCGCCTTCAGCCATGCCTAATCTCGCTCCACTGGATGGCGGCAGTGATGGCGTTCTACAGCCCCGATCCGGCCATGCACCAGACCCTGGCCGATCTGGTACGGGCTCTTGAGCTCGATGGCCGGCCTGGTCTGGCCCAGCAGCTCTCGATCACCTGGCTGCGTTTTGATCGCTCGCAGCTGGGGGCAGCCGCAGATGCCGGCCCTGAGCAGTTCTGGCGGCTGCTCCCACCTGGCGCCAGCTGGGGTGGCGAGCGTCAGCGCTATCCCGCCAGTGTGGTGAAGCTGGTGTACCAGGTGGCCACTGAGGCCTGGCTGCAGGCGGGGCTGCTGGTGGACGGGCCCGAGTTGCGCCGCGCCCTGGCCGACATGATTCAGCTCTCCAGCAACGATGCCACCGGGCTGGTGGTGGATCTCCTGACCGGCACCACCAGTGGCCCTGATCTGGCCCCGGCTGCCTGGACCGTTTGGCAGCAGCAGCGTCAACTGGTGAACCAGTGGCTGGTGCAGCTCGGCTGGCCGGAGCTGGAAGGGGTGAATGCCTGTCAGAAAACGTGGGGCGACGGGCCTTTTGGCCGCGACAGCCGCTTCTATGGCGAGCAGCAGGAGAATCGAAACCGGCTCAGCACCGATGCCACGGCCCGTCTGTTGCTGGCGGTGATCGCCTCAGCGGTGGTGTCACCGCCGGCTGGGCACCGCATGCGGACGCTGCTGGACCGCAGCCTCGATCCGGGCGAGCGAGCCGCTGACCCGGAAAACCAGGTGGATGGCTTCCTGGGCGAAGGGCTGCCTGTCACCGCGCGGTTGTGGAGCAAGGCCGGTTGGATGAGCCAGGCACGCCACGATGCCGCCTATGTGGAATGCGCTGATCACAGGCCCATGCTGCTGGTGGTGTTCAGCGAGGGCGAAGTCTGCGCCAAAGACCCCAGGCTGCTGCCTGAAATTGCCAGGACACTCCTGAGAAGCTGATCACCAGGCGGATGACGCCTCGCGCTGTTGTCGGCGGTTTTGGGAGGGGCTCACGTGGCGTTATGCGTAAGCTGAATAAAGGCTGTCGACTTCGGGCCCATGGTCGAGCTTGACGTGCTGGCTGCACTGGACGGGATCCAGTGGTTGCGAACAGGCGATGAGGTTGCCAAGCGGTTTGGATTCAGTCAGCCCACTGTCAGCAGGTATGTGGCGAAGGCATTGAGCGCCTTCGGTCTGGAACTTGAGCGCATCAACGGTGAGTGGGAGCTGGTTGGTGATCAGACCTTCCTGCAGATGGAGCGGGAGGTGCATCAGGTTGCCCGGAGGCTGGGGTATGGGCCCTTGCGCCTGGAGGCTGCGTATTGGAGTGCTCCAACGATCTGCAGGCGGCTGCCCGAGCATTGGATGCTGGGGCAGTCTAATATCGTTGGCATTGAGCGGAATCTGGCGCTGGTTCGCGGCCGCGTGATTGATGGATGGATCGCGGGCCTTCCCGACCTGCCGGACGGCTCAGATGCGGATCTGGCCGCGATTGTGCTGAGTTCCATGCCTGTCTTCTTTACGTGTGCGCCCGGGCATCCACTGTTGAAAAGGTCATTGATCACATACGAAGATGTTGCTGAATATCCAACTCTGGCGCTGCCTGGAGGGGCCTATCCCAAGGTTGAAGCTGCATTGAAAAGCATTGGCCTCTGGAGTGATGGTGTGCGTATGTCACGCTATCGGCGAGATCGCTGGGAAGGTAAAAGCGAATCGGAATTGGTTGTGGGATATGGAACGCCGCTCAGCATGGCGGTGAGTGGTGGCCAGCTTTGCCGCTTGCCTCTGAGGCTGCCGTTTGATTCGGGTGATGCCCTGGTTGTCCGAAAAGACTTTTTGTCGAGTCCGCGGCTCAGGGAGCTGTTGCAGTGTCTGCGATCAAATCTGCAGGATATTGCCGGGGAGATTGAAGGAATAGCCGCTCTCTCTTAGGGCTGTTGATTCAGTCAACGAAGTGGTAGGTGATATGAATTCCCTTGCCTATGTATTCCTGTCTCACGCCGCCCTCGTAGAAGGTGCGCCGGTAGATGGCGGAAATGGGATCTGGATTGCCAGGTGGTGTGATGATCCTGGCGCTGCAGGTCTCGACCTTGTCTGAGATTATCCTGCACGACTCGTTGTATCGGATTACTTCGTATACGGTGTCATCGGCAAACATGATCATGTCAAATGTCTGCTTGATGGTTGTGGCGCCGGCGATGGGCGTGATGGCGCAGTAGTCGCGCTTGCCGTTCCGTTCACATTTCGGTGACAGCTGGGCGTTCGCCTGGAGCGATGGCAGTGTTGTGATCACGCAGAAGCAGCCAAGCAGTGCGGCCAAGGGTGCCCTGGAGATGTTCATGGAGGCGTGTCTGATTCCCTCTAATCAGAGGCTAGGCACGCCTGCGCCGCCGCTTGGCCAACGGGTGGTGCGCTCAGTGGGCGGGATTCACCGTCGTTCGTTCAGGGGTGCCCACTGGGAATTCAGGCCGATGTCGGGCTCTCCCGACTCCCTGTTGATGCGCCGCACCCAGCGAGATCGAGCCATGCCGTGCCCCTTGAAGACCTGCCGCATGCCTGGGGGCGTCTCTGCGGCAGCACACGACAAACCTCCATCCACGCAGGGGCTTCCTGGTTTTGATCCTGGTTGTCCCGTTGCGCAGCCAGTCAGCATCACCACGCTCAGCAGCAAGGCGCTCTGCCTCACCGGTCTCGCGGCTGTCTTGTTCGGATCTGCTCGAGCTGTTGCCTGCACTTGGTGGACGTGGCCAGCACCGCGACCGACGAAGGCACCGTGATACAGGCGAGGTGATCCAGGCGAGGTGATCAGGGCTCCGTGCCATCCGCAGGCTGGAGAGACACGTGTGGCGCTCTCGTGCAAAACGCTGCAGGCCGCTGTGTGACGGTGGTGCTCCGATGATCTTGGTGTCCAAGAGCTTGGGCCCAAGAGCCTGAGGTCAAGAGGCCTGGATCAGCGGAAGGGGAGGATTCAGACGTGCGCTCTTGCACTGCTGGCCTCGGTGGTGTGGTTGACACGTGGGGATCAGGGGAGGCCGTGCGACCACCTGGGATCCTTGGGAAACGGAGAGGGAGGGATTCGAACCCTCGACAGAAGTTGCCTCCTGTAACTCCTTAGCAGGGAGCCGCTTTCAACCACTCAGCCACCTCTCCAGGGGCCCCGTGACTTTATCAGTGCGGCGATCGGGGAGTGCCGGCTCCCTCGCTGCCGGCTGCCAGTCGCGGCAAGCGGTGCTTGAAGCCGCACAGGATCTCCCAGGGGATCATGCCGCAGCGCTCGCTCCAGTCCTGCGGCTGGATCTCCTGCTCGCCGTCGCGGCCCAGCAGGGTGACCACCGAGCCCACCTCCAGCGCTGGACAGTCGGTGGCATCGAGCACCAGCTGGTCCATGGTGATGGCTCCCACCTGGGGCAGGCGCTGTCCGGCAAACAGCACGTCGAGCTGGTTGGAGAGCAGCCGTGGCACGCCGTCGGCGTAACCGATTCCCACCACCGCCAGACGACTGGGGCGTTGGGTGCGGAACCGGTGGCCATAGCTCACGCCCACGCCCACGCCCACCTCGCGAATCAGGCTGACCCGGGCATACAGGTGGAGAGCAGGCTGCAGGGCCACGCTGCCCTCCAGATGGCTGGCTGGGCTGTGTCCGTAGAGGGCGAGCCCCACGCGCACCTGGTCGTAGTGGAGGCTGCGGTTGCGCAGGGTGCCGGCCGAGTTGGCCAGGTGGCGGCAGCCCGGATCGAGCTGTTGCTCGCGCAGGCTCGCCAGCACCGTCTCGAAACGTCGCTGTTGTTCGGCGGTGAGGCCGTCGTCGAAGGCGGGCTCGACGTCGGCACTGGCCAGGTGGGAGTACACCCCAGAGAGCTCCACGGCGTCGAGCTCGTGGATTGCAGCCACAAGGCGCGGCCCCTCCTGCCAGTCGGCACCGAGGCGGGCCATGCCGGTGTCGAGCTTGAGCTGCAGAGCCATGGCACGGCCGCTACCGCTGGCCAGGTTCTGGCAGATCAGCGCCTCCCGCATGCCGCTCACCGTGGGCATCAGCTGCCAGCGCAGACAGCTGCGCAGTTCCTCGGGCTGACTGAGGCTTCCCAGCACCAGCAGCGGGGCCTCGATGCCGGACTGGCGGAGCTGGATGCCCTCGGCCAGGGTGGCAACCCCCAGGCTGCTGGCACCGCCGCTCAACGCCGCCTGGGCCACGGGTACCGCTCCGTGGCCGTAACCGTCGGCCTTCACCACGGCCATCAGGTTGCAGCCGGGGCTGAGGTGGCGTCGCAGCTGGCGGGCATTGCTGCTGATCGCGGCTGCATCCACCTCCACCCAGGCCCTGTGCCGCTCCAGGCCCGCCGGGGTGGCAGCGATGGCAGCCGCGCTCCAGCTGAAGGAGGTGGCCTGGGTCACGGTTTCATTCCCCGATCGCCGTTAGCATGCCGCGTATCACGGGGTCTGGCATGGGCACCGTTCTGGTTCTGAATGCGTCCTATGAGCCGCTGAACATCACCACCTGGCGCCGCGCCATGGTGATGCTGCTCAAGGGGAAGGCCGAAGGCCTCGAGCATGACCTTGGCCGGCAGATTCGTGAGGATACCTGGCTGCCCACGGTGATCCGCCTGCGCCAGTTTGTGCGGGTGCCCTACCGGGAGATGCCGCTCACGCGCCGCAATCTGTTTCAGCGCGATGGCCATCGCTGCCAATACTGCGGCTGCACCGGGCAGCAACTCTCGATTGATCACGTGGTGCCACGCAGTCGCGGCGGCAGCGACTCCTGGGAGAACGTGACCACCGCCTGCCTCCCCTGCAACGTGCGCAAGGGCAACCGCACCCCTCGCGAGGCGGGCATGCCACTGGCGCGCAAACCCCACCGTCCTTTGAGTGGTCTCACGTTTGAGGCGAGCCGCCAGATCCGCTCGGGCCGCAATCGCGAGTGGGCCAAGTATGTGATCGGGCTCGACGGCAGCCTGCTCGATGGAGTTCCGGATCTGGAGCGGGCGGCCTGAGGGATCCAGGCGGGTTTCAGTGCTTGCTCAGTGGCGTTCAGCCCCCTGAAGCGGCGCTGGCGGCCAGTTCTTCCAGCTGGCGGCTCTGATCAGCGGCGATGCAGGCGCTCACCACATCCGCCAGTTGACCGTCGAGGACGGGTTCCAGCGAGAAGTTGCGCCCCAGCCGGTGGTCGGTCACGCGGTTGTCCTTGTAGTTGTAGGTGCGGATCTTTTCGCTGCGGTCACCCGTGCCCACCTGGGCCAGGCGGGCCGAGCGCTCCTGGGCATTGGCCGCCGCCAGCTCGCGTTCGTAGAGCTTGGCGCGCAGGATTTCCATCGCCCGCTCGCGGTTCTGCAGCTGGGAGCGTTCCTGGGTGCAGAACACGCGGATACCGGTGGGCTTGTGCAGCAGATCCACGGCCGTTTCCACCTTGTTCACGTTCTGGCCGCCGGCTCCCCCGGAGCGGGCTGTGCTGATCTCCAGGTCGCCCGGATCGATCTGCACCTCCACCGGATCGGCCTCCGGCATCACGGCCACGGTGGCCGTGGACGTGTGCACGCGTCCCTGGGATTCGGTGGCCGGCACCCGCTGCACCCGGTGCACGCCCGCCTCGAATTTCAGCTGGCTGAACACCCCGTCGCCCTTGATCGCCAGGATCAGTTCCTTGTAACCCCCCAGCTCGGCCTCAGAGGCGCTCACCGGTTCCACACGCCAGCCAACGCCCTGGGCATAGCGCTCGTACATGCGCGCCAGGTCGCCGGCCCAGATCGCCGCTTCATCGCCGCCGGCACCGGCGCGGATTTCGAGCATCACGCTGCGTTCATCGCGCGGGTCACGTGGCAGCAGGGCGATCGTGAGCCGCTCCTGCAGCGCGCTGATGGCTTCGGCCAGTCGGCTCAGTTCTTCGTTGGCCAGCTCTTCCATGGCCGCATCTCCGCGGGCGTCCTTGAGCAGCTCGCGGGTCTGCTGTTGCTGCTCCTGCAGCTCCAGCAGCTGGCGGTGGTCCAGCACCAGAGGCTCAAGCCGCGCCCGTTCACGCGCCAGGTTCTGCAGCTGGCTGGGATCGGCGGCCACGGCCGGATCGGCCAGCTGACGCTCCAGGGTCTCGAAGGTGCGCTCGGCGGTGGCCAGGCGCTCATGCAGCAGGGAGGAATCCATCACGCTTCAGGAGGCCAGACAGCAACAAGGCCGGACGCCCGAGAGCATCCGGCCTTGGGTTGCCAGGAGGCAGGCACAGGGTGGTATCAGGCCTTGACCGCCTCGCTGTCCTTGGTGGCCTCCTTCTTGCCAGCAGCGGAATCGGCCCCGCCCATGCCGTACTTGCGCATGAAGCGGTCCACGCGTCCCTCGGTGTCGAGGATCTTCTGGGTGCCGGTGTAGAAGGGGTGATTGCCGCTCCACACGTCGACGTGGATCTCGGGGGAGGTGGAGCCGGTGGTCATGACCACCTCTCCGTTGCAGATCACCTTGGCGTCGGGGTACCAGGTGGGATGAATGTCGGCCTTCGGCATGATCAGCGCTTGGAGAACTGGGGAGCTTTGCGGGCTTTCTTGAGGCCGTACTTGCGACGCTCCTTGGCCCGGGGGTCGCGGCTCAGGTGGCCTTCGGTCTTGAGGGGCTTGCGGTTCTCGCCGGAGAGCTCGCACAGGGCCCGGGCCGCACCCTGCTTGATGGCATCGGCCTGGCCGGTGAGGCCACCGCCACGCACGTTGACCAACAGGTCGTACTCGTTGGCCAGCCCCAGCGTGTTGAGGGGAGCTTTGACCGCCGCCAGATAGACGGGGTTGTAGTTGAGGTAGTTGTCGCCGGGGCGGCCATTGATGGTGACCGTGCCGGAACCCGGCACCAGGCGAACGCGGGCAACAGCGGTCTTGCGGCGACCGGTGCCCCAGTAGACGACTTTGGTGGTGCTCATTGGGCAGCAGCGGCGGGATCGAGGGCGAGAGCCTGGGGCTTCTGGGCGGCGTGGGGGTGCTCAGCGCCTTTGTAGACCTTCAGCTTGCGGAACAGCTGGCGGCCCAGGGCGTTGTGGGGAAGCATGCCCTTCACAGCCTTCTCAACGATGCGCTCGGGGATCCGGGCCTGCAGGTGAGCGAAGGTCTCGGTCTTCATGCCACCAGGGCGACCGGAGTGACGGCGATACAACTTCTGGGTGGGCTTGTTGCCGCTCACCCGGATCTTGTCCGCATTGATCACGATGACGAAGTCACCGGTGTCGAGATGCGGGGTGTAGGTGGGCTTGTTCTTGCCACGCAGCACCGAAGCCACCTCGCTGGCCAGGCGGCCGAGGGTCTGATTCTCGGCGTCCACCAGATACCACTGGCGGTCGAGGGAATCAATGGAGGGCAGGGGAGTCTTGTTCATATCGCCTGGTCAGGCACCGGCAGGCCGTAAAGGGCTGGGCTGGTGGTCGAGGTCGCGGAACAGGTCCGCATTCAAACGACCTTACCGCTTGGCCTGTTAACCGCCTGGGCGGTTTCAACCGTCTGGGCGGCTGGGCTCGGCGGATCGAGGAGCGGCGGATCGCTGATCTTCAGCTGAAACCGCGGTTGGCAATCATACCAGGCGGCTTCTGGGAAGGGATTGTCTGGGTATCCCACCCTCAGCAGGCACAGCCCCTGGGGTGGGGCTGCCTCCTTCACCTCCTGGCGGCGGGCCTGGCGCCAACGTTGCTCGAAGCAGGCCAGCTCCAGCCGCCCCTCAGCCAGGGCCACCAGCTGGCCCATCACCAGCCGCACCATGCCGTAGAGAAAGCCGCTCGCCTGCAGCTCCACGGTGATCAGGTCGCCCTGGCGCTCCACCAGCAC
This sequence comes from Prochlorococcaceae cyanobacterium, assembly GCA_044235095.1. Lineage (GTDB taxonomy): Bacteria > Cyanobacteriota > Cyanobacteriia > PCC-6307 > Cyanobiaceae > NIES-981. The sequence goes on along the minus strand of JBIIIC010000006.1, from coordinate 86,990 downwards.
CTCCTGAAGGGTTGTGCGGCCATGGGCGCGGCGGCTGCCGGCCCGCTGGAAGGCGCTGAAGTCGTGCTCCCCAAGCATGCCCTCCAGGGCCCGTCGCATCAGCTGCTCATCGAGCCTGAGCTGGTAGCGGTGCCAGCTCCAGGGTGACAGGAACAGATTGGGTGTGCGGCCGTTGTAGATCGTGTAGCGATAGCGGCGGTAGGTGGCGCCGAAGCAGGCGTGCCAGTGGAGCGGCACGCCTGCGGCTGCACGCACCCGGATGCTGGCCGGGAGCCGGCCGTTGAGGGCCTTGGGCCAACGCGTGGCCGGAATCGGGCTGGAGGTGTCGAAGTGCAGCACCTGTCCTGCCGCATGCACACCGGTGTCGGTGCGGCCCGCTGCAGCGCAGCGGGCCGGGCCGTTGGGATCCAGGGCATGGATCGCCGTTTCCAGGCACGCCTGCACGCTGGGGGCGTTGTCCTGCCGTTGCCAGCCGTTGAAGGCGCCGCCGTCGTACTGCACACAAAGGGCGAGGCGCCTTAGGGGCACCTCGCCTTTGGGGGGAACCGGAGTGGGCGCCTGGATCAGGGCCTCAGACGAGCTCGATGATCGCCATTTCGGCGTTGTCGCCACGGCGGGGCACGGTGCGGATGATGCGGGTGTAGCCGCCATTGCGATCGCCGTAGCGCTCCTGGGCCTTCTCGAACAGGGCGTGAACCAGCTGCTTGTCGTAGATGTAGCCAATAGCCCGGCGGCGGGCGGCAAGTGAGCCGTCCTTGGCGAGGGTGATCATCCGTTCGGCCTCATCACGGAGGGCCTTGGCGCGGGCTTTGGTGGTGGTCACGCGGCCCTCGCGGATCAGCTGGGTGGCCAGGCCACGCAGCATTGCTTTGCGTTGGTCAGCGGGGCGTCCCAGCTGGGGGACTCGGCATTGGTGGCGCATGGTCTCGGTGCTCCTGGGGTGAACGACGGGAAGGAAACTGGCCGCCGGTCAGGCGCTGGTGCGGCTCTGGGGCAGGGTGATGCCGATGCGCTCGAGCGCTTCGATCACCTCATCGGCTGACTTGGAGCCGAAGTTTTTGATCTCCAGCAGATCTTCGTAGCTGAAGCCCATCAGGTCGCTCACGGAATTGACCTGGGCGCGCTTCAGGCAGTTGTAGGCGCGCACGGAGAGGTTGAGTTCCTCGAGCGGAATCTGGGCCTCGGCGGATGGTTCGGGCTCCAGCCCGGGCTCCTCCACCATCGTGAGGCTGGCAAGGGGCTGGAACAGAGCGATGATCTGGTTGGCTGCCTGGGCCATGGCGTCGTCGGGGGTGACGGAGCCATTGGTCTCGATCTCCAGGCGCAGTCGCTCGCGGGCGGAGCCACCTTCGCCAACGGCGGTCTCATCCACGCTGTAGTTCACCCGCTTCACGGGTTTGAACACAGCATCGATCTGCAGGAGGTCGATGGCGCTGGTGTCTTCGCTATGGCGATCCACGGGGCGATAGCCCACGCCACGCTCCACATGTACCTCCATTTCAAGGCTGTGGCCGTCAGCCACGGTGGCGATCACCCGCTCGGGGTCAATCACCTGCACCTGGGAGGAGAACTGCAGATCGCCGGCCGTCACGGTGGAGGGGCCACTGACGGTGAGCCTGCCGATCTCCAGATCGCGGTTACGGCTGTTGACGGAGATCTGCTTGCAGTTGAGCAGGATGTCGAGCACGTCTTCACGCACGCCGGGCACGGTGGCGTACTCGTGGTTGACGCCGGCAATGCGCACGGCTGTCACGGCGCTGCCCTCAAGGCCGCCGATCAGAACACGGCGAAGGGCATTGCCCAGGGTGGTGGCCTGGCCGCGATCGAGCGGGCCGATCAGGAACACACCGGTCTGGGACCGGTCTTCGGCCACCTGGTGCTCGATCCGATCAATCTGGTACTGCAGCACGGTCTGAAGGTCGAAAGAATGGAAAAGGCCCAGAGGGCGGAGACAACGACGAATCAGACGCGCCGACGCTTCGCTCGGCGGCAGCCGTTGTGCGGCAGGGGGGTGACGTCGCGGATCAGGGTGATCTCCAGGCCGGCCACCTGCAGTGCACGGATGGCGGTTTCGCGGCCGGAGCCGGGGCCACGCACCAGCACTTCGATCTGGCGCATGCCCTGCTCGAGGGCGCGGCGAGCTGCTGCTTCAGCGGCGGTCTGGGCCGCGAACGGAGTTCCCTTGCGGGCTCCCTTGAAGCCACTGGCACCGGCGGAGCTCCAGGCGATCACCTCACCGGCCGTGTCGGTGATCGACACAATGGTGTTGTTGAAGGTGCTCTGAATGTGGGCAACCCCGTTAGGGACGTTGCGTTTGGTTTTCTTGGCGCCTGATTTCTTGGCTGGCTTGGCCATGGCTTGCGGCCTGCCGGTGGCAGGAGGTGATCGGGGAACGTGAGAAAGCCCTGGTGACGCTGGTCCGTGAGGGCCGGCGGCAGGGCTGGAGTGGATGTGGAAGAAGAGGGCTTACTTCTTCTTGCCGGCCACGGTTTTGCGGGCGCCACGACGGGTGCGGGCGTTGGTGCGGGTGCGCTGGCCGCGCACCGGCAGCCCCAGGCGATGACGACGACCCCGCAGGCAGCCGATGTCCTGGAGTCGCTTGAGGGCCATGCCCTCCTGGCGACGCAGGTCACCCTCAAGGGTGTAACCCTCGGCGGCACCGCGCAGCTTCTGCACGTCGGCATCGCTGAGGTCCTTCACCCGGGTATCCGGGTTCACGCCAGTCTTGGCGAGGATCTTCTGGGCACGGGTGAGCCCGATTCCATAGACGTAGGTGAGAGCGATCTCAATCCGCTTGTCGCGCGGGATATCGACGCCGGCAATCCGAGCCACGTGCAGAAACGATTCAGGGGGGGCATGGGACCCCACTCCCTCGGGGGTGTGGGGCTGAAATCGGGCTGGCCTCCAGGGAGGCAGCCGCAGAGAACAGGCCGGGCGATCAGCCCTGGCGCTGCTTGTGCTTGGGGTTGGCGCAGATCACCATCACCCGGCCGTGGCGACGGATCACCCGGCACTTGTCGCACATTTTCTTGACTGAGGCACGCACCTTCATGGGCGGTGTGCTCTCCGAATTTGCAAACCGACAACCTATCACAGTGGTCAACCCCGAGGCAGTCGGTCGAGCGTGGGGCCTCTGGTCGCCTACGCCGGGGCGTCGATCAAGGCGCCGATCCGGGTCTCGATCTCGTCGACCGTGCCGTTGGCCTCAACGGCCTGGAGCAGGCCCAGGCTGCGGTAATGAGCAATCAGCGGGGCCGTTTGCTCGCGGTACACGTCAAGACGGTGGCGAATCACGGCCTCGTTGTCGTCGGCACGCCCGCGGCTGAGCAGGCGCTGCAGCAGTACGGCGTCGTCGAGCTCCATCAGCACCACCAGCTCGATGTCCTGGGCGAGCTCGGAGAGCAGGCTGCCAAGGGCTTCGGCCTGGGCGAGGTTGCGGGGGAATCCATCGAGCAACCAGCCGCCACCTCCGGCTTTGGCCTGGTCTTCGAGGCGGCTGCGCACGATCGCCAGCACGAGTGCATCACTCACCAGCTCGCCGCGGGCCATAACGGCCTCGGCTTCCTTGCCCAGCTCGCTCCCGGCGGCCACCTCGGCCCTGAGCAGATCGCCGGTGGAGAGGTGCAGCAGGCCGCGCTCGGCAGCCAGTTTCTGGGCCTGGGTTCCCTTGCCAGCACCAGGAGGCCCAAGGAAGAGGAGACGTTGTTTCATCGTTTCTCGGATCGAATCGCGGAGCGGATGTGGGACGGGAGAGGACGGACGAGGCCCTTGACAGGGCACCGGGCAGTGAGAGGGGCCATCGGGGCTGGGTGCACCCGTTGGGCTCCCCTCACTGGCGCACCATGCCCTCGTAGCGCTGGGAGATCACGTAGGTCTGCACCTGTTTGGCTGTGTCAATCGCCACGCCCACCAGGATCAGCAGCGAGGTGGCGCCCAGGCCCTGGAAGGTGCGCACCTGGGTGGCACCCTCCACGGCTGAAGGGATGATGGCTACTGCCCCGAGGAACAGGCCGCCCAGCAGCGTGAGACGGTTCTGCACCCCGGCCAGATACGTGGCGGTCGCGGAGCCAGGACGCACGCCAGGCACCGCCACACCACCGCGCTTGAGGTTGGTGGCGATGTCCACCGGATTCACGGTGAGCGAGGCATAGAAATACCCGAAGCCCACGATCAGCGCGAAAAACAGGAGGGCATACAGCCAGGGGGTGCTGCTGTTGGGGTTGAGGTAGCCCGCCAGCTGGATCAGCCAGGGAGCCCGGGTGAGGTTGGCGATGGTGAGCGGCAGGAACACCACCGCCGAGGCAAAGATGATCGGCATTACGCCGCCGGCATTGAGCTTGAGAGGCAGATAGCTCTGGCGGGCAGGCAGCACGCCACCTCCTCCCACCTGGCGCTTGGCGCTCACGATCGGGATCCGGCGGCTGCCCTCCTGCACGAAGATGATCCCCACGATCGTGACCAGGAACACCAGCACCAGCACCACGATCCCGCCCACGGTGGAGCGGTCGCCGCTCTGGGCCAGTTCGATCGTGGAGCCCAGTGCCTTTGGCAGGGTGGCCACGATGTTGACGAAGATCACCAGCGAGGCCCCCTGGCCGATGCCACGCTCGGTGATCACCTCACTGATCCACATCACCACCATCGAGCCAGTGACCAGGGCCAGGGCTGTCTGGATCACGAAAATGGGTTCGGAGAGCCCGGCGGTGGCGTATTGCCGCAGGATCAGGGCGAACACGGTGCTCTGCAGGATGCCCCAGCCCAGCGCCACGTAACGGGTCAGCTGGGCGATCTTCCGCCGCCCCGCTTCGCCTTCGTTTTTCTGCAGGTCTTCCAGCTGCGGCACTGCGGCGGTGAGCAGCTGAATGATGATCGAGGCGTTGATGAAGGGCAGGATGCCGAGGGCAAACACACCCAACGTGGAGAGGCCGCCGCCGGTGAAGATGTCGAGGAAGCCGATCAGCTGGCCGCCACGGGAGAGGAAATCCTGGAACGCCACCCGGTCGATACCGGGCACCGGGATGTAAATGCCCAGCCGAACCAGCAGCAACAGTCCAAGGGTGGTGAGCACCCTGTCGCGCAATCCCTTGGATTGCACGAGCTGGCTGAGGATTTCGGCGGCGCTGGGGTTGCGACCCCGACTGACGAGCATGGTGGTTGGGCGAGGGCATCAGCAAAAAGCCGTCCGGCGACCGGGGTCGCACAGACGGCTCAGACCTTAGGGCGCGGCGGCCTCAAGACTGGTTGGCGTTCAGATCAGTTCGCAGCTGCCGCCAGCGGCCTCGATTTTCTCGCGGGCGCTGGCGGTGAAGGCGGCGGCCTGCACGGTGAGCTTCATCTTGAGGTCACCGTTGCCCAGCACCTTGAGGGGGTGCTTGGGGCTGGTGACGATGCCGTCCTTAACCAGGGTGTCGAGGTTCACGGTGCTGCCGGCCTTGCAGTCAGCCAGCTTGGCCACATTGATCACGGTGTATTCCGTGGTGTTGATCAGCTCAAAGTGCTTGAGCTTGGGCACGCGGCGGTAGAGGGGCATCTGGCCACCCTCGAATCCGGGTCTGGTGGGACGGCCGGAGCGTGATTTCTGACCTCGCATGCCGAAACCGCAGCTGGCACCCTGGCCGGCGGCGATGCCGCGACCCTTACGGAGCTTGCGGCGCCGGGCGCCGGGGTTGGCTTTGAGCGACTGGAGATTGATCGTCATGGCGAGGCCTCAGGAGTAGATCTGCTCGAGGGAGATGCCCCGCTCCTTGGCGGTCTCCTTGTGGGTGCGCAGGGCCGACAGGGCTTCCATTGCGGCCCTGGCGTTGTTCAGGGGGGTCTTGGAGCCCAGTCGTTTGGCCAGCACGTTCTTGATGCCGGCAAGCTCCAGCACCGTGCGGATCGAACCGCCAGCGATCACACCGGTACCAGGGGCTGCCGGGCGGATCAGCACGCTGGCGGCGCCGTCGCGGCCGTTGCTCTGGGTGGGGATGGAGCTGTGGCGGGTGAGGGGCACCTTGACGAGGTGCTTCTTGCCATCGGCCACGCCCTTGCGCACGGCGCCGATCACATCGCCGGCCTTGCCGACGCCCACGCCCACCTGGCCCTTCTCGTTGCCCACGACAACGATGGCCCGGAAGCTCATCTTCTTGCCGCCCTTCACGGTCTTCGACACGCGGCGGATCTGCACCACGCGCTCCTGCCACTCGGAGTCGCGCTCCTGGCCGCGGCGATCGCCACGGCCACCCCCGCGGCGGTCGCCGCGGCGCTCACCGCGGCCACCGCCGCGGCGCTCCTGCTGCTGGCCTTCGGCCGCAGCGGGCACATCAGCGGCGCCAGGGACCGCGTTGGACTGGATCTGGTCGTTGGTTTCGGTCATGGTGAGAGCAGGGATCAGAACTGAAGGCCCGCTTCCCGGGCGGCGTCAGCCAGGGCCTTGACCCGGCCGTGATACAGGTTGCCGCCACGATCGAAGACCACCTGGGAGATGCCCTTGGCGAGGGCGCGCTTGGCCACCAGCTGACCCACGGCCACGGAGGCATCGCAGGTCGCGCTGGTGGTCACGCTGGAGCGGAGCTCCTTGTCGACGGTCGACGCCGAGCACAGGGTGCTCTGGGCCGTGTCGTCGATGACCTGGGCGTAGATGTGGTTGTTGGAGCGGAACACGGCCAGGCGCGGACGCTCGGCAGTGCCACTGAGGTTGCGGCGCAGACGGCTGTGACGCTTCTGGGTCTGCTGCTTGCGGGAGAGGGAAGACATGGGGAGTCAGGGTAACGGCGCGCGGGCAGACCTCATTTCTTGCCGGTCTTACCGGCCTTGCGAAGGATGCGCTCACCTTCGTATTTGATGCCTTTGCCCTTGTAGGGCTCGGGCGGACGGATGGCGCGGACCTTGGCGGCTTCGTTGCCCACCAACTCCTTGCTGGCTCCGGAGATGAGCACCGTGGTGTTGCCTTCCATGGCAAAGGTGACGCCCTCCGGGGGCACCATCTCCACCTGGTGGCTGTAGCCGGCGCTCACCACCAGCTTCTTACCCTGAACCGCGGCGCGGTAACCCACGCCCACGATCTCGAGCTTGCGGGTGTAGCCCTGGCTCACGCCCTCGACCATGTTGGCCACGAGGGTGCGGCACAGACCATGGCGCTCCCGGGAGCGGCGGGTGCCGTCTGCCGGGCTCACCACCAGGGCGGTGCCGTCCTGGGCGATGGCAACGCCTTCGGGGAGGGTGCGCTTGAGTTCGCCCTTGGGGCCCTTCACGGTCACGTCGAGACCACTGAGGGTCACGGTGACGCCACCGGGAACGGGAATCGGGGCTTTACCGATACGAGACATGGATCAACCTCCCTTGTCAGTAGACGTAGCAGAGCACTTCGCCGCCGACGCCCTGTTTACGGGCGTCGCGGTCGCTCATCACTCCCTTGGAGGTGGAGATGATGGCCACACCGAGACCGCCCAGCACCTTGGGCAGCTGGCGGTTGTTCTTGTAGATGCGCAGGCCAGGCTTGCTGACGCGCTGCACCGAACGAATTGTGGGCTGGCGGTGCTTGCCGCTGTACTTCAGCTCGAGCACCAGCTCTTTCTTGACACCTTCGCCCTCTTCGCTGATGCCGGCGATGAAGCCTTCCTGCTGGAGCACGTTGGCGATGTTGCGCAGCAGCCGCGAAGCGGGGATGCGGGTGGTTTCGTGACGCTTTTCACTCGCATTGCGAATGCGAGTGAGCATGTCGGAAATCGGGTCGTGATTAGCCATGGTCGGGTCCGAGGAGGGCTCAGTTACTGCGGAACGGCATTCCCATCTCGCGGAGGAGGGCCCGGCCCTCTTCGTCGTTACGGGCGGTGGTCACGATCGTCACGTCCATGCCACGGATCGCATCGATCTTGTCGAAGGAGATCTCGGGGAAGATGATCTGCTCGCGAATCCCCAGGGTGTAGTTGCCCCTGCCGTCAAAGCTCTTCGGGCTCACGCCCCGGAAGTCGCGGATGCGGGGCAGGGCCAGATGAATCAGGCGCTCCAGGAAGGCGTACATGCGCTCGCCACGCAGGGTGACGGCGACGCCGATGGGCATGCCCTGGCGGATCTTGAAGCCGGCGATGGCCTTCTTGGCACGGGTGACCACCACTTTCTGACCGGTGATGGTTGCCAGTTCGGCAATCGAGGCCTCTAGGGCCTTGGCGTTCTGGGCGGCTTCACCGAGGCCCCGGTTCACGGTGACTTTCACCACCTTGGGGACTTCGTGGACATTGGAGAGGTTCAGATCCTTGAGCAGCTTCGGCTGGATCGTCTCCCGGTAGCGCTGTTTCAGTGACATGACGGGGGAAGGGAAGTGCGCTTCTGGGCTGGGTCAGAAGGCGGACAGGGACAGGGGAGGGGAGCGGAGGTGATCAGTCGAGGATCTCGCCGGTCTTCTTGAGCCGGCGTTTCTTGGTGCCGTCTTTGTCAACGACGATCTCCACCCGGCTGGCCACCTTTTTGTCGGTGGAATAGAGCATCACGTTGGAAGCATGCAGAGATGTCTCCTCGGTGACGATCCGACCGGTTTCGCCTTCCTGGGTGGGCTTGACGTGGCGGGTGCGCAGGTTGATGCCCTGCACGATCACGCGGTTTTCATAGGGGAGGGTACGGAGCACCTCACCGGTTTTGCCCTTGTCCTTGCCGGAGATCACCTGCACGGTGTCGCCTTTCTTGATGCGCATCTTGGTGCGCACGGGCGTTTTGGCTTTAGGGGTAGCTGTTGCCATCTCAGATCACCTCGGGGGCGAGGGACACGATCTTGGTGAAGTTGCGCTCGCGCAGCTCACGGGCCACCGGCCCGAACACGCGGGTGCCCTTGGGATTGTTGTCGTTGCCAAGGATCACAGCGGCGTTGTCGTCGAAACGGATCGAATTGCCGGTGTCGCGGCGCAGGGTGGCCTTGGTGCGTACCACCACGGCCTTCACCACATCCGATTTCTTCACGCCCATGTTGGGCATGGCGTCCTTGACGGCGGCCACGATCACATCGCCCACGTGGGCGTAGCGACGGTTGGTGCCCAGCACCCGGATGCACTGGATGCGCTTGGCGCCGCTGTTGTCAGCGACGTTGAGGAAGGTTTCCTGTTGAATCATCGGTCGGTCCTCCTCAGTTGGCGGCGGAGGTGGAGAGCACCTCAGCCACGGTCCAGCGCTTGGTGCGGCTGAGCGGACGGGTCTCGGTGATCCGGACCCGATCGCCCACCTTGCAGCTGTTGTCTTCGTCGTGCGCCTTGTAGCGCTTGGTGCGGCTGACCGTCTTCTGGTAGATGGGATGGGGGAAGCGGTTTTCCACCGCCACCACCACCGTTTTGTCCATCTTGTCGCTGACGACGGTGCCGACCCGTTCCTTGGTTGCCATGGGAATTGCGGGGGGAATCAGGAGGCTGAAGTGGCCGTGGCGCTGCCCTGGCGCTCGTTCTGCACCGACAGCAGATGGGCCAGCTTGATGCGGGCCTGCTTGAAACGGTGCGGATTTTCGAGCCGGCGGGTGGCCTGCTGGAAGCGCAGGTCAAACAGCTCGCGCCGGGTGGCGTCGATCTGGGCGCTGATGTCGCCGTCGTTGAGCTTGCGCGCGTCGGCGATGGAAGGACGGGCCATGGTCAGGACTCCACGGTGGCGGCCTGCTCGGCCTGGGCTGCTTCCTGATCCGCCAGGGACAGGAACTTGGTTTTCACGGGCAGCTTGTACTGGGCCAGGCGCATGGCTTCCTTGGCGATCTCGGGGGTGATGTCGGCACCTCCCATCTCGAACAGGATGCGACCGGGCTTGATCACGGCTACCCAGAATTCCGGGTTGCCCTTACCGGAACCCATCCGGGTTTCGGCGGGGCGCATGGTGACGGGCTTGTCCGGGAAGATCCGGATCCAGATCTTGCCGCCCCGCTTCACGTAGCGGGTCATGGCCCGGCGGCTGGCCTCGATCTGGCGCGAGGTGATCCAGCCACACTCCTGGGCCTGCAGTGCAAACTCACCGAAGGCAATGGTGTTGCCGCGGGTGGCAACACCGCGCATGCGGCCGCGTTGCTGTTTGCGGAATTTGACGCGTCTTGGACTCAGCATGGTTCAGGCCTCCTGATCACTCCTGGTTGGAGCGGTCTTCGAACTGTTGGGGCTGCCGGCTGGTCCGGCGACGGGGGGCAACGCCCACCGGGGTCTTGTCCTGCTGACCGGGCAGCACTTCACCCTTGAACACCCACACCTTGATGCCGAGCACCCCGTAGGTGGTGCTGGCCAGCTTGGTGGCGTAGTCGATGTCGGCGCGCAGGGTGTGCAGGGGCACACGGCCTTCGCGCGTCCACTCGGTGCGGGCGATCTCGGCGCCATTGAGGCGGCCGGCCACCATGATCTTCAGGCCGAGCACGCCTGCCCGCTGGGCCCGCTGCACGGCCATGCGGATCACGCGGCGGAAGGCCACGCGCTTCTCCAGCTGCTGGGCGATGTATTCGGCCAGCAGGAAGGCGTCGGCGTCAACGCGCTCCACTTCCACCACGTTGATGCGCACCTGGCGGCTGGCATCACCCACGGTTTTCTGGATGCCGCTGCGCAGCTCCTCAATGCCACTGCCCTGGCGGCCCACAAGCACGCCCGGACGGGCGGTCTTGAGTTCCACCTCGAGCTGGTCGGCCTTGCGGGCGATCAGCACGTCGGAGATGCCGGCGGAGCCGTATTTCTTGTGGATGAACTTGCGGATCCGGTCGTCCTCCTGAAGGAGGGTCGGATAGGTCTTGCTCGGGGCGTACCAACGCGAGCGGTGCTCCTGGGTGATCCCCAGGCGCAGGCCGGTTGGATGGATCTTGTGTCCCATCGGTCGGTGTCCTCGGGGTCAGGTGGCAGGAGCCACAGCAATGCTGATGTGGCAGGTTTTTTTCTGGATCGCGTAGGCGCGACCCTGGGCACGGGGGCGATAGCGCTTCATCACCGGGCCCATGTCGGCATAGGCCTGGCTGATCACCAGGGTGGCCGGATCGAGGCCGAGATTGTGTTCGGCATTGGCCACGGCGCTGCGAAGCACCTTGGTGATCGGTCCGGTGGAGCGATACGGCATGAACTCGAGCATGATCAGCGCGTCGCGGTAGCTGCGACCGCGGATCTGATCGAGCACCCGGCGCACCTTGCTGGCCGAGCCGCGGATGAAGCGACCGTGGGCCAGAGCCTGGTTGGGAGAGGTGTTTGCCATGTCTTAGCGGCCTCCTTTCTTGTCCTTGATGTGGCCCTTGAAGGTGCGCGTCGGAGCGAATTCCCCGAGCTTGTGGCCCACCATCTGCTCGGTCACGTAAACGGGCACATGCGATTTGCCGTTATGCACGGCGATCGTGTGGCCGATCATCATCGGCAGGATGGTGGAGGCCCGTGACCAGGTCTTGATCACGGATTTGTCGTCGGCGGCGTTCTGCTTTTCAACCTTGCGCAGCAGGCTGTCGGCAACGAACGGGCCTTTTTTGAGTGAGCGTCCCATGGCGGTTTAAGCGGCGAGCAAAGCGGTGTGGTTCATCAGGAATCGCGTCCGCCCCGGCTCCGCTTGGAGGTGCGGCGACGTTTCCGGAGCACAAACCGATTGCTGGGTTTGTTCCGCTTGCGGGTCTTCAGGCCCAGGGCCGGCTTGCCCCAGGGGGTGACCGGGCCGGAGCGACCGATCGGGGCGCGGCCCTCACCACCACCGTGGGGGTGGTCGCAGGGGTTCATCACCGAACCGCGCACCTCGGGGCGGCGGCCCAGCCAGCGCTTGCGGCCGGCTTTGCCGAGGCTGGTGTTGCGCACCTCGGAGTTGCCCACTTCGCCAAGGGTGGCGTAGCACTCGCGGCGCACCAGACGCACCTCGGTGGACGGCAGCTTGAGGGCGACGTAGTCGCCTTCCTTGGCCATCACCTGGGCACTGGCACCGGCGGTGCGAACCATCTGGCCACCGCGGCCGGCGTAGAGCTCCACGTTGTGCACGTTGGAGCCCAACGGGATGGCCGAGAGGGGCAGGGCGTTGCCGGTTTCGATCGGGGAGTCGGGGCCCGACACCACGGTCTGACCCAGCTGGATCCCGGCCGGAGCCAGGATGTAGCGCTTCTCGCCATCGGCGTAGAAGAGCAGCGCCAGGCGGGCGTTGCGGTGCGGGTCGTAGTGGATCGCCGCCACCTTCGCCGTCACACCGTGCTTATCGCGGCGGAAGTCGACGATCCGGTAGAGGCGCTTGTGACCGCCGCCGCGGTGGCGGCAGGTGATCACGCCACGGTTGTTGCGGCCCTTGCGGCGGTGCTTGGCCACCACCAGGCCCCGCTCACGACCGCGGCCGGTGACCTCAGCGAAATCGCTGGCCACACGGGTGCGGGTGCCGGGGGTGATGGGGCGGTAGTTACGGATTGCCATGTGTCGTTAACCCCTCAGGACTCCGGGAACAGCTGGATGGCGTTGCCCTCGGCCAGGCGCACCACGGCTTTCTTCACCTGGGCACGCTTGCCGGCGAAGCGCCCCACGCGGCGGCTGCGGCGCGGGGGATTCATGGTGCTGACACCCACCACCTTCACGTCAAACAGCGACTCAACCGCTGCCTTGATGTCGGGCTTGGCCGCCCGGTGGTCCACCTCAAAGGTGTACTGGTTCAGCTCGAGGGCACGGGTGGCCTTCTCGGTGATGAGCGGCCGGCGGATCACATCCGCGAGTCGCCCTGCAAAACGCTCAGCCATCGCCGTAGACCTCCTGAATCTTCGCGAGTGCTTCCTCGCTCACCACCAGATGGTTGGCGTGGAGCAGGTCAAACACGTTGAGCTGATCGGCAGCGATCAGCTTCACCTTTTCGAGGTTGCGCACGGATTTGCGCACCAGCTCTGCCGGTGAATCGAGCACCACCAGCACCTTGGCGTCCTCGGCGATGCCGAGTCGGCCCAGGCCAGCCACGATCTCCTTGGTTTTCGGAGTATCGAGGCCTGCTCCGAAGCCCTTCACCACGATCAGATCGTCGATGCGGCTCATCAGCGCGGTGCGCAGGGCCAGGCGACGTTCCTTGCGGTTCATCGCCAGGTTGTAGGTGCGGGGCTTGGGCCCGAACACCACGCCACCACCGGGACGCAGGGGGGTGCGAATCGAACCCTGACGGGCCCGTCCGGTGCCCTTCTGCTTGTAGGGCTTGCGGCCACCGCCGGCCACTTCGGCGCGGGTGAGCGTGCTGGCGGTGCCCTGACGGGCATGGGCCAGCTGCCGCACCACGGCGCGATGCACCAGGTCGGTAGCGGAACTTTCTTTGGCGACTTTCAGGTCGAGGCTGGCCTTGCCGGCCTCCTTGCCCTGCCAGTCGCGAACAACACAGTTAGCCATCGGTCTCCTCCTCAGTTCCCGGCCTTGGCGCCCACCCGGTTGGCCGGGCGGATGTTGAGCAGGGCGCCGGGCTTGCCGGGCACCGAACCCTTCACCACCAGGAGATTGCGCTCGGTGTCCACTTTCAGGATCACCAGACCGCGGGTGGTGGTCTGCTTGCCGCCATAGCGGCCGGCCATGCGCTTACCGGGGTAGACGCGGCCGGGGGTGGTGCCGGCGCCGGTGGAGCCGGGCTCGCGGTGATTCTTCGAACCGTGGGTCATCGGACCGCGGCTGAAGCCGTGACGCTTCTGATAGCCGGCGAAACCACGGCCCATGGTGTCGCCGCTCACATCGACCTTCTGGCCCGCTTCGAAGGCGGAGACGGTGACGGAGCCACCCAGCTCGAGGCCGTCGATGCTGTCGACCCGATATTCCTTCAGGTGACGCAGGAGCTCGTCGCCCGACTTGGCCAGGTGACCCTGAGCGGGTTTGTTCACGAGTTTTTCGCGAACGTCGCCGTAGCCGAGCTGGACGGCGTTGTAGCCGTCGGTGCTGGTGGATTTGAGTTGGGTGATGCGGCAGGGGCCCGCCTCGATCAGGGTGACCGGGATGGACCTGCCCTCGTCGTCGAAGAACTGGGACATGCCCAGTTTCTTCCCAAGAATGCCGATGGACATAGGAAGGGGAACAACGCCAGCTGGACCACCGGAGCAGGCCTGGGCCGATCCGGAGTTGCTGAGGCAGAGCTGGTTGCGTGGCTAAACCTGTCGCAGGGGGTAAAGCCCTGGAGGCGCTAGCGCAGCAGATCAGGATCTGATCAGCGGCGGCTGGGACTTTTCTGAACCGGACCGGATGAGGGCGCGTTCAGGCAGTTTCCCGAAGCCGGGGGAGATCACCACCACTGGTGATCTGGTGCAACGACCTGGAGGCCCGGCTAGCGGACGGGCACAGATTCAAAGCACAGCCACCCACCATAACGCATGGGTCTGTTCCCCCCTCTTTCGCCGCTTCCCTGCCAAACTCAGCAAACCCGCACGCCCGCGATGCCCCTGCTGCTCTCTGGTCGTTGTTTTCGCCAGGAGCTCGAGCGCGCCGGCTGCCTGGCCCTCTACGCCCCCCTTGAGGGCGGCGCTGAAACCCGTCTGTTGCGTCGCTTGCGGGCCGCTGGCTACCGCGCCCAGATCACCTCGGCCCGAGGCCTCGGTGATCCTGAGGCGTTTCTTTTTCAGCTGCACGGTGTCAGACCGCCCCATCTCGGTCACCAGAGCGTGGGCCGGGGGGCGGCGGTCGGTGAGGTGCAGCGGGTGATGCCGATGCTGGGTGCCCTGCTGGAAGGTACCCAGCCAATCGTGCTCTGGTTGCTGGAAGGCCAGGTGCTCTCCAGCGCCGAACTCGGCTCGCTGGTGGCGCTCTGTCGGCGTGAGCCTCGGCTGAAGATCGTGGTGGAGATGGGCGGAGCCCGGGCCCTGCGCTGGCAGCCCCTTGAACAATTGCTCGTTGCGGCCTGAGCAGGCGCTGGCCGGTGGCGGCTGGGTCAAGTGGATCGCTGGCGCCAGCAATCAGGATCTGGCTGCGATCGAGGATCTTGCCGGCATCTACGCCCTGGCAGGAGCTCACTGTCTCGATCTCGCCGCGGACCCTGCCGTGGTGGCTGCCGCACGCAGGGGAGTGGCCTGGGCGGAACGGCAGCGCGGCCGCCCCTGGGGGGCCGACCGTCCCTGGCTGATGCTGAGCCTCAGTGACGGCGCCGACCCCCACTTCCGAAAGGCCTGGTTTGATCCACGTCGCTGTCCGCCGGATTGCGTGCGCCCCTGCGAGCGCGTGTGTCCTGCCCTGGCCATCGACGCCAGCGGCGTGGTGGCGGAGCGCTGCTATGGCTGCGGCCGCTGCCTGCCCGCCTGTCCCCTGGGGCTGATCCACGAGCACAGCCAGGTGCTGGCGGCCGAGGCGATGCCGACGCTGCTGCGCCAGCTGCAGCCCGATGCGATCGAGCTGCACACCCAGCCTGGTCGGGTGGAGGCCTTCGCCGCTCGGCTGGACCAGCTGGCTGCCAGTGGCGTGCGCCTGTGGCGGTTGGCGGTGAGCGCCGGCGCTGACGTGAGCCCTGCGGAGCTCTGGCAGCGCTATGTGCTGGTGCGTCGCCATGGCCTGCAGCCCCTCTGGCAGCTCGATGGCCGGCCGATGAGCGGCGATGTGGGTGCCGGCACGGCGCGGGCGGCGGTGCGGCTGCTGGCGGAGAGGCTGGCAGCCATGCCGCCAGGGCCGGTGCAGCTGGCCGGTGGCACCAACGACCGCACCTGGCCGCTGCTGCAGCGCCGGGGTGCCCTGGCCCGCCATTGCGCCGGTGTGGCCTTCGGCGGGGTGGCCCGCAGCCTGTTGCAGCCCCTGTTGCTGGCGGCCCAGCAGCGACGCCGCAGCCTGCTGGCCGATGCCGAGCTCTGGCCCCAGGCCCTCCACCAGGCCCGGGCACTGCTGGCGCCCTGGCTAGAACGGGGGCAGTTCTCCCTGCCCGGGCCCCTGTCCCGGGATGCCCGTGCTGCCGCCCTCGCTGCCCGGCCCGGCCACACCATCTACAACTGAATCCATCGGCACCGCATCCGCCGGCACCGACGACCTGGAGCGGCTGCTGGCGGTGTTGCCAGCTGCCGTGCACCAGGCCCTGGACTCTCCTGCCGCCCGCGCGCAGCTGCTCGAGGTGGTGCTCGATCTCGGCCGGGTGCCCGAGGCCCGCTACCCCGGTCGGGCCGTGGAGCTGGGGCATGTGCCGCTGGAGCGCGCCGATCTGGCGGCGGTGGTGGAGCAGCTGGGCGATTTCGGCGGCGACAACCGCGCCGGGATCGAGCGCACGCTGCACCGCATCAGTGCGATCCGCAACCGCCGCGGCGAGATCGTGGGCCTCACCTGCCGGGTGGGGCGCGCTGTGTTCGGCACGGTGGCACTGGTGCGTGACCTGCTGGACACCGGCCGCTCGCTGCTGCTGATGGGCCCCCCCGGCGTGGGCAAGACCACCGCTCTGCGGGAGATCGCCCGGGTGCTGGCCGATGAGCTGGGCAAGCGGGTGGTGGTGATCGACACCAGCAACGAGATCGCCGGTGATGGCGACATCCCCCATCCCGCCATCGGCCGGGCCCGGCGCATGCAGGTGGCCCGACCCGAGCTGCAGCACCAGGTGATGATCGAGGCGGTGGAAAACCACATGCCCGAGGTCATCGTGATCGATGAGATCGGCACCGAGCTGGAGGCCCAGGCCGCCCGCACGATCGCCGAGCGGGGCGTGATGCTGGTGGCCACGGCCCATGGCAATGAGCTGGCCAACCTGATCAAGAACCCCACCCTCTCGGATCTGGTGGGCGGCATTCAGTCGGTGACACTGGGCGATGAGGAGGCACGCCGTCGCCGCAGCCAGAAGACGGTGCTGGAGCGGGCGGCAGAGCCCACCTTCCCACTTGCGGTGGAAATCCACAGCCGCGGCCGCTGGCTGGTGCACGACGACGTGGCCCAGACGGTGGATCTGCTGCTGCGGGGACAGAGCGTGCGCGCCCAGGTGCGCGAGCTCGATGGCGAGGGCCGCCTGCGGCTGCAGGAGCCGCCCGCACCCACGCCCCTGCGCCAGCCTCGCCCCCCCCGCCCGATGCCCCGATTGGCTGCGGTGCCGCTTCCGCTGGCGGCGCCTCCTCGGCTGGCACCCGGGAGCGGGCACGACCGTGAGGCTGGCAGCGAGCTGGCGGAACAGTCGCCCCAGGGCCAGCAAGCCGGTTCGCCGTCAGCTCCCCTGCGCGTCTACGGCGCCGGCATTCCCCGCGGCCTGCTGGAGCAGGTGGTGCGTGCCCGCCAGCTGCCCGTGCAGGTGGCCGGCAGCGTGGAGCTCGCTGATGTGGTGCTGGCGGCGCGCCAGCAGCTGGGCCGCGATCCCCATGTGCGCCGCCTGGCCCAGGAGCTGGGCTTGCCGATCCTGGTGATCAAGAGTGCCGCCATGCCCCAGCTGCAGCGGGGCCTGGAACGGCTGGTGGAGCGTCGTCGTCAGCAGCCCGACAACGCTGCGGTGCCCGGCGCCGGCCTGCCCGGCGATCCCGACAACGACCTGGCGGCCCTGGAGGAATGCCGGCTGGCGGTGGAACGGGTGGTGCTGGCCCAGGGGCAACCGGTGGAGCTGCTGCCTCGCAGTGCCCGGGTGCGTCAGCTGCAGGCTGAGCTCGCCGATCGTTACCGACTGCGCACGGCGGTGTTCGGCCATGCCGACCAGCAGCGTCTGCGGGTGTTCCCTGCCTGAGTGGGCGATTGACGAAGGTCGCCCCGCTGTGGGTAACTATTTGGGTGCTCTCGGGTTGGCGCTTCGGCGTTCGATCTCTGAGGCGCGTTGGGCCGTCGCCAAGCGGTAAGGCAGCGGGTTTTGGTCCCGCCATTCCTAGGTTCGAATCCTAGCGGCCCAGTTTTGAACATCCGAATCGATCCCAGGGCACTCTGTCTGATCGGTCCTGCCCTGATTTGCGGTGAGTCTCTCCCCCCTGCTGGTCTTCGACTTCGACGGCGTGCTGGTGGACGGCATGGCCGAGTACTGGTGGGCGGCGCGACGGGCTGCCCAGGGGCTGGCACCCCGCCTGCTGCTGCCGGAGCAGGCTCCCGCGGGCTTTGCGGCCCTGCGCCCGCTGATCCACAAGGGCTGGGAGATGGTGCTGATGGCCGCCGAGTTGGGCCGGCCGGAGCTGGATCTGCCGGCTCTGCTGGCCGATTACGAGGCGACGCTGCCGATCGCCCTGGCCCGCTGGGACTGGAGCCCTGGGCAGCTGCAGCAGGAGCTGGAGCAGGTGCGCAGCACGGCTATCGCCAGCGATCTGCCGGGCTGGCTGGCCCTGCATCGCTTCTATCCGGGGGTGGAGGCGCGGCTGCGCCAGTTGGGTGGCGAAGGGGCCGACTGGGCCGTGCTCACCACCAAGGGGGCGGCCTTTGCCCGCCAGATACTGGCCGGTGCCAATCTGGAGCCCCTGGCGCTCTACGGCCACGAGCAGGGCAGCAAGCCCGCCGTGTTGGAGCAGCTGCTGGGCGAGGGACGCCCGCTGTGGTTTGTGGAAGACCGCCGGCCCACCCTGGAGCAGGTGCGTCGTCAGCCGCAGCTCGATCCAGTGCGCTGCTACCTGGTGAGCTGGGGTTACCTGGGGCCTGCCGACAGCTGCAATCTGCCGGCGGACATCCGCTGGCTGACGCCGGAGCGGTTCGCCGCACCCCTGGCGCAATGGCCATGAAGCGCTAGGGTACGGATGTACTAAATCGGTTGTCTGTTCAATCGATTCTTAAGGCTGGTGCCTGGGGCGATCCTGGCGCCGGCGGTTGAGACGCTGGCCCCGAATGGTGGCACTTGCTTCTCCGAAGCCGCAGGATGGCCCCTCCAGAGGGTGCCCTTCGCGGCCAGTCACCTCGCTTTTTCCGCTGCCATGCCTGCTGATCCCAAGGCCGCATCCGCCACCTCTGCTGGGGCGGCTGACTCCCGCGCCGCCGCCGAGCGCGACAAGGCACTCGGTCTGGTGTTGAACCAGATCGAGCGCAACTTCGGCAAGGGCTCGATCATGCGCCTGGGCGATGCCTCCCGCATGCGGGTGGAAACCATCGGTACCGGTGCCCTCACCCTCGATCTGGCTCTCGGTGGCGGCTACCCCAAGGGCCGGGTGGTGGAGGTCTACGGTCCGGAGAGTTCCGGTAAGACCACCCTCACCCTCCACGCCATCGCCGAGGTGCAGAAGCGTGGTGGTGTGGCTGCCTTCGTGGATGCGGAGCACGCCCTCGACCCCGTCTATGCCGCCGCCCTGGGGGTCGATATCGAAAACCTGCTGGTCTCCCAGCCCGACACCGGCGAGATGGCGCTTGAGATCGTGGATCAGCTGGTGCGGTCCGCTGCGGTCGACATCGTGGTGGTCGACTCGGTGGCGGCTCTGACCCCCCGGGCTGAGATCGAGGGAGAGATGGGCGATCTGGCGGTGGGCAGCCAGGCGCGCCTGATGAGCCAGGCGATGCGCAAGATCACCGGCAATATCGGCAAGTCCGGCTGCACAGTGATCTTCCTCAACCAGCTGCGCCAGAAGATCGGCGTCACCTATGGCAACCCGGAAACCACCACCGGCGGTAACGCGCTCAAGTTCTACGCCTCAGTGCGGCTTGACATCCGGCGCATCCAGACCCTCAAGCGCGGCACGGAGGAATACGGCATCCGCGCCAAGGTGAAGGTGGCTAAAAACAAGGTGGCGCCGCCCTTCCGCATTGCTGAATTCGACATCCTCTTCGGCCGTGGCATCAGCACCCTGGGCTGTCTGCTCGACCTGGCCGAGGAAACCGGGGTGGTGATCCGCAAGGGAGCCTGGTACAGCTATGAGGGCGACAACATCGGCCAGGGCCGCGACAACACGATCGTGTGGCTTGAGCAGAACCCTGATCAGTGTGAGGTGATTGAGCAGCTCACCCGCCAGAAGCTGACTGAGGGCTCGGAAGTGACCGCCAATTCCATGAAGCCCTTGGCCGCGGCCGCCAAGGCGGCAGCCAGTGCATCGACGAAAGCCAGTGCCTCCACGGATGGCACGGCCGCGGCTCTGGACGCCTTACCGGCGGCCAGCTGAGCCTGCCGGCTTGGCACTTGCCTGCTGCTGCAGCACCTGAGCAACCCGCTGCAGTTCCTGAATGGCATCGGCGCCTTCAAGCTTCACCAGCTCGTGGCCATCACGGGATTCGACCCAGCTGATGCCGAAGTCCGAGACCAGAAATCGCACCATGTGATTGCTGGCGAGATTGGCCACAAACGAGGCGCCGTGCCCATCGCGGCCATCACCGCACACATAGCAGGTGGCGGCAAGGCCCCTGTCCTGAAGGCTCTTGGCCAGGGCCTGCAGGCTCATCACCAGGTCATGAACGACGGAGCGATACTGCTCCGCCAGGCGGGGGAACATGGGGAGATCTCAAGCTGGTCTCAATTCTAAGGTTTTCTTCAGGATTGGGTGAGTGCTTTTGCTTACCGTCTCCGTCTGGGCACCCTGTAAGGGGCGTAGTTCAGTCGTCGGGTTCAGCCGTCGGCCAGGGTCCACCAGCCTGCGGCGGGCCCGATGAAGCGCACCGTGACCCAGAACACGGCCAGGGCTGCGATCCCGATCCAGGCGCCTCTGGTGGTGATGCTCACAAACTGATCAGCCTGTTGACGGCTCAGCGGTAGCAGCGGGCTGATGGGCTCGCCCTCCTTGCCGTCGCGCTTGGGGCCCTTGGGGGGTAATCCCTGAATGCTCCGGCGTTTGGCTTCGCCCATCGCTCCGAGGTGCTTGAGGCTGCCCACGTTAGTGAGTGGCGCAGCAGCAGTTAGTGGGGCAGCAGTCGGCTGAGGCCCACCCAGGGCTCCAGGGATCGCAGCACCTGCCGACCCCAGCTGCGGCCGCGCAAGCGACCATCGAGGACCGCTAGCCGCCCTCCGCTACGGCGCAGCCCAGCCACGCCCAGTTGCAGACGGTTGAGGCCATCGGGCAGCAGCCGCTCACGAAACCAATCGCGCCCCACCAGCCGCAACGCCTGCACCTGGGCGGCGGTGAGCGGATCTTCCAGGCTGCCGATCGGCAGCAGTCCCACCACCAGCTGGCACGGCAGGGGGAGGCGTACCTGCTGTTCCAGCCACCAGCTCCAGCGGGCGCACACCACGCCATTGCTGTCAGGCGCGGTGGATTCGTGCACCACGCGGCTGCCGAATTCGGCGGCAAGGCCACTGGCCAGGCCCAGCCGCAGGCCTTCGTCATCGAGCAGCACCACGGTGAGCCCCGCCTGGCCGAGTACCAGCCGCCGGCATTGGTCGAGCAGGTGCTCGCCAAACAGGGGGCTGTTGGGCAGAGGCTGGCGCAGGGGGGCGAACAGCGGCAGCGGGTCGGCCAGCGGTGGATCCCCCAGGCCCACGCTCACCTGGGGGCTGAAGCCCAGGCCGATCACGTCGGACTCGCCCGCTGCCGGTTCGCCCAGCTGTCCGATCACCACCGCCCCGCGTCCTGTCAGCAGGCCACCGAGAGCCTGCAGCGGATCCAGCGGTTGACGGTGCAGTGTCCATTGCAGCAGCTGGGGTTCCACCTTCGCCCAGCTGGTCCAGGCGGCAGGGCCCGCTCCCACCGCCGCACCACTGGCCAGCCAGCGATCCCAGGGGGGTGGCAGCGGCTGCAGCAGCGTCAGCAACTGGCGCAGGGGAGCCTCGTCGCTCTCGGCCAGGGCCACCAGTCGCTGGCGGTGGGGCCGACTCAGAACCAGCCTGCTGAGCCGGCCATGCAATTCCATCAGGCTGGCCTGGGCGGCCGGATGGGCTCGCCCCAACTGGTCCCAGTGGCCTGGCTCAAGACGGATCTCCAGGGCTTGGCGCAGGGCGCCATTGAGGTGCTCCGCCTCGGGGATCACCAGCTGGCGATTCCCAAGCCGCCCAAGCCGCCAGGCCTGCACAAGCTCCCCGTGGCTGAGCAACCAGAGGCGTGCCGAGCAGGGCTCTGGGCCTTCAACGCATGGGAGGGCCAGCTGGGGATCGGCGGCGGCCAGGCGGGGCAGCTCCACCTGCAACAGCCGTTGGCGCAGAGGTTCGCTCACCACCAGCGCCAGGGGCGTCTCGCTGAGGGCCAGGGGCACCAGCAGGCCGATCAGCCACGACGGATCACTGCCTGGTGCCAGTCGCACCAGGGTGTGGTCGCCGCGGCGCAGGCTGCGGGCCACGAGACGGCTGAGGCTGAGGTGATGTGGCCAGGCCTCTCCACCCTCGCGCTGCAGCAGCGCCTTGAGCTGGTGGTGGGCCTGGGCTTCCAGCATCGCCTGCGGCCGGGTGGCAGGAATCGTAGGAAGCTGGCTCCACCCTCTCTTGCGCCATGGCCGAAGCTCCAGCGCCCCTGCTGCCCTGCGGGCCGATCGGCATCGTGGGCCTGGGGCTGATCGGCGGGTCCCTGGCCCTCGACCTGCTGGCCCAGGGCCACACCGTGCGGGCCTGGGTGCACCGGCCGTCAACGGCCCAGCGGGCCTCTGAGCGGCATCTGGCCACCGAGGTGAGCACCGATCCAGGGGTGTTGGAGGGGTGCGGCCTGGTGGTGTTGGCCCTGCCACTGGATCGGCTGCTGGAGCCATCCGCCGAGCTGCTGGCCGCTCTGCCGCCCGGGGCGGTGATCACCGATGTGGGTTCGGTGAAGGCGCCGGTGCTCGCCCGCTGGCGGGGCCTGCACCCCCGCTTTGTGGCCGGCCACCCGATGGCCGGTACGGCCCAGGCCGGCGTGGAGGCCGGCCTGGCCGGGCTGTTCAGCGGACGGCCCTGGGTGGCAACGCCTGCCTCCGATACCGATCCGGTGGCACTTGACTTGGTGCGGGCCCTGGCGGAGTTGGTGGGAGCCCGCTGGCTCACCTGCGGGGCTGTGGAGCACGATCGGGCGGTAGCTCTGATCTCCCATCTGCCGGTGCTGGTGAGTGCCGCCCTGCTGCAGACAGCCGACCGGTGTGGCGCTGCAGGACCCAGCGAACTCCCAGGTCTGGTCAGGGCGCTCGCATCCAGCGGTTTCGCCGACACCACCCGGGTGGGCGGCGGCAACCCGGAGCTCGGCACCCTCATGGCCCGCTGTAACCACGACGCTGTGCTGGAGGCTCTGGCCAGCTACCGCCGGCAGCTGGATGGTCTGGAGAAGAGGGTGCGGCAGGGGGATTGGGATGGGCTCAGGCACGACCTGGAGGAGAGCGCCCAGCTGCGGCCTCAGTTTCTGAGCTAGCGGTACAACCCGGCCAGGATCGCCGGCAGTGGTTGTGACATTCAGCGCAGCCGCTCCAGGGGCCGCTCAGCGCAGTGCCAGTTCTTCGCCCCGCTGGGCCAGTAGCTGGCGGCAGGCCATCAGCGCGGAGAGGCCCACGGCGGCGGTGCCTTCGCCGGGGTGGATCGAATCGCCGCACAGCCACAGGCCTGGCAGGGGGGAGCGGCTGGCCAGGCCAAACGGGCCGAAGCGGCTGGGGTGCTGGCCCAGACCACCCACAAAGCCAAAGGGCCGCCCGGTCCAGCGGGCAAAGCCCCTCGGCGTGGCCAGCTCGGCGTGACGCCACTGCTCGGGGGCGATGCCGAGCAGCTCCTGCAGCCCCAGCTGGATCGCCGCCATCGTCTCTGCCTTGGCCTGCTCGTAGGCCGCCGGCTCCAGGGCAAACCAGGGTTTTGCCGCCGTGAACACACTGGCGATCACAGTGGCCTGACCAGCAGGGGCGCGGCCATCGCCCTCGCGGCTCACCGACACGAACAGCGATCCTGGATCGCTCCAGTCGAGCTGGAGGTGGGCGGGGCATGCCGCTGGCAGCCGATCGCGATCCACGGCGCCGTACAGCACCAGAGCCCCTGAGGGATCGGGGAGTGACGCCAGTCGTTGCCGGTACCCCGCCGGTACTTGCCCGCCCAGCAGATCCGGGAGGCTCTGCACCGGCACTGCCACCACCACGTCGTGGGTGGCCAGCGCGAAGGGCTGCCCCTGGCGGTTGGCCCCCCGCCGCTCGCCCCGCACTAGCCAGCCCGCTCCGCTGGACTCGCCGCAGCGCTCCAGGCTGCTCACCCGATGCCGCAGCCGCAGCTGGCCGCCGGCCGCGGCCAGAGCCTGCTCCAACTGCTCGCTGAGCACCTGCATCGAGCCTGCCAGATGCCAGAGGCCCAGGGGGGCCTGGCCCATGGCCAGCACGGTGGCGCCGTAGAGGGCGGCGGTGCCATCGGCCGGCTCCTGGGAGTAGAGCCGCAACTGCAGGTCGAGAAAGCGGCGCAGGCGCCCATCGCGGCCACAGCCCGTGAGCGTGAGCAGGTCGGCCACGCTGGCGGTGGCCAGCACCCCGCTGGCCAGGTTGGCCGGGCCCAGGGCGGGCAGCAGCTGGCCCAGATCCCAGAGCGTGCGAGGCGGTAGCACCGGATCACGGCTGGCGAAGCGCCAGTTGGCCTGGTGCAGGGCGGCGCACAGGCCCCAGAAGCGACCACTGCCGGGAAACTGCTGTTCCCGCTCGGTTGCCCAGCGCTCCGGGTCGCGCCAGATCCTTATGGGTGGCCGTCCATCTGCCAGATCCACCACACAGGCGGGATCGAGGGGCGTGGCTCCCGGCAAGGGCAGGCCGAAGTGGGCGAGAAGCCGCTGGTGGCTGCCGCCCGGCTCCAGTCCTGCCACCTGGGTGGCGCCCACATCGAAGGTGTAGGGGCCGCGGCGGAAGGTGCCGGCACAGCCGCCGCTCTGCCGGTGGGCCTCCAGCAGCTCCACGGTCAGTCCCTCCCTGGCCAGCAGGGCTGCGGCAGTGAGGCCGGCGATGCCGGCACCCACCACCACCACGTCGATGTGGGTGTGCATCCCGGCATGCTGGCAAGTCGAGGCCGTTGGCAAGGGGGGTGGCGCGATGCCGGCAGGCGAGATCGATGCCTGGGTGGAGCAGCAGCTCGGGTCAGCGGTGCGGTCGCGCTGCCCCGTGGGTGGTGGCTGTATCCACAACGCCTGGCAGCTCGACCTGGCCGATGGCCGCCGCGTTTTCGCCAAGACCAACCGTGCCTCCGCCTCGTCCCTGCTGGCCGCTGAAGTGGAGGGCCTGCGAGCTCTGGCCCGCTGGGCACCGCCGGACCTGCAGTTGCCCGAGCCCCTGGCGCTGGGCCTCGCCGGCAGCCAGGTGGTGCTGCTGCTCAGCTGGCTGGAGCTGGGCGGGATGGGAGCAGGCGTGGGTGGCGGCACCGGGGCTGCCAGTGGCAGCTGGGCAAGCCTCGGGGCCGGGCTTGCCCAGCTGCACCGGGCCAGTGGAGAAGCTGCCGCTGCGGGCAGCTGTGGAGATCTGCACGCCGGCGGCTATGGGTTTCCAGCCGACAACTTCATCGGCGGCGCGCTTCAGACCAATGGCTGGTTGCCGACCTGGCCCACCTTTTTTGCCCAGCGGCGCCTACGGCCCCAGCTGGCCCTGGCCGCTAACAACGGTGAGCCCTTCCACGGCGCGGAGGCGCTGCTGGAGCGAGCGGAAGAACTGCTCAGCCCGCACCACTGCCAGCCATCGCTTGTGCATGGCGATCTGTGGAGGGGGAACGCTGCGCTGGTGGCGTCGGCTTGTGGCACTCCAGGCAGCGGCGCCATTTTCGATCCGGCCACCTATTGGGGCGATCGCGAGGTGGACCTGGCGATGGCGCGCCTGTTCGGTGGTTTTCCGGAGGCGTTTTTCGCCGGTTATCAGGCTGAATGGCCGCTCTCTTCCGGCTGGCGTGATCGGGTTGAGCTGTACAACCTCTATCACCTCCTCAACCACGCCAATTTGTTTGGCGGCGGCTATCGCCACCAGGCCCAGGCCGTGATAAACGCCCTTCTTGGGGTTTGATCACGGCCTGGCCGGGGCCGGTGCCTCAGCCCAGATATTCCTGGCGCAGGTGCTGCAGCTTGCTCATCACGGCGGAGCGCTTTTCACCGGTGGTGAGGTTGGCCCAGCTCCACTGACCGACCACCACCAGGCCGAGCAGCTCCAGCAGGCCTGGCACCACCGGAAGCAGATTGATGGTGTCGAGCACGCCCTTGATCAGGATCTGGGCCACGATCACCACCACCAGCACGCCAACGGCCTTGCCGATGCGGCCCATCTGGCTCCAGTCCACCTGGTCGAGGGTGGAGTTGATCGTGCTGAGGATTTCGGCGTAACGCTCGCTGAAATGGACGTTGGTCTCGGCGCCACTGGCCTCCTCGGTTGCGTTGGCGGAGGTGGAGGAGCTGGTGTTCACGTCGCTGGTGGAGTCGGTCATGGGCTGCAGCTGAAGGCGACGCCTGAGGGCTCCGCCGTAAACATTGCTTCATAAGGTATCTGCATGCCTCCTGCCACGCCAGCTGAAGGCCCCCGGGCCCTGGCATCCGATCCGCATCTGCACACCGTTCTGCAGGCGGTGCTGGGCAGCGCGGCGCCGCTGGAAGGGTGCGCGCTGCTGCTCGGTGAGCGCTGCGGGGGCATCTTTTATCTGCGCCAGATCTGGCCCTGCCGGAACGTCTGGCCTCGGCCCGTGCAGCGTTGTCGCCGCTTTGCGATTGACCCTCGCGAGCAGCTGGTGGCCCAGAAGTGGGCCCGCCAGCGGGGGCTGGTGGTGCTCGGTTCTGCCCATAGCCATCCGGCCAGTGCGCCAGTGCCATCCGCCACCGATCTGCGCCTCTGTCTCAGACCTGCCCTGCAGGTGATTGCCGGGCCAGAGGGGGAGCTGCGGGTGTGGTGGCTGGCTGAGGACGGTGCGCCGCGGGAGCTGCAATGGCGGCTGGCACCATGGAGAATGGTGGATTGATCGCGCCTGCCGGCCTTGCTTCCTCCCGATATCAGCGGCGTTCAGCTCAGCCCCGATGAGGTGGCCCGCTTCTCGCGCCACCTGATCCTGCCGGAGATCGGCATGGAGGGGCAGAAGCGGCTCAAGGCCGCATCGGTGCTGTGCGTGGGTACCGGCGGGCTGGGCTCGCCCCTGCTGCTGTATCTGGCTGCGGCCGGCGTAGGTCGGATCGGCATCGTCGACTTCGACGTGGTGGATCACTCCAACCTGCAGCGGCAGGTGATTCATGGCACCAGCTGGGTGGGCAAGCCCAAGATCGAATCGGCCAAGGCGCGCATCCTCGAGATCAACCCCCACTGCCAGGTGGATCTCTACGAGACGGCGCTCACCAGCGAAAACGCCCTGCAGATCATCGAGCCCTACGACATCGTCTGCGACGGCACCGACAACTTCCCCACCCGCTACCTGGTGAACGACGCCTGCGTGCTGCTGGGCAAGCCCAACGTGTATGGCTCGATCTTCCGGTTTGAAGGCCAGGCCACGGTGTTCAACCTGGATGCGGAAAGCCCCAACTACCGGGATCTCTTCCCCGAGCCGCCGCCGCCAGGGATGGTGCCCTCCTGCGCCGAGGGCGGTGTGGTGGGCGTGTTGCCCGGGATCATCGGCGTGATCCAGGCCACCGAGGCCGTGAAGATCATCACCGGCATCGGCACCACCCTCAGCGGCCGGCTGCTGCTGTTTGATGCCCTCGGCATGAAGTTTCGGGAGCTCAAGCTGCGGCCCAACCCCGAGCGGCCGGTGATCGACCAGCTCATCGACTACCAGGAGTTCTGCGGCGTGGGCGGCACGGCTCCTGGCCAGGAAGAAGCCGGCGCCGTGGAGAGCATCAGCGTCAGAGAGCTGAAGACCCTGCTCGATGGCGACACCTCAGGCCTGGTGCTGATCGACGTCCGCAACCCACCCGAAGCGGAGATCGCCGTGATCCCCGGGGCTGAGCTGATTCCCCTTGATCAGATCGAGAACGGCACCGCTGTGGAGCGGATCAAGCAACTGGCCGCCGGCAAAACGCTCTATGCCCACTGCAAGCTGGGCGGCCGGAGTGCCAAGGCCCTGATCGCCCTCAAGCGCCACGGCATCGAGGGCATCAACGTGGCCGGCGGCATCGACGCCTGGAGCCAGGAGGTGGATCCCTCCGTGCCCCGCTACTGAGTACGGCGACTGACCCCATGGCCGACGCCGGATCCTCCCCCACCAGCCCTGGCCCGGCGGATCTGCTGCGGGCCCGACTCACCAGCGGCCGGGGCCGTCTGGCGGTGATCGCTGCCACCACCGGCGTCTGGATGATGGATCTCCTGCTTGTGCATCACCTAGAAAACAGGCGTCTGCTCACCCCGGCGCTGGAGGGCCTGGTGCAGCGGATCGATTGGATCGGCACTGTGGCCTTCATCGTGGTGACCCTCTGCCTCACCATCAGCCTGTTTCGGGGGCGCAACCGGCAGCTGTTCCGCTGGGCCCTGGTGTACCTGCT
Source organism: Prochlorococcaceae cyanobacterium (assembly GCA_044235095.1). Taxonomy (GTDB): domain Bacteria; phylum Cyanobacteriota; class Cyanobacteriia; order PCC-6307; family Cyanobiaceae; genus NIES-981. The sequence goes on along the minus strand of JBIIIC010000006.1, from coordinate 58,951 downwards.
GTTTTCGATGCTGCAGGTGATCACCAACGTGCTCTCGATGGTGGCCAGTGCCGGCAGCCACAAAGGTGGTGGCCTGGCTGGGCTGTGGGATGTGGCGGCGGTCTATCTGGAGTCGGTGCTGGTGTTCATGTTCGTGTATGTGTTCCTCGATGTGAGCACCCCGGGTGGCGCCTTTGTGTGGCCCAGCCGCGATGGCGAAGATCCGCCGGAGCCCCACCTGATCGATTATCTGTTCATCTCGATGAACGTGAATTCCACCTATGGCCCCACATCCGAGGCGGTGATGTCCCGCCCCGCCAAGTTGGTGATGTCATTGCAGGTGTTGCTGGCGATCATGATGCTCACGGTGCTGATCGCCCGCACCGTGAGCTCCACCAGCTGATCAGTCATCCACGCCTCAGTAATCCACGCCTCGCTTGAGATCGACGCCGCGCTCGGCATAGTGCTTGTGGCACACCATCTCTGAGTGCACCGAGGCCAGGTCGAAGTAGGCGGGGCGGTTCTTGCAGCGGCCGGTGAGAATCACCTCGGTTTCAGCGGGCTTGCGCAGCAGGGTCTGCACGATCGGCTCCACCGGCAGCAGCTCGAGGTCCACGGTGGGGTTGATCTCATCGAGGATCACCGTCTTGTAGAGGCCGCTGGCGATCGCGGCGCGGGCGATCTCCCAGGCCCGCTCGGCCTCCACGTAGTCGATCGGTTGCTGCTGGCCTCGCCACACGATCGCGTCGCGGCCCGAGCGCAGGTGATCCACCAGGTGGGGGTAGCTCTCGCGCAGAGCGGCGATGGCGGCGTCTTCGGTGTACCCCTTGCCGCCCTTGAGCCACTGCAGGATCAGCACCCGGTGACTCTTGTCCTGGGAGATGCCGCGGCCGATGGCCTGCAGGGCCTTGCCCAGGGCGCTGGTGCTCTTGCCTTTCCCCTCGCCCGTGTAGATCTCGATGCCCTCGAGGCCGCCGTCGCCCTGGTGGGCGCGCATCTCCGAGTGCAGGTCGGCCAGTTGCACCAGCTGCCGCGGCGCGCCCCGGCCGGTGCAGATCACCTCCATGCCGTCGGGCTTGGCGGCCAGGGTGCGGCACACCTCATCGGCATCGAGCAGGCCCAGATCCAGCACCGGGTTGAGCTCATCGAGCACCACCACCGAATAGAGGTTGCTGGCAATCGCCCCCTTGGCGATGTCCCAGCCGCGCTGGGCCTCCTGCCGGTCGAATTTGGTCACCTCCTCGGCGGTGAAGAAATCGCCCCGGCCGGTACGCACCTGGTCGATCAGGTGGGGGAAGCCCTGCTGCAGTGCCTCGATGGCGGAGTCTTCGTCGTAGGCGCGGCCGGGGCCCTTGAGGAAGCGCAGCAGCAGCACGCGGGTGCTGCGCTGCTCGCAGATGCCAAGGCCAATGGTGCGCAGCACCACGCCCAACGCTGCCTGGCTCTTGCCCTTGCCCTCGCCGTCGTACACGTGCAGCTGGCCATGGGCGCGTTCATCGCTGCCGGCGGCGGTGCGGATGCCGATGCCCCGGCCTGTGCCCCGCTGCGGCGTTTGCGTGCTGCTCATGGGGCGATGCTACCGGCGTTGCCCGGCGCCTTTGCCAGGCAGCGCGGCCAGGATGGGTGCAGCACCGCTGCTCCATGACCTTCAGCCTGCTTGAGAGTCTGCCGCCCGACCTGGAGCGGTCCCTCGCGCTGCTGCGTGACCAGCTGGCGGCCCTGCCGGCCGTGGTGGTGGCCTATTCCGGCGGCGTTGACAGCGCCCTGGTGGCTGCCCTGGCCGCCGAGCAATGCGGTGATCGGGCCCTGGCAATCACCGGGGTGTCGCCAGCCCTGGCCCCCCACCTGCGCAGCGAGGCGGTGGAGCAGGCCCGCTGGCTGGGGCTGCGTCACCGGGAGATTGCCACGGCTGAGTTGGCCGATCCGGCTTACTCCACCAACCCGGCTGAGCGCTGTTATGCCTGCAAACGTGAGCTGCATCGGCTGCTGGCGCCGATCGCTGCCGCCGCCGGGAGCGCACTGGTGCTCGATGGCGTGAATGCCGACGACCTGGGCGATCACCGGCCCGGCATCGTGGCGGCACGGGAGGCTGGCGTGCGCTCCCCCCTTGCTGAGCTGGGAATCAGCAAAGTGCAGGTGCGGCAGCTTTCCCGAGCCCTGGGTCTGCCCTGGTGGGACAAGCCGGCCCAGCCCTGTCTGGCCTCGCGCTTTCCTTACGGCGAGCCGATCACGGCATCGCGGCTGCAGCGGGTGGCTGCTGCTGAAGCCTGGTTGCGCCGGCGGGGGTGGCAGGAGTTACGGGTGCGCAGCCAGGGCGACACGGCCCGTATCGAACTGGCCCCTGACCTGTTGGCAGCAGCTTTGCTGCACTGGGTCGATCCCCAGGGGCGCAACGAGCTGGTGGCCGCGTTTGCGGAGCTGGGATTCAAGGCGGTGAGTGTGGATCTGGAGGGGCTGGTGAGCGGCAAGCTCAACCGGGCCCTCTCCAAATCTGATCAGCCCGGCGCCTAGGCAGCCAGCGCCGTAGGAGCCCGGTCGCTGCCGGCGATGCTGCAGGGGGTTTCTCGCCGGAAGCTGGTGAGCTTGTGGTTGCGGGCACCCAGCTCTTCAGCCAGCACCTGACAGGCCCGCTCCGGCATGGTGTGGTCGCCACAGGTGAACACATCGACCGCCGCGTAGCCGGACTCAGGCCAGGTGTGGATGGAAATGTGGGATTCGGCCAGCAGGGCCAGTCCCGTCACGCCCTGGGGCTCGAAACGGTGGGTGATCAGGTTGAGCAGGGTTGCACCAGCCCGTTTCGCAGCGGTGGTGATGGTGTCCCTGAGGAAAGCTTCGTCGTCGAGCTTGGCGCTGTCGCAGTTGTAGAGCTCGAGGATGCAGTGTTTCCCAACCGTTTCAGAGATCTGATGGGGGAGGGGGGCGGCCGTCTGGGCGGCATCGGGGGCTCCGGTCCATCCCGGGTTGGGGTGGAGGCAGGGCAGGCTCTGGGTCATCGAATCCGACCACACAAGCTCACTACCATACGTGGTGGTTTTGGAAGGTGCGACCGTTCAGGTCGGCTCAAGTGCTCCGCCAGCCATGCGCACCACCTGGCTGCACTGCCGCCAGCCGCCGCTGAAGGCCTCCAGGTGCGTGGCACTCACCAGGCACTGGTGACCTTCTCCCACCGACTCCAGCAGCAGCCCCTGGCGGCCGGGATCGAGTTCGGCCAGCACGTCGTCGAGCAGCAGCAGCGGCGGCTCGCCCACCACCTGACTCACCAGTTCCAGCTCCGCCAGCTTGAGGGCCAGCACCGTGGTGCGCTGCTGGCCCGCCGAGCCGAACCGCCGTGCCGGCTGGCCGCCAAGCAGCAGCTCCACTTCATCGCGATGCGGCCCCACCTGACACTGGCCCAGCCGCTGCTCCTCCTGCTGCTGGGCCTCCAGCTGGGTCATCAGTGCTGCCCGCCAGTTCTCCTCGTCCTCCGGTTCGCTCAGCTGGCTGCCGGGCCGGTAGTGCAGTCCCAGCGTTTCGCGCCCGCCACTGAGCCGCTGCTGCCAGGCGGCTGCCAGGGGCTCCAGTCGCCGCAGCGCCCGGCAGCGGCGGCGGTGCAGGCGTGTGCCGATCACGGACTGTTGCAGGTTGAAGGCGGCCAGCAGGGCCTGCTGATCCCGACTGCCTGTTCCGCCCGCCAGACCCCCGCCCAGGCCGCGGCGCAGCAGCTGGCTGCGCTGGCGCAACAGGCGGCCATAGCGGCCCAGCAATTCCCCATAGACGGGTTCCAGCTGCAGCACCACGCGATCGAGCCAGCGGCGCCGCAGGGCCGGTTCGCCCCGCACCAGCTCCAGGTCGAGGGCGCTGAAGCCCACGCAGCGCAGGCTGCCCAGCAGCTCATGCTGGCGTTCCAGGGGCTTGCCGTTGCGGCGTGCCTGGCGTCCGCCGCGCTGGTGGAGCTCAAGTTCCAGCAGGTCGCCGCCGCTGCTGAGGGTGCGAAGGCGGCTCTCAGGTTGGCCGTGCTGGATCAGCTCCCGGTCGCTGCTGCTGCGGTGGGAGCGCAGGCTGCCCAGCAGCTCCACCGCCTCCAGCAGGTTGGATTTGCCCTCGCCGTTGCGGCCCACCACCAGCAGCCGCGGCGCCTCCAGCGCCAGGTTCAGGCTGGTGATGTTGCGGAAGTGGAGCAGCTCCAGGCGTTGCAGCCGGATGGGTCTGAGGCGATGAGCGGTTAAGGTAGGGCTTGGCAGCCGATGCAGCGGCCACGGGCATGTAGCTCAGTTGGATAGAGCATCAGATTCCGGTTCTGAGGGTCGGGGGTTCGAGTCCCTCCATGCTCGCTGCTTCGCCTCCACCAGCCGCTCCACCCTCAGCTGCTGAGGCTCCCACTCTCCGCCTGGCGGGGAGTTTTTTATTGGCAGCTTTCGCTGTCTTCCGCCACTGCCATGGGGGACCGGGACTGCTCCTCTGCGTGCACCCTCTCAGCGGCCCAGCTCAGCGCAGCGGCAACCCCATGGCGCGGATACCGCCCGGATCCACCACGAAGCCATGCTGCTCGAGCGCTTTGAGGGCTTCCGGTGGGGCCGAGAGGGAAATGCTGCAGCCCGCCAGCTCGCGGCGCAGCCGTTGCAGAGCCCCGTGCACCAACACTTGCAGCACCTCGTGGCGGGCGGCATCGGCCGGGTCGCTGAGCAGGTCCCAGAGGTTGGCGTTGAGGGCAAGGTCGCTGGTGGCGCGCACAAACCCAACCAGCTGCCCGCCCGGATCGATCACCCCCAGATGCCAGAGGCTGCGTTCCAGCACCAGTTGCCAGCGTTCACCAGACCGCGGCGGCTCATCGGCCAGCTCAAGCAGGCGATTGAGGGCCGTGGCATCGGGCCAGGGATTGGCCACCAGCCCGTAGCCCTGGCGCAGGCGCGGGGGGGGTGGTTGGCTGCGGAAAGGGAGCAACAGGGAGTCCAGGGTGGTCAACCTGTGTTGCGCATGCCGGCGGCGATGCCGTTGATGGTGAGCAGGGCACCGCGCAGCAGCTCACTGCGGCTGTAGGTGCGACCGTCGGGCTCACCGCTGTTGCCAGGCGTCATCGGCTCGCTCATCGGAGGCTGGCGGTTCTGGTCGCGGAGGCGCCGCAACAGGGCCACCTGCAGAAAGCCGAGGGGCACGATGGTGCGGTTGCGCAGGTCGACCGAGAGCTGCAGAGCTGGATCGCCATCGAGCAGCCGCTTGTGCCCGGTGATCTGCAGCACCAGGTCGCGGGTGAGGGTGAATTCAGCGGCGATGGTCTGGAAGATCGCCTCGAAGGCCTGGCGTGATTCCAGCCGGCCCAGGGCCTGCACGTAGTGGTGGGCCAGCTCGGTGTCCACCTTGGAGAGCGTCATCTCCACCTTGGAGATCAGCATCCGAAAAAAGGGCCAGCGCTGGTGGAGCAGCTGCAACAGCTCCAGCTGGCCGGGGTCGCGCTCGAGCTCCTCCTGGAGGGCTGCCCCCACCCCGAACCAGCTGGGCAGGAGGAAGCGGCTCTGGGTCCAGCCGAACACCCAGGGGATCGCCCGCAGGCTGGAGAGGTCCTTGGCTCCGCTCTTGCGCCGGGCCGGCCGGCTGGAAATCTGCAGCTTGCTGATCTCCTCGATCGGGGTGCACTGCTGGAAGAAATCCACCAGGTCGGGGTTGTCGTGAACAAGGGCCCGGTAGAAGTCGCGGGAGCGGGCGGCCAGCCGCTCCATGAGCGCGTTCCAGCTGGGGGTGTCGTCGACCGGGGTGCTCACCAGGCTGTTCTGGATCACCGCGGTGCTCACGGTTTCCAGGTTGTAGAGGGCCAGCTCCGGCAGGGAGTATTTCGAGGCCAGCACCTCGCCTTGTTCGGTGATCTTGATGCGGCCCTGCAGGGTGCCGCTGGGCTGGGCCAGGATCGCCTGGTAGGCCGGACCGCCGCCGCGGCCCACCGAACCGCCGCGGCCGTGGAAGATGCGCAGGGCCACGCTGTGGCGGCTGGCCAGCCGCTGCAGGGCGATCTGGGCCTTGTGAATCTCCCAGTTGCTGGAGAGGAAGCCGGAGTCCTTGTTGCTGTCGGAGTAGCCGAGCATCACCTCCTGCAGCGGCTGCTCGCCCTCTCCGCCCACCAGCAGCTGGCGATAGAAGGGATTGCTGAACAGGGCCTCCATCACCGCCGGGGCGCCCTGCAGGTCTTCCACCGTTTCAAACAGGGGCACCACCAGCAGGGAGGCGCGCTGGCCGGCAGGATCCACAAGCCCGGCCTCCTTGGCCAGCAGCAGCACCTCCAGCAGATCAGACACCGTGTGACTCATGGAGATCACGTAGGTGCGGCAGATGCGAGTGCCGAACTCCTGCTGCAGCCGCTGCAGCATGCGGAACACGGCGAAAGTTTCGGCGGTGGGCTCACTCCATCGGGCCGAAGTGGGGATCAGGGGGCGGCGGGTCTGCAGCTCGGCGAGCAGCCAGGCCACCTTCTCCGCCTCATCCATGGCTCCGTAGGGCACCGGCAACTGCAGGTAGCGGCTCAGCTCGTCGAGGGCGTCGCTGTGGCGGGTGCTTTCCTGGCGGATGTCGAGGCTGGCCAGGCAGAACGCGAAGATCTGGGCCTGGCTGATCAGGTGTTGCAGCGGCTCACAGCTGAGCCCGGTACCTTCCAGGCTCTGCTGAATCAGCTCCAGGTCGCCCCGGAATTCATCCACCGTGGCGTAGTGCAGCTCCGGGGTGGGCGCAACACCAAGGCCTCCGCCGCTGCCGGGGGAGGGGGTTGGGCCGTCGCAGGGTGTCTCCCAGCCCGCCTCGGACAGCTGCTGGTTGCGGGCCTGGGTGAGGCGCAGGCGCTCGAGCACGTAGCTGAGCTTCAGTCGGTAGGGCTCGAGGCGATAACGCGCCGCCCGTTCCTCGTAGATCTCCGGGAAGCGCAGCCGGTCCATTTCCAGCGACTCCAGCAGCGCCGGACTCACCTGGCTCCACTGCATCGAGATGCTGAGCTGGTCGCGCAGCTCGGCCACGGCTCTGCCGTAGCGCTCCAGCATCAGCTGGCGCTGATAGCAGGCGGTGCGCCAGGTGATCTCGGGGGTGACCGAAGGGTTGCCGTCGCGGTCGGAGCCCACCCAGGAGCCGAAGCTGCAGAAGGAATCGCGCGGCGGCTCCACATCCGGGTAGGAGTCGGCGAGGGCACTGCGGATCCGCTGGCGCAGCATCGGCATCGCCTCAAACAGCACCTGCTGGAAGTAGTGGAGGGCGTAGTCGACCTCATCCAGCACCGTGGGCTTGAACTGGTGGAGTTCATCGGTGCGCCACCACAGCCTGATCTCCTCCTCCAGCTGCTGGCGCAGGCTGTGCCGTTCCAGTTGGTTGAGGCTGCTTTCCTGCTGCAGCCGCTGGATCAAGGTGGCCACCCGCCGCTGCTTGTGGCGCACGGTGTGGCGCACGATCTCGGTGGGATGGGCCGTGAACACCAGCCGCAGATCGAGGTTGCCCAGCAGGTTTTCAAGTTGGGCGGGTGGCACGTTCAGGGCCCGCAGCCGCTCGAACAGCTGGCGGAAGGTGGCCGGATCGCTCTGGCTGGCCAGAGCGGGCAGGAACGGATCACTGGGCGGCGCATCCGGATGGGTGCGCAGGCTCTCCAGATAGCTGTCCTCCTCGATGTGTTGCTCGAGGATGTTGACCAACTGGAAATAGAGGGAAAAGGCGCGGGCCGCTGCGATTGCCTCGGCCAGGTCCATGGCGCGGATCAGCTCCACGATGGCTGCTGCGGTGGCGCGGCTGTCGTCGCTGCTGGCGCTGAGCTGCTTGAGCTCCAGCAGCCGCTCGGCCTGTTCCGGTGGGCATTCGCTGCGCAGCACCGTTTGCCAGAGGTCCTCCACCAGCTCCAGTCGTTCACCCAGCAGGCGGGTGACCCGGGTGGGAGCCGCACTGGGCGCGGTGGCGAGGGAGTTGACAGCTGGCATGTGAGAGATCATCCCAAAAGGGCGGGGCCTGCTTCTGTGCCGAGCTTGGCCAGCTGCACTTCCCGCTGGGCCAGAGCAGCGGCGTCGCCTGCCACGATCGCCGTCACCGATTCCCCGTCGTTGTGGCGCCGGAGCCATCGCATCGCCTGGTTGCCGTGCTCCAGCAGCGGCGGCAGATGCTCCAGCAGGGAAGACAGGCCCAGCTCGGCGGCCAGGGGCGCCATGGCCGTCAGGTTGGCTCGGATCCACTGGTGGGCCTCGATGGAGCTGCCATCACGCCAGTGCTGCAACGTGGCCCCCAGGCTGGAGCGGGCGGCGGCCTGGTCGTTGGCATCGGCCAGCGCGGCCAGCTCCATGGGGCTGAGCCGGCTGGCCTGTAGGGGGTCGTGCTGCCCCGGCTGGGCCATTAGCTGGTGCAGTCGCAGCTCGGCGTAGGCGGTAATCGCCAGCAGCAGCAGCGGATCGCTCACCAGGTCGCAGATGCGGATCTCCAGCCGGTTGAGGTCGTGGGGCCGGTCGTCACCGTTGGGGCGCACCGAGGTCCATAGGTGGCGCACGTTCTGCATCGTGCCGGCCGCCAGCTGCTCCTCCATCCACTGGATGTAGTGCCCGTGGCTCAGGAACAGGGGCACCTCCGGCGGCGTGAGCGGAAACTGCAGCCAGCGCTGGGAGTGGGCGCCGGTCGGGGCCCCGTCGAGAAAGGGGGAGCTGGCCGAGAGGGCCAGCAGCAGGGCACCCTCGCAGCGCAACAGCCGCAACCCGGCAAACAGCTGCTCCATGGCGGCGGGACCCTGGCCGTCTGTAAGCCCCAGGTTGATATGCACGCTGGCGGTCACCACTCGGGTGCCGTAGGTGGTTTCGATGTAGCCGTGATAAGGGTTCTGGGGGTCGGAGCGCTCAAACTGCCGGCTGCCCCCGGTGCTCAGGGTGCTGCCCGGCAGCAGGGTGAGCCCACGGGGGGCCAGCCAGCCGCGCAGCCGCTGACGCGGCTCAAGCAGCAGCTCCAGCTGACGCACATAGCTGGCGTCGGGCGGGGTGATGTATTCGAGGTTGCGATGGTCGGGCTCGGTCACGAATCCGGCCAGCGCGGCGGCCGCTTCAGCCGAACACCCCACCACCGTGCCGTCGGGCCGGCCGGTGTACATCTCCACCTCAAAGCCCTTGAGCAACAGATCGCTCATGGCTGGGCCGGCAGCAGGCAGGCCAGGGCCTTGAGCATGCCCCGGGCCTTGTTGAGCGTTTCCTGGTATTCGGCCTCGGGCACCGAATCGGCGACAACGCCTGCCCCTGCCTGCACCTGCACCCGCCAGCCTCCCTCGGCGTGGGGCAGCACCACCATGGTGCGGATGGTGATGGCGGTGTTGAGCGCACCGGCCAGATCCACGGCGCCGTAGACCCCCGAGTAGGGACCGCGGGCATCGGGCTCAAGTGCATAGATCAGCTGCATGGCCCGGATCTTGGGCGCTCCACTCACGGTGCCGGCTGGGAAGGAAGCCATCAGCAGGTCCCACACGCTCTTGTCCTCTGCCAGCAGGCCCTCCACCTGGCTCACGATGTGCATCACGTGGGAGTAGCGCTCGATCACCATCAGATCGGTCACCGCCACCGTGCCCGGCTGACACACCCGGCCGAGGTCATTGCGGCCCAGATCCACCAGCATCACGTGTTCGGCCCGCTCCTTTGGATCGGCCAGCAGCTCGACCTCCAGAGCCTGGTCTTCGGTTTCGTCGCGGCCCCGCGGGCGGGTGCCGGCGATCGGCCGCAGGGAGGCCCGGATGCCACCGCCCTCCAGCGGGTCGGCCTTCACCATCACTTCGGGGCTCGAACCGATCAGGTACCAGCCGCCGAAGTTGAAGAACCCCATGTAGGGGGATGGATTCACCATCCTCAGGCTGCGGTAGAGCTCGAATGGATCGCGCTGGATCCGGCTCTCCAGCCGCTGGCTCAGCACCAGCTGGAACACATCGCCGGCGGCGATGTGTTCGCGGGCCGTGGCCACCGCCGCTTCGAAATCGGCCTGGCCCCGGTTGCTCACCGGTTGCAGCTGCTCCACGATCTCGCTGGTGGCGGCGTCGTGCCACTGCAACGGCGTGACCCCAGGCGGCAGGGGCTCGTGCATGCGGGCTTCCAGGGTGGCGATGCGGGCCCGAGCGGCGGCGTAGGCCGCCTCTGGATCGGCTCCGCCGCTGAGGTCGGCATAGGCCACGGCCGTGATCTGGCGCTTCACCTGGTCAAACACCAGCAGACTGTCGGCCAGCAGCCAGCAGCCATCGGGCGGCGCTCCCTCTGGAGCGGCATGCACCGGCACACTGGGTTCGATCCAGCGGATCAGCTCATAGCCCCAGAAGCCGAACAGCTGGCCCACCGGTGGCAGGCCAGGCACAGGGGCGCCGCTGAGGGGCTCCAGACAATCCTGCAACCGCTCAAACGGGTTGCCAGTCAACTGTTCCTGACGGCCATCACGCCATTGGCGCAGGCTCTGATCACCTCGGCTGGTGAGGGTCCAGAGCGGGTCAGCCACGATGAAGCTCCAGCGGCCGATCCGCTCACCGCCCTCCACCGATTCGAGCAGCACGCCATGGCTGCTGGCGGCACCCACCTTCAGCCAGGCGGTGAGCGGGGTTTCCAGATCTGCCGGCCAGCGCTTCCACAGGGGAATGAAGGTGTGACCCGCGGCCACCTGCTTGCGAAAGGCCTGATCCTCGGAGTGCAACATCGAACGACCAGACGGCAAAAAAGGCGGAGCACCTGGCTCCGCCTTTATAGAGGTTGGCCAGTGGCCCAAAGGCCGGATCAGGCGTCGAAGGTGTTCTTGCCGGTGAACTTGAGGTTGGCCGGGTTCGGATTCGCGCCGATGCGACGGGGGTTGTGGCCCACCATGGCGCGGCCCTCATTCACCTTCTCGGGGAAGACGCCATCCTTCGGATGCAGGAACTCAGTGTCGCCGCCGGGATAGATCCGATAGATCTTGTAGTCCTCGATGCGGGGCTTGAACTTGGTGCGCAGCTGGGTGCCGAGCGCTAGGCACTGCTCCTTGCGGGCGAAGTACATGATGTTTTCGCCCTCGTTCATCTCGGCGGCACCACCGGTGGGAAGCTCGAATGCCTGGGCCTTGGAGCTGGTCCAGGTGATGGCGTACTTCTCCTCGGTTTCAGCGGCGTTGAGCAGGCCGCCGGTGCTGCCGATGTACTTGGGGAGTTGACCGCTCAGCGCCGTTGCTGTCATGGCAGAAATCGAGGTGTCGGCAGACAGGTTCAGCCGGAACGTAGCACCGCTGAATTGGCCCGTTTGCGCCGATCCGGGCACTCTTCACACCCGTCAACAAAAGCCGTCGGGCCGGCCCTGTGGGTCGCCGCTGACGCTGCCCGTGGCGGCGGGAAAAAACACCGTGAGGCCATTGTCGCTGCGCTCGGTGAACCGGCTGCCCAGGTGCTGGAACAGGCGCTGCGTCGCCTGTCGGCTGAGTTGCAGGCTGCCGGTGGCGGGGTTCCAGCTCAGCACAGGTCCCACCAGGGGTTTGTGCAGGGGCTTGGCCGTGACCCCGGCGCCGCTGGCCGGGGCTGCTGGCGCTGCGGCTTCACTGCTGAGCTGCAGTTTGATCCTGGGGCCTGCCGGCTGGAGCGTGAGGCTCACCTGGCTGCCGGCGGGCAGGCTGCGGCCGAAGCGATCGATCAGGCCGCCGAGCACCGTTTCCAGGCGTACCGGATCGCTGAGCACCGGCGGCAGTTCCGGGGCGATCTGCAGTTGCAGGCACAGGCCGCGGCGCTGCAACTGGCGTTGCCAGAGTTCCTGCTGGCGCTCCAGCAGGGCCGCCAGATCGGTCTGAGCCAGACCACCCAAGGCACCCGTGCCGGTGTCGGTGGGCTGGCGCTGCAGCTCGGTGGCCAGAAAGATCAGCCCGAAGCGGTCGATCTGCTCGCTGCACTCGCTGTCGATCTGCTCGAGTCGTTCACGCACCACCGTCGCCAGATCGCTGCGGCGCAGGAGGGAGCGGATCAGGGTGCGGATCGTGGCCAGGGGTGTGCGCACCTCATGGGTGAGGGCCTCGAGCAGGGCCAGTTCGCTGCTCACCGCTTGGGGCATCTCCGGCCGCTGACCGTGCACCAGGGGCTGCAGGGTGAGGCTGGGCGCCATGGCCGACAGGCGCTCCGCCAGCCGCGGCCAGAAGCGCAGGGCGGTGGTGCTGTCGCTGTGCAGGGCCTCCAGGCGGGTGAGCTGGGCCCGCAGCCGATCGGCGGCCGCGGGCTGTTGCACTTCAAGGCGCTGATGCACCAGTGCCAGCAGCCTGGACAGCACATCGGCATCGAAGCGCACCACCAGCCGCCGGCCCTGGGGAGGGCCATCGAGGCAGAGACCCACCTGCACCTTGGGGGTGATCACCACCAGCAGGGGCTCGAGTCCATCGGCCGGCTGCAGCGCCAGACGCTCCACGGCCGCGAGGGCCGGTGCCGCCGCCCCGCGGCCCGAGGCGGTGGCGGGCAGCAGGGGTGAGCGGCTCGGCAGCAGTTCCTCGAGCTCGGCAGGGGCCCAGATCCAGCCCTGCAGCCGGCTGAGCACCTCGGGCTCGTAGAGGGCAGGCAGTGGAGCCGCAAGCCAAAGCCCTTCCAGCGGTTGCTGGCCCAGCAGCAGATCGTCCTGGAGGGTGGCCAGGGCCGCCCACCACTGGCGCCGCACGCTGTCATCGTCGCTGCGGCCAGGCGGCACGCCCTGGCTGAGACACTGGCGCAGGGCGTCCAGGCTGATCATCGCCGCGGCCTGTTGGGGCGATGCACGGGGATCAGGCGACGACGGCAGCGGGGACGGCCAGCCGGTCGGCCAGGGCCAGGAAGGCCTGGGCCGTGGCGGATTCCGGCGCCGACAGCACCACCGGGGTGCCGGCGTCGCCTCCCTCGCGCACGGGCAGCTCCAACGGCAGCTCGGCCAGCAGCGGCACCTGGGCCTCTCCGGCCAGGGTGGCACCACCGCCGCTGCCGAAGATCGCGTAGCGCTTCTCCGGAGCATCGGGCGGGATGAACAGACTCATGTTCTCCACCACTCCCAGAACCGGTACGCCCGTCTGCAGGAACATCGCCAGGCCCCGGCGGGCGTCGGCCAGGGACACCTGCTGCGGCGTGGTCACCACGACAACGCCGGCCATCGGCACGGCCTGGGCGAGGGTGAGCTGGGCATCGCCGGTGCCCGGCGGCAGATCCACCACCAGCACGTCGCGCTCGCCCCAGTCGACCTGATACAGGAATTGGCGGATGATGCCGTTGAGCATCGGTCCCCGCCAGATCACCGGCTGGTTGGCGTCGATCAGCAGCCCCATCGACACCATGGCGACGCCGCAGCTCTCGATCGGGGTGAGCACCTGGCTGGCGCCCTCGCCGCGCACCTCCGGGGTGCGGTCGGCCACACCGAGCATGGTGGGCGCATTGGGCCCATAGATGTCGGCGTCGAGCAGGCCCACCCTCAGGCCGCGGCGGGCCAGGGCACAGGCCAGATTCACGGCCACGGTGCTCTTTCCCACGCCGCCCTTGCCGCTGCTCACGGCAATCACCTGTTTCACCCCTGGGATCGGCTGGCGTGGCGGAAGCTGACCGCCGGGGCCGGCAGCCGGACCATGCCCTGCGGCGCCGATCGGCGCGCCCTGGTGAGCTGCCGGCTGACCCACCTCGATCTGCAGATCGCGGATGCCCTCGATGGCAAGCACGGCCTCCCGTGCCTCGCTGGCGATCCGGCCCTGCTGGCTCTGGGCGAAGGCAGGCAGGCTGAGCCGGAAGATCAGACGACCGTCTTGCAGGCGGGGTTGCTCAATCCAGCCCAGCTCCAGCAGGCTGCGGCCGCTGCCGGCGTCATGGAGGGCACCCAGGGCTGCGGTGGCCTGCTCCAGCGTTGCCATCAGGTCGGTTCAACAGCCTTTGATCCTAGGGATGGTGGTCAGCAGCAGCCGGCATGACAGAGCCTCTCGATCGCTTGTGCGCCGGCCCGACGGCCTGAAAAGGTGAGTGGGTTTCGGGCGCCCTCCGGGCGCGGTAGTTGATGCTCAAGGCTCCGGAAGCCCCGCCGACCGACTCGCGCCAGCGGGCCAAGGCCCTGCTGATGGGTCTGCAGGACTCCATCTGTGCCGGCCTGGAGCAGCTCGATGGGGAAGGGCGCTTTGCCGAGGAGAGCTGGGTGCGGCCCGAGGGCGGGGGTGGCCGCTCGCGGGTGATGAAGGCCGGCCGCGTGTTTGAGCAGGGCGGTGTGAACTTCTCCGAGGTGGAGGGGAGTGAGTTGCCCCCCTCGATCCTCAGCCAGCGGCCTGAGGCCAAGGGACATCGCTGGTTTGCCACCGGCACCTCGATGGTGCTGCACCCACGCAACCCCTTCATCCCCACCGTTCACCTCAACTACCGCTACTTCGAAGCCGGTCCGGTGTGGTGGTTCGGCGGTGGCGCCGACCTCACCCCTTATTACCCCTTCCTGGCCGACGCCCAGCACTTTCACCGCACCCTCAAGGCGGCCTGCGACAGCGTCAACCCCGCCTACTACCAGGTGTTCAAGCCCTGGTGTGACGAATACTTCTACCTGAAGCACCGTGGTGAAACCCGCGGCGTGGGCGGCATTTTTTACGACTATCAGGATCCCGGCGGCGTGCTCTACAAGGGCCAGGACCCCAGCGGTCCGGCAGCGGCCGAGAGCAACCGCATCGGGCCGATCGAGCAGAGCTGGGAGCAGCTGTTTGCCCTGGCTTCCGCCTGTGGCAACGCCTTCCTGCCCAGTTATGTGCCGATCGCCGAGAAGCGCCAGCACACCCCCTACGACGAGCGGGAGCGCGAGTTCCAGCTCTACCGCCGCGGCCGCTACGTGGAGTTCAACCTGGTGTTCGACCGCGGCACCATCTTCGGCCTGCAGACCAATGGCCGCACCGAGTCGATCCTGATGTCGCTGCCGCCGCTGGTGCGCTGGGAATACGGCTACCAGAGCGAGCCCGGCAGCCGCGAAGCCCTGCTCACCGAGCTGTTCACCAGGCCCCAGGCCTGGCTTACCGACGCCGCTCTGGAGTCTCGCTGCGCTCCTCACCAGGCGGTGAACTGAGCGCCACCGGGGCGGGCACCGCGGGCTCACGGCCCAGGCCTCGCTCCAGGGCTTCGACCACCCGCAGAGCAATGGCATTGAGGGTGGCTTCGCGTCGCAGCGGGTCTCGCAGGGCGGCCTCCAGGGGGCCCTCGAGCTTGCCGATCTCCAGGATGGCGATACCGCGCCGCGGCGCCCCCAGGCCGCCGCGGTAGTTGAGCGGATAGCTGCCGAAGGCAGCCGCCAGGCTTTCATCGAGCCGGCTGGGGCGGCGATGCAGCGGCGTGATCAGGCCCGAGCCCACTCCGTCGGGGCCATAGGCGTCGTAGTGGATCTCCAGGGCGTAGCCGCCGGCTTCGGCATGGGCCTTGCCCACGCTCCAGTTGGTGCGCGGGTCGTCGCCATCGGCAATCGAGCGCTGGGGCGGCACATAGGAGCGGATCGCCAGGCCGCGCCGCCGGCCCAGCGCCACCACCGACTGGGCGGTGAGCAGGTTCCAGTGCAGTTCATCGCGGATGCCCGCCTGCATGGGCAGGGCGCCACGGCGGTCCACAGCCTCGCCGGCGGTGCCGGCTCCAGCCATGCCCTGGGAGTCGGCGTGGCCGGCGAGCACGAGGATTTCGGTGTTGGCCGGCAGCGCCCGCACCCCCAGCCAATCCTTCCGGTCGCTCAGGCGGCTGCGGGGGCCGGTGAGCGGATCGGTGATCGCCAGCCCAGGGCTGTGGGCGGGCACCGCCGGCGACAGGGCCAGGGCGGCCGCCAGGGAAGCCGCGGCGATCAGCAACAGGCGGCGCCGTTGCTGCATCGCTCAGATGGGGGAGGAGAGCAGGTTGGCGTCGCTGAACAGGCCCAGCTGGGGGCCGAGTTCCAGCTCCAGGGCGATCAGTTCATCCCGGTGGGCGCGCAGGCGCAGGGCGCTGCCGGTGGCACTGTCGTGGCTGATCAGGCGCAGTTCCACCGCCTCCTCCCGCTGGGCTCGCCGGCGGTAGAGCAGGCCGGCCAGTGGCCCGAGCAGGGCCAGCAGCAGCGGCCACCAGCCCAGCCCCGGCCAGAGCTGGCGCAGCACCAGGCCCAGGCAGGCGGCCCCCACGCCGCCCAGAAGCGAGAGCAGCACGGCCAGAGCCGGGCTGGAGGCCACCGCCGCCCGGTACACCAGGTGACGCCGCTGGGGATCACCCCCCGCCGCTTGCCAGCCGCGCTGCTCCAGCCACCCCGTGAGAGCCGGCAGCACCTCCAGCGGCGGCTTGGAGCTGCGCACCTCCACGGTGGTGGTGCGGTCTTTGCTCGCCGCCCGCAGGAAAAACACCAGCCCCACGGCCAGCAGCAGGGTGAGCAGCAGGGTGGAGCCGGAACTGGCCATAGCGATTCATTCTGGGGCGCCGGTGGGCGTGGCGGCAGCATGGCGGCAGTACCGGTTCACCGATGACCGTCGCCCCCACCAGCAACCTTCCCGCCCCCGCCCGTTTTGCCGTCTTCGACGGCGACCTCGATGCCGAGTGGGCGGCGCTCTACGCCGGTGCCCGCGCCCTGGCCGTCGACACCGAGGCCATGGGGCTGATTCACGGCCGTGATCGCCTCTGCCTGGTGCAGATCTGCGACGACCACGACAACGTGTGCTGCATCCGCCTCGCCCGCGGCCAGAGCGAGGCGCCGCGCCTCAAGGAGCTGATGGAGAACAGCATTATCGAGAAGGTGTTCCACTTCGCCCGCTTCGACGTGGCGGCTCTGGCGGAAAACCTCGGCATCACGGTGAATCCGATCTTCTGCACCAAGGTGGCCAGCCGTCTGGGCCGCACCTACAGCCCCAGGCATGGTCTCAAGGAGGTGGTGCAGGAGCTGGTGGGAGTGGAGCTCGACAAGCAGGCCCAGAGCTCCGACTGGGGCCGGGTGGAAGACCTCTCCGAAGCCCAGCTGGCCTATGCCGCCGGCGATGTGCGCTATCTGCTGCCGGCCCGCGATCGGCTGGAAACCATGCTCAGGCGTGAGGAGCGCTGGGATCTGGCTGTGCGCTGCTTCGGCTGTATCCCGGTGTTCGCCGACCTTGACCGCCAGCGTTTCCACCTGTTGTTCGAGCACTCCAGCGGCGGCAACCGCTGAGCTGGCCAGCCGCCAGGCGCGGGGGGCTCAGTCTTCGGTCATGAAGTTGGCGTCGCTGGCGGTGGCCTCCAGCAACTCGTTGAGCAGGGCATGGGTGCTGGCGCTGTCGCCCCGGGCCACTGCGAGGAGCTCCTCCGCCAGGGCCACCTTGGCGGCGGTGCCCTGCAGGCCGGCCTGGGCGGCTTTCACGTCAACCTTGCGCCTGGCAGCGGCGATGCTCACGCCCAGGGCGCTGGCGAGGTGGCCGCAGGCGGCGTTGTAGGCCCGATCGGGAATTCCCGCCATCGCAGGTGCCATGCAGCTGGTGCGCCCATCATCCCAGCAGCCGCTGCTCCACCAGCTCCGCCAGCCGCTCGCTGCCGCCTGGACCCCCCATGCGTCGGCGACCCCGGACACCGAGTAGCTGGCACAGCGCCGGTTCGCGCAGCAGCAGCTCCAGCCGCTCGCCCAGCTGCTCCTGGCTGTGGCAGGGCTGCACGGCGCCGCCCAGCAGGCGGCTCTGGCGCCGGGCAAAGCCCGCCTTGAACTGGGGGCCGGGCCCCGGCAAGGACAGGGCCGGGATGCCCAGCCCCACCACCTGCTCAGTGGCGGTGCCCGCGGTGGCCAGGGCCAGTTCAGCCCAGCCGGCCCAGCGTGTGAAGCAGCCCGGCCCCAGCAGCAGCTCCAGTGGGCCCGTGCCCCAGCAGGCCAGGGCACCGATGGCGGCCGCAGCGGTGCTGACGGGCTGCTCGTCGAATCCGGCCGCCCCCATCAGGGCACGCCAGTGGCTGGCTTCGGGTTGGCGCCCGCAGGCGAGCAGCACCGTGGTGGGTTCGCTCCAGCGGCTCTGCCGCAGGCCTGCCAGGAGGCGCTGGGCATTGCCAACAGCCTCCGGTATGCGGCTGCCGGGTAGCAGCAGCACGCGCCGGCGCTCGGCCAGCCAAGCCGGCGGCGGCGTGCCGCCGAAGCCATCAGTCATCGGGTTGCCGGGTGCCAGGGCCGCCACGCCGTGCCGCCGCAGTCCGCGGGCTGTGAGGGGATCCCGCACCGCCACCAGCCGGCAGCGGTGGCTCGCCATCAGGGCCCACTCCCAGGGGTCCCATTCGCTGCCCTTGCAGCGGTGGTAGCGATCGGCGAGGGGTGAGCGGCCCCAGCCCACGGGCGGCGCTGAGGCCCAGGTGTAGTCGCTCTTCGGCGTGCCGATGAAGCCGAAGGGGCCACCCCCGTCCCAGGCCAGCAGCAGTGGCAGCAGATCGCCCACGGCCAGCAGCGGCTGGCCCTCTCGTCCCCAGCGGCGCACCAGCTGCCACTGCCGCCAGCTCAGGCCCGCCAGCCCGGCTCCCAGGTCCTGCAGCAGCCCCACCAGGCTCTGGTTGCTGAAGCCGCCACTGGGCAGGCGCTGACGCGGGCCCACCAGCTGCACGTCTCCGGCCGCGGCAGCTTGGCCAAAGGCCTGGCCCTCCCCCACCAGGGGCAGTACGGCAATGGCCAGCTGCGGGCGGCGACGACGCAGGGCCTGGATCACCCGCAGGGCAATCAGATCCTCGCCATGGCCGTTGCTCAGAACCAGCAGGCTGGGGCCCATGCCATGGCTGATACGATCCGCAGCAGGGAGTTTGCTCCCCGCCGGCGGCATGGCCAAGTGGTAAGGCAGAGGATTGCAAATCCTTTACCCCCAGTTCGAATCTGGGTGCCGCCTCTGAACAGTTCAGCCCTCGCGCCCTGAGCGAGTGTCATTCAGCCTCTTCGCTGATCCCCGGCGCGCATGGGCCCACAGCCCGCTCACGGAAGCCGGGTTCAGCTGCCGATCCTGCCCTCGGCGGTCCAGTTGGTACCACCAGACGCGCTGTCTTCCCTGGCTTCACAGCGGATCACGCGAAGCGCCAGTCGGCACTGCCCTTGGGCAAGTCGGGCCTGGGGCACTGCTTCGACCAGGCCGCGGCTGTTGAAACTGGCCCAGGCCACATTGCCCACAATCAGCTCTACAGGCTGGAGCGGTTCCCGGCAGCGGCCATCAGATCGACAGGTCATCGGCTGGTGCCCTTCGCCCAGCACGCCAGCGAAGGTGAGTTCCTCACTGGCCAGCAGTCCGCCCTGGCCGTCGCCCACAAAACGGATGCTCAGCAACCCTTCGAGATTCTGCTCCAGGCGCAGTCGACGACAGGGCTGCTCAGGCCGGCCGATACTGCTCATCCTGCACTGGCTCAGGCGACCCTCCCAGCGCCCGAAGCCCTCCGCCTTGACCGATCGGGGCCCGTTCAGCGGAGCCCCGGCCGCCAGGGCCCCCAGCAGCATGGCCCCCATCAATGGGGCCAACGCCCCCCTGCCGCACCCCATCAGTACCCCGAGTCGGCCACGCAGTAGCCCTCGCAACTGATGCCGTTGCTGGCCGTGCGTCCGCAGTGCTGGCACAGCACGGGGTCGGCTGCACCGGCGCCCTGTCTGTCGGCGGCGGCTTCACCTGGTAGGGGCCGGGAGGCTGGTGGCAGGTCGGCGGATGGTGCGGAAATGGTGGGCTGCAACATGGGAGTGCCACAGCAGAGGCGGGCTTCCCACCATGGCGTATCCGGGGATCGGCGTGGGCACCTGGGCCTGGGGCAACCAGTTCCTGTGGGCTTACGACCCCGCTGCTGATATGGAGCTGGAGGCCAGCTTCCGCCAGGCGGTGGCGGGTGGGCTCACCTTCTTCGACACGGCGGATTCCTACGGCACCGGTCGCTTCAATGGGCGCAGCGAGGCGTTGCTCGGCCGCTTCGCGGCTGCCTTGCCGCCAGCGGATCGTGATCGCCTCTGCCTGGCCACCAAGTTGGCGCCGTTCCCCTGGCGCCTGGGCCGGCGCGGGTTCGATCGGGCGGTGACCGCTTCCACCCGGCGCCTCGGTGGCCGCATCGACCGGGTGCAGCTGCACTGGAGCACCAGCCGCTACGCCCCTTGGCAGGAAGGACCCCTGCTTCAAGGCCTGGCGGACCGGCTGGCCAGCGGCGAGATCGCCCAGCTGGGTCTCTCCAACTTCGGGCCGCGGCGCCTGCGCCATCTGCATGCACAGCTCGCTGCCCGCGGTGTGAAGGTCGCCAGCCTGCAGGTGCAGCTCTCGCTGCTGGCCCGTGGGCCCCTGGCATCAGGCGGGGTGGCTGAGGTCTGCCGCGAGCTGGGGGTGCAGCTGATCGCCTACAGCCCCCTGGCCCTGGGTCTGCTTGCCCGCCCCGATCCGCTGCTGGCCCTGCCCGCGCAGGGGCCTCGCCGCTGGTTGTTCCAGCGGCTTGGGCCCATGCTTGGTCCCTTGCTGCAGCTGATGGGGGAGCTGGCCGCTCCCCGGGAGGCTCCCCTGGCCGCGGTGGCTCTCAACTGGTGCCGGGCCCACGGTGCGATGCCGATTCCCGGTCTGCGGCGGCCGGAACAGGTGGAGGTGGCGCTCCAGGCACTCCGCTGGCGGCTGGAGCCCGCGGAGTGCGAGGCCCTCGATGCCGTGGCCACCTCGATTGCGGGCACCATGCCTGCCAACCCATTTCAGAGCTCCTGATGGCATCGCGCCTGATGGTGGAGCTCGGTCTCGGCTGGGTGGCTTCAGCAGGCCTCTGGTGCGGGCGTGAGCACCACGGGCATGGTCTGAGGTTGCAACATGGTTGCCGCTTCCGCCGCGGCGTTGGCCTGTTCCTGCTCGGCAGCCTCTGCGGCGGCGCTGTCGGGGCCGCATGCCTGGAGGGCTTCCTGCAGCAGGGAATCAAAGGTGGCACCGGGTAGCCGATGGCGTGCCAGTTCCATGAAGGCCCGCGCCAACGACTCGCCTGCGGCGGCCCGCAGGGCGGGGTTGTTGCGACGCAGTTCCTGCTCCTCCTCGATGGCGCGGATGAAGCGCTCTGTCACGTCGCGCTTGGTGGTGGCACGGATACGGGTGTCCTGTTCGGCCTGGCTGAGCAGCGTCTGGCCCTGCAGCTCCTCCAGCCGACGGCTGAGGCTGGCCAGCACCTCCTGAGCTTCGCGGCTGATGCGCGACAGCTGACCGTCGGAGAGCCGGGGCAGGTCGGCCACATACACCTTGCCGTGATCGCGCAGGGTGAGGAAGGTGGGGCGTTGGCCGCCGCTGCGCTGGCCAGGGCCTATTCCCTCACGGGGGCGGATGGGTCGCACCGGCGGCACAGGGCCGGCGGAACTGCGGCGGCGGGTGATGCGCTGGCCGGAGCCCAGCGGGGTCGGGGCACTTAAGGGAGAACGGTTCATCGCGCGATCTTTCAACTTCGGGTATCTGTTATGGCGAGCTCCTCGACCAGAGGAACGACAGGAGCTCTCAGGCTCCTCCGCAACGCGGGAAGCTGCAGCAATCTGCCAGTGATCCGGCCTGCTTCAAGTCGGTAAACCGGCCAAGGGAGCTGGGCCGGAGCTGCCGCTGGCGATCTCCCCGAGACTCCAGGCGTCGTAGCCGGCACCCCGACACGTGGCGAGGGTGGCATCGAGGTGGCTGGGGGGGACCACCACGCAGAAGCCCACCCCGAGGTTGAAGGTGTTCCACAGATCGGGCTCCGGCACCTCGCCTGCCTCCTGCAGCCAGCGGAACAGGGCAGGTCGTTCCCAGCTCAGGGGATCGATCACCGCATGCACGCCGGCCGGCAGGCAGCGAGGCAGGTTTTCGGGCAGGCCGCCGCCGGTGATGTGGGCCATCCCCCGCACCGGCAGCTGGGCCGCCAGCAGGGCCTTCACCAGGCCGCCGTAGAGACGGGTGGGGGTGAGGAGCGCCTCGATCAGGGGGCGATCGCCGCCGGGCAGGGTGGTGGTGGCGCTGGCGCCGGCCATCTCCAGGATGCGGCGCACCAGGCTGAACCCATTGCTGTGGACGCCACTGCTGGCCACAGCCACGATCCGATCGCCCGGTTGGATGTGGCGGCCGTCGATCACGGCATCGGCCTCCACCACAGCCACGCAGAAGCCGGCCAGGTCGTATTTGCCTGGGGCGTAGAAGCCAGGCATCTCCGCGGTCTCGCCGCCCAGCAGGGCGCAGCCGCTCTGGCGGCAGCCATCGGCGATGCCCTCCACCACCTGGGCCATGGCCTCGGGGCTGAGCCGGCCGGTGGCGATGTAATCAAGAAAGAAGAGAGGCTCGGCGCCGCTGGTGATCACGTCGTTGACGCACATCGCCACCAGGTCGATGCCCACCTCGTGATGGCGGCCATGGGTCTGGGCCAGTTCCAGCTTGGTGCCCACGCCATCGCTGCCGGCCACCAGGAGGGGTTGGTGCATTCCGGCGGGCAGGCGGCAGAAGCCGCCGAAACCGCCCAGGCCACCCACCACTTCGGGTCGGTGCGTGGCCTCCACGCTGCGGCGGATCCGCTCCACGAAGGCGCGTCCCGCCTCCACATCCACCCCGGCTGTGCGGTAGTCCATGGCGATAGGGCCGGCGCTGCTGTCCCGATCCTCCAACGCCGACCGCAGCTCCCGCCGGTCCCTGCCGGCCGCCGCGACGGCCACACACGGCCAGGAGGGTGGACGGCTGCCAGATTGGCACTGCAGCTGATCAGCTGGGCTTATGACGGTGATTTGACTCCCTCATTGCTCTGGTCCTGGCGGCCCCTCGTCAGGCCCCGGTTTCAGGGGGGATGTCGGATTTGATGACAAATCCTGATCAGTGAGGCGCATGGCCAGGCGGCTCGATCGGGCAGAAAGCGGCCGTTAAGTTTTCGTCGTTGTTAACCCCCGTCAGGAACTCCGCCAGCGAATTGCGTCACGAACTCAAGGTCGGACTTCCAGTTCTTCTGGAATTTCAGTTCCTCTGGAGCTGACTCCTCCCTCCCTGAGCCTCCAGACAGGTCATTTCCTGTCGGCGTCAATCCAACGCAGGTGAATCACAGCTCTCTGTGATTGCTGCTTGTCAGCGTGTTCCGCTTGTTATGCGTCGCACGTTTTCTTTTGGGGCCCTCGCCCTGCTGCTTTCCGGAAGCACGCTCGTTCCGGCCATCTCCGAGCGGGCTCTGGCCGCCACACGTGAGTCTTCCCAACAGGAACAAGGCTCCACTACCGAAGTTGCGATTCGCGAAGCTGAATCGGCCCCGGTCCCCGCTGAGCCGCAGCTGCGGCCTTTGCCCCAGCCCATTGCTCCCGTGCCAGCCCCGGCTCCCCGAGCCGTCCCCATCGGCACTGGTCAGGCCAGCTGGTATGGCCCCGGCTTCTACGGAAATCGCACCGCCAATGGTGAGGTGTTCCGTCCCGGCACCATGACTGCCGCTCACCGCACCCTGCCTTTCGGCACACGAGTGCGGGTGACCAATCTCAATAACGGCCGTGTCGCTGTGGTGCGCATCAACGATCGAGGCCCCTTCCACGGCAATCGCGTGATCGACCTGGGTCACGGTGCAGCCAGGGAGCTTGGGGTTCTCTCCAGTGGTCTGGCCAGCGTGAAGCTTGAAGTGCTGCGCTGAGCCCCAGCTCCTTCAGTCGCCTCCACCGTTCCTTCAGCTTGGATGAAGCCCCATCCGCCAATCTGGCAGCTGGGGTTTTTTTGATGGAGTTGCTGGTGGAGCATCTGCACTCGCTGGCCGAGCTGCGTGCCTGGCGAGCTCGCCAGCAGCGGCCGGTGCACTACGTGCCCACCATGGGCGCCCTGCACCAGGGCCATGGCCAGCTGATTCGCCGGGCCAGCGAGCCCCGTGGGGGCTCCGAGCCTCTGGTGGTGGTGAGCGTCTACGTGAACCCGCTCCAGTTCGGCCCGGCTGAGGACTTTGATCGCTACCCCCGCGATCTGACTGCCGATCGGGCTCTGGCGGCGGCCGCAGGGGCCCATGTGCTTTGGACTCCCAGTGTGGCTGAGATGCTCCCTGCAGGCGCTGAAGAGGCCACACGTCTGCGGCCTCCTGCCTCATTGCAGGCGGTGCTCTGCGGCCGCAGCCGGCCCGGTCATTTCGATGGGGTGGCCACGGTGGTGGCCCGGTTGCTGGCGCTGGTGAGGCCCCAGCGGCTGCTGCTGGGGGAAAAGGATTGGCAGCAACTGGTGGTCGTGCGCCGGTTGGTGGCCGACCTTGGCTTGCCGGTGGTGGTGGAGGGTGTGGCCACCGTGCGCGATGCCGATGGTCTGGCCTGCAGCTCCCGCAACCGCTACCTCAGCGAGGCCCAGCGCCAGCAGGCGCGGGCCCTGCCCCAGGCGCTGAGCCTGGCCCGTGGCCACTGGCAGCAGAGTCTGCTGGAGGGCCGGGCCATCCCGGCTCAGGCCTTGCTCGACAACACCCGCAGGCAGCTGCAGGCTGCCCAGCTGACGGTGGACTATGTGGAGGTGGTGGCAGCCCATACCCTGGAGCCATTGCCCCTGGCCGCGCCCCCGATGGGCCTGACCCTCCTCGCCGCTGCCGTGCACTGCGGTCCCAGTCGCCTGATCGATCACACCTTCCTGATGAGCCGCTCCCCGATCGTTGCCATTGATGGACCGGCGGGAGCCGGCAAGAGCACGGTGACCAAGGCCTTTGCCGGCCGTCTTGGACTGATCTATCTCGATACCGGCGCCATGTATCGCGCCCTCACCTGGTGGGTGCAGCGCGAGGGGGCTGATCCCACCGATCCCGCCGCGGTGGAGTCGTTGCTGGTGGGTCTGGATCTGCAGCTCAGCGCCGGTCACCACGGCGAGCAGCAGGTGCAGATCAACGGCCACGACGTGACCACCGCCATCCGCAGTCCAGAGGTCACGGCCCAGGTGTCTCTGGTGGCGGCCCACGGCTGCGTGCGGGAGGCCCTCACGGCCCAGCAACAGGCCATGGGGGCGCGGGGTGGGCTGGTGGCCGAGGGCCGCGACATCGGCACGGCGGTGTTCCCCGATGCCGAGCTGAAGGTTTTTCTCACCGCCACCCCCGCGGAGCGGGCCCGCCGCCGGGCTCTTGATCTGGAGCAGCGTGGCTTTGCCGTGCCGCCGCTGGCGGAACTGGAGGCTCAGATCGCGGAGCGAGATCGGATCGATTCCAGTCGCGAGGTGGCTCCGCTGCAGATGGCGGATGATGCGGTCGAACTGGTGACCGACGGCATGGTCATTGAGGCGGTGATCCAGGCGCTGGTGGATCTCTTCCGTGCCCGGGTGCCGCAGGAGGCCTGGCCCCAGGGATCGCTCTAGCCCTGCCGGTTGTTCTTCAGGGTCTCCAGCAGGCCCCCGCAGGCGTCCTGCAGCAGATCGAGCACGTGCTCGAATCCCTCGGAGCCCCCGTAGTAGGGGTCGGGCACCTCGCGCGCCTGGAACTGGCGGCAATGGATCACCATCGGTTCGACCACGGCCAGATCCTGCCGATCTCCCAGCTCCCGGGCCAGCGACCGCACCGCTTCGAGGTTGTCGTCGTCCATGGTGAGGATGCGATCGAAGCTGGTGAGATCGGCCAGCTCCAGCTGGCGCGCCCGGCTGGGCAGCTGGATGCCGCGGCGGCTGGCGGCGGCTTGCATGCGGCTGTCGGCGGGCTTGCCCACGTGCCAGCCGCCGGTGCCGGCCGAATCCACCACGAACTGATCCTCCAGCCCCTCGGCTGCCAGCTGGTGCAGGAACACCCCTTCAGCGGCAGGTGAGCGGCAGATGTTGCCCAGGCAGACAAACAGAATGCGGTTGCTCGAGGGACCAGTGCTCATGGCTCGCGCAGGCGACTGAGCGCCAGATTGGCGCGCAGCCGCACCACCTCCGGATTGTCGGCATGGGTTTCGCTGAGCTGTATCAGGCTCGCTTCTGCCCGCTGCCACCGGCTTGAAGATGGCTCCAGATGGGGGGCCAGGCCCTCCAGGCCCACGGCCACCGCGTAGCGCACCACCCATTCGCCATCGCCGGTGGCGGCCTCCAGGGCGCCCAGGCAGCGCTCAGCGATCGCTGAGCGCTCTGCGGCAGGGAGCTGCGCCAGCTGCAGGCTGCCCAGACCCCTGGCAGCGGCGCGGCGCACGCTGGCAGCCACGTCGCTGCCGAGGGCATCGACCAGCAGCTCAAGGCCGCGCACATCACCGATGCCGGCCAGGGCACGTACGGCCCAGGCCCGGGCGCCGTAGTTCTGGGGATCGAGTTGCAGCAGCGCCTCCACGGCCGTGGGGCCCAGGGCGATCAGCCCGTCTACAGCGGCCACCGCGGCGCCGGGATTGTTGAAGCCCAGCACCTCAACCAGCACGGGGGCGGCCTCGGGATGGCCGGCGGCGGCCAGCTGCCGGGTGGCCAGCACCAGGGCTTCGCTGCTGGTTGCCTCCTGCACGGCCGCGATGCATGCCAGCAGGGCGTCAGGTGCCATCTCCATGGCGGGAATCCTCTTCACAGCAGCTCATCCATGCAGGCCAGCAGGGCGGCCTCACCCGGTTCGCCGCTGCCCCGTTCCACCAGGCCACGCAGGGCGATCAGCTTGAGGCTGTTCTCGGCCAGGGTGCGGCGGATCGGCTCGAGGGCTGGTCGCCAGCCGGCGGCACCCAGGTCCATCAGGGCGGCGCGACGCACCTGCAGCTGGGGATGCTCCAGCAGCTCCAGCAGCAGGGCCCCCCAGCGGGGCTCACCGCTGAGCTGCAGCAGGCTGCGGGCGGCTGCGCTGCGGATCAGCGGCCGCTCGTGCTCCACAAACGGCTCCACCACCGCCACCACCTCGCCGCTGGCCATACCAATCTCCCCCAGGGCTTCCAGCAGCGCTTCACAGGGCTCCGCCAGGCGAGGGCTGCCCGGCTCCAGGGCCCCAGCCACACCCGGCCCACTCGCCAGGCGGCGACAGAGGGCTGGCACTGCCGCATCTGCCCTGAGCTCTCCCAGGGCGCGGGCGGCGGCTTCGCGCAGTCCGTGGTCGGAATCCTCGAGGGTCTCGAGCAGATCGGGAATCGCGGCCGCGGCAGCTGGGGCGAGCTTGCCGAGGGCGCGGGCGGCGTTGCGCGCCACGGCGTTGTCCTCAACGCCGGCGCCGGGATCCCGCGGTTTGCGCTGGCGCAGCGCGAGCCTCAGTAGGGGCACCGCCTCGGGATGGTTGCTGCGCATGCGTCCCAGCCACCAGGCCCCGTAGTACTGCTGGGAAGGATCGGCCGTTTGCCGGAGTCGTTCAATCGCCTCGGCTTCGCTGATCGGCTCGCCAGCACGGGGCTGAGCATCGGGGGCCGCCATGGCAAGGGCAACGTGCGGCCTCGATGATCGCAGGTCAAGTTCGGGGCTTGGAGATCAAGTTGGGCCCCGTTTGGCCACTCCAGAGCAAGAAAAAGCCCCCCGCGAGAGCGGAGGGCATGGAGACTGCGTGTGGCAGCAATCGCTGAGGGGATCAGACGAGAGCGGCGATGGCGTAGTCGATGTAGTTGTTGGCGATGACGCCGGGGTCGCCGGAGATGCCGTGGTTGGCCTTGATGTAGTTCAGGGCCTCGACATACCAGGAGGGGGAGAGTTCGAAGGCGCGGTTGATCTCGTCGAGACCGGCGATCAGGTACTCATCCATGGGGCCGGTGCCACCTGCCACGAGGCAGTAGGTGACCATGCGGAGGTAGTAGCCGATGTCACGGGCACACTTGGCCTTGCCGCGGGCGTCGGAGGCGTAGTTGGCCCCCTGCATCTGGGTGGTGTAGGGGAACTTGTTGTAAACGGCCTGGGCAGCGCCGTTCACGAGCTCGTCAGCCTTGGCGGTGAGCACCTTGGCGGCCTCGAGGGCGTTCTTGGCGCGCTCGAAACGACCGAAAGCGGCGTTGAGCTCGGTGTTGGAGAGGAAGCGGCCCTGGGAATCAGCGGCGGCGACGGCCTCGGTGAGGGGAGTCTTCATTGGAGGGAAGGAAGAAGGTTGAACCGTGAATCAGGAGGGAGTCCTGAGGATTCAGGCCGATCAGCCGACAGCGGCGGCAGCGCGGTCGAAGTAGGTGCCGATTTCGCTCATCAGAGCGGAGCAGTCGCCGGGGGTGATGCCGTTGCGATCGTTGGCGATGGCGATGGCGGCGTCCTTCATCTTGCGCACGCCTTCTGCGACGGAAGCGCCGGGCACGCCGAGGGCGAGGTAGGTCTCACGCAGGCCGTTGAGGCAGCGGTCTTCCAGCACGGAAGCGTCGCCGGTGAACACGGCGTAGGTGACGTAGCGGAGGATGATCTCCATATCGCGCAGGCAGGCGGCCATGCGGCGATGGGTGTAGGCGTTGCCGCCGGGGGCGATCAGAGCGGGCTGCTGCTCGAAGAGATCGCGGGCAGCGTTGGTGACGATCTTGGAAGCGTTGGAGGTGATGCGGTTCACGGAATCCATACGCTTGTTGCTGTCAGCAACCATCGCCGCGAGGGCGTCGATCTGACCAGCGTTGATGAATTCGCCGCGGGCATCAGCCTGCGCAACGACCTTGGTGAAGGCGTCGAACATTGAGGAGCTCCTGTTCTCGACGGGGAGTCGGGGAGGGTGGGAAGGGTGTGCAAAAGCACCGGACCATTCTTCAGAAGCTCGGCAAGCTCTCCGCCGCTGCTTCACAAAGGGTCACTGGATTCCCCTGAATCCCCTGCCGCGCAATCGATCTGGCCCATGAAAAAGCCCCGGTTCCTTAGCGGAAGCCGGGGCAAATGGTGCGAATGCTCAGTTTTTCTTCGGCTTTGTGATGGGGCCTGCCTGGCTCAGTTCACCGGCGTCACGCTGGTGACCCGGCCGCCCTGGCGGTGGATCGCCTGCTGGGTCTCCAGCATCTTGTCGAAGGTCACGAAGCGCACGGTGTTGGCGCGCTTGTGCAGGCGGTAGTTGTTGAGGCCGCTCACCTCCACCCGATACACCCGGGCCTTCTGACCGATGCCCTGGGCCATGGCCGTGATGGAGGAGGCCGCCACGCTGGCGGGTTGGCAGGCGGCGGTGCCAGCGCTGGGGCTCACCACAGGCACGGCCCGGTTCTGATGGAGGGCGGATCCGAGTTTGAACTGGGTGCCTGCCGGATCTCCCTTCACGGAAGCGGCCACGCCCCGGGCCAGTTGCATCAGCCAGGAGAACTGGCGGCCCTCCTGGCCTTTGGAGTAATCCCATCCATGCAGGTACGGCACTGTCTCTTCACCGAATCGTTCCTGATATTCGGCGCTGTCGATGTAGGAATCAATCTCCGCTTCCACGCCCTGCTCCTGCAGGATCGTGAAGTGGTGCAGCATTTCTGCTTTGTTGTGAGGTGCCCTACCCAGCAGGTGTTTGAAGTTGAGCTCGATGAAGTGATAGGCGTTGCAGTTCTCAAAGAACCTGCTGCGGTAAAGGCCGCTCTTGGCCACAGCCCGCACGAACTCGCGCACGCTCAGAATGCCGTTCCTGAACAACGATTCCGCCTGGCTCAGGCGCTCGCTGTCCATCACGTACTGGTTGCCGAGCACCTGCTTGTACACGGCACGGATCAGGGTGTTCTTGTCGTTCTGGGAGCTGATAGCCCAGTTCTCTTTGTTGCGGTCATCGGCGAAGCGTTCGATGCCCAGATAGGAGGCATTGACCAGCGTCATGGCAAAGGCTCAGGTGGGGAGAAGCGGCGGACTCGCCATTCAGGAGCCTATGGGCGTTGTGTGCTTCCGCTTTTTGGTGTCGGCCGATCTTCACAGCACTCAAGCCTTGCAAAGAAAACGTTAAGCAGGGCCGCTCTGATCAGTCAGGCCCAGTGAGCTCATCAAGCACCAGAGCAAGAAAAAGCCCCCCGCGAGAGCGGAGGGCATGGAGACTGCGTGTGGCAGCAATCGCTGAGGGGATCAGACGAGAGCGGCGATGGCGTAGTCGATGTAGTTGTTGGCGATGACGCCGGGGTCGCCGGAGATGCCGTGGTTGGCCTTGATGTAGTTCAGGGCCTCGACATACCAGGAGGGGGAGAGTTCGAAGGCGCGGTT
Source organism: Prochlorococcaceae cyanobacterium (assembly GCA_044235095.1). Taxonomy (GTDB): domain Bacteria; phylum Cyanobacteriota; class Cyanobacteriia; order PCC-6307; family Cyanobiaceae; genus NIES-981. The sequence goes on along the minus strand of JBIIIC010000006.1, from coordinate 29,191 downwards.
GATCTCGTCGAGACCGGCGATCAGGTACTCATCCATGGGGCCGGTGCCACCTGCCACGAGGCAGTAGGTGACCATGCGGAGGTAGTAGCCGATGTCACGGGCACACTTGGCCTTGCCGCGGGCGTCGGAGGCGTAGTTGGCCCCCTGCATCTGGGTGGTGTAGGGGAACTTGTTGTAAACGGCCTGGGCAGCGCCGTTCACGAGCTCGTCAGCCTTGGCGGTGAGCACCTTGGCGGCCTCGAGGGCGTTCTTGGCGCGCTCGAAACGACCGAAAGCGGCGTTGAGCTCGGTGTTGGAGAGGAAGCGGCCCTGGGAATCAGCGGCGGCGACGGCCTCGGTGAGGGGAGTCTTCATTGGAGGGAAGGAAGAAGGTTGAACCGTGAATCAGGAGGGAGTCCTGAGGATTCAGGCCGATCAGCCGACAGCGGCGGCAGCGCGGTCGAAGTAGGTGCCGATTTCGCTCATCAGAGCGGAGCAGTCGCCGGGGGTGATGCCGTTGCGATCGTTGGCGATGGCGATGGCGGCGTCCTTCATCTTGCGCACGCCTTCTGCGACGGAAGCGCCGGGCACGCCGAGGGCGAGGTAGGTCTCACGCAGGCCGTTGAGGCAGCGGTCTTCCAGCACGGAAGCGTCGCCGGTGAACACGGCGTAGGTGACGTAGCGGAGGATGATCTCCATATCGCGCAGGCAGGCGGCCATGCGGCGATGGGTGTAGGCGTTGCCGCCGGGGGCGATCAGAGCGGGCTGCTGCTCGAAGAGATCGCGGGCAGCGTTGGTGACGATCTTGGAAGCGTTGGAGGTGATGCGGTTCACGGAATCCATACGCTTGTTGCTGTCAGCAACCATCGCCGCGAGGGCGTCGATCTGACCAGCGTTGATGAATTCGCCGCGGGCATCAGCCTGCGCAACGACCTTGGTGAAGGCGTCGAACATTGAGGAGCTCCTGTTCTCGACGGGGAGTCGGGGAGGGTGGATAGGGCGCCAGGTTGGTTCGCCCAGCTGCCGCCAGGCACTCGTCAACTTGACCAGGCCATTCTTGGCCTTCATCGGCTCTGGATGAGGGGCCGTTAACAAACGGTCACGGCTTGAGAGCCCTTGCGCCACGGCCGATCTGCGGTGGCTCTCCGGGGCTGCTGATCGGGGGCTCCGGCTGCTAATGGCTGCCGCTCACTGGCCATAAAAAAGCCGCCCGTGGGAAAGGGCGGCTTCGGGGATGCGGGAGCAGGGCCGCCGGGCCTGCGCTCCCGTTTCACCCGTCTGTTTTCCTGGCGGCCTTCTTGCGGGCCGGGGCAGGCTGCTTGGCCTCGAGATCACCGCCGCTCACGCTCACGCCCGTGATCTTGCCGCCCATGCGCTGCACCATTCGCATGGTTTCGTTCATGCGGGTGTAGGGCACGTTCATCACCAGGTCCGCCGTGCGGGAGTAGGCGTTGTTGTTCATGCCGGTCACCGTGAACGTGACCTGGCGGCCGCTGTTGAAGCTGGTGCCGCGGGTGCCTGCGGAAACCTTCATGGCTGTGGGGAAATCGGGGCAGAGGGGTGGAGGGGAAGTGTGGCCTCAAGTCAGAGGCCTTGGTCGTCAGTTCACGGGCGTGATGCTGGCGATGCGACCGCCCTCGCGGTGGATCTGCTGTTGGTACTGCAGCAGCTTGTTGAAGGGAATGAATCGCACCCGGTTGCTGCGCTTGTGCAGCCGGTAGTTGTTGAAGCCGGTGATCTCCACCCGGAAGGTGCGGCCCTCTTCGCCGGAGCCCACACCCTGACGAGTCACGCCGTCGGTCTCCACCTTCCGGAACACGGCACCGGCCGCATTGGGGCTCACCACCGGCAGCGGCATCTCAGCATGCACGGCCGGGTTGAGGCGCGACTGCGTCTTGAGCAGGTCGCCGCGCACGGAGGCGCCCACGCCGCGAGTGAGCTGCAGCATGTAGGAAAACTGCAGGCCCTGCTGGCCGGCGCCGTAGTTGAAGCCGTGCAGGTAGGGCACTACCTCTTCGCCGAAACGCTCCTGGTACTCAGCGCTGTCGATGTAGGAATCGATCTCGGCGTCGTAGCCCTGCTCCTGAAGGATCGTGAAGTGGTGGAGCATCTCGGCCTTGTTCTGCGGGGCACGGCCAAGGAGATGTTTGAAATTCAGCTCAATGAAGCGGTAAGGGTTGCAGTTCTCAAAGAACTTGCTCTTGTACAGCCCGCTCTTGGCGACCTGGCGCACAAACTCACGCACGCTCAGGTAGCCGCGCTTGAACAGGGACTCAGGTCCTTCCAGCCGCTCGCTGGCCATCACGTATTGATTGCCCAGCACCTGCTTGTAGACGGCACGGATCAGCAGGGCCTTGTCGTTTTCAGTGGCGTTTGACCAGTTTTCCTTGGAGCGATCGTTCTGGAAACGCTCGATGCCCAGGTAGGCGGCGTTGGCGAGGGTCATGGACGGGAGGAGCCGGGAGAAGGGGGGAGAGCCGAGGCGGCAACCAGCTTTGGCAACACCTGGCCCCTGGTAGCAACCACTGGCAAAGGTTGCCGCCGGATCCTATGGGGCCTGTTTGGCGCGATCACAAGCCTTTCACAATCGTTACAAACAGGGCCCTCTGGCGTCCCCGGGCAGCGTCGATACCATCGGCCCACTTGCCCCGCCTGTCATGGCGTCTGCGTCGCTGAACCCCGCCTCCGACGTCCAGCCCGTCGTGCGCCTGGCGGCTCAACTGCAGAGCCTCTCGGAGCTCACGGAATCGCTGGCGTTTCGGCTGCTGGAGCTTGAGGAGCGATTGGCGGCCCAGGAGTTGCGGCTCGAATCCCTGGTTCAGGCAGAGGGGGCGGAGTCAGGCCATGGGGCTGATACCGAATTGCGCCTCGATGACACCGAGGAGCGCCTCGCGCGTCTGGAGGCGCTGCTGAGTGGTTTGGCCAGCCCTGGTGCAGCCCGTCACGGGGCGGGGGTGCTGCCCCTGTCCCGTCCCGAGAGGGATGGTCAGGCCGATCACGTCATCCATCGGGACCCTGATCTGGGCCATGAGCCCTTTTACGAGGAGGAGGAGCAGCCGTTCATGGATGAACAACCGTTCCTGGACGACACATTGAGCGGGGCTGGCAGCGACGGCGAGGAGTTCGGTCGTCTTGATTCCCTGGATCGCCTCAGCGCCTGAGGCGTTGTCTTTCAGGCCCTGAGCGCCGCAAGCCAATGTTCGGGAATCTCCTGGCTGTAATCGGTCACCCGTTCGAATTCAAATTCCCCTGCCAGTGAGCCCCAGACCAGTTCGTGTGACTGGGGATCATGGCCGCGATCGATCGTGCGCATGCCTGCAGCACTCAGTTCCAGCCTGCTCACCAGATACGTGGTTTGGCCCTTGCGCTCCACCAGGCAGCGGCAGCCTGGTTCCACCTCGCCAACGAAGCCATCGCCCTGTTCGCGCACCACGTAAGCGCAGCCCTCGAGGGGCCTGAGGTCGGCTGGTTGGATCTGGCTGCGCAGCTCGGCATTGTCGATCGCGCCCCAGAACCGCTGGTCATCAACCAGGGCCTGGTTGTGGATCACGAGCCCATCGGCACCGAGCTCGGGCCGCAGCACCCTCAGGCGGTAGGGAGCCGCTGGATTGATGGCGTAGCTCTGGTCGAGCAGCAGTGATCCCGGGGCCAGCTGGGGCAGGGGCCGGAACTTCACCAGGATGTGGGCGTAGAGCGGTGGATTCTCAAAAGCCTGCTGCTGATTGCTGAAGCCGGCGCTGAGCAGGCGCACCAGGCGGATGAGGGGGCTGTCCATCAGGATTGGGGTGAGCGTGGCTCAGAGGCCAAGCAGGCGCAGGCGAAATTCAGCCACCTGACGCGCGATCTCCGGAGCACTTTGATGGAAGGGGTGATCTTCCAATTGGGCCAGGATCAGGGCTCGCTTGCTGTCGCGGTCGAGGCCGTGCTGAGGCTGCTGACGCTCGTGCTCCTGCCACGCCTCATCAAAGGCCTGGGCGAAGCTGTCGGCGTTGTTGAACATCCGCTTGCCTGCTGCGTCAGCGCCGAAGGGATCGAGGGGTCGAGCCACGGGAACGCACACCAGGGTTGACCCCACAACTCGATCGCTCTGGGGCGCGGATGAGATGTGGGTAAATGCCAGGACCCAGATTTGAACTGGGGACACGGCGATTTTCAGTCGCCTGCTCTACCAACTGAGCTATCCCGGCCCGTCGCCTTGGCGACCCACGGATCTTAAATCACCGACTCGCCATGGCCCTTGGCTTGCCAGGGAGTGCGGGCCAGGCAGGCGATCCCAGCCACCCGCCAGCCCGCGGCCTGGAGTGCATCCCTGGCAGCCAGCGCGGTGGCGCCGGTGGTGAGGATGTCGTCCACCACCAGCACCATTGGCCTTGGACCAAGCCGGTTGGTGTCTGGCGGCTCGCTGCTGAAGGCACCGGCCTGGTTGGCCCAGCGCAGCTCCCTGCCCAGATGGTGCTGGCCCAGCACTGGCCTGCTGCGATGCAGCAGGGGGCGGAGCGGGCAGCCGAGCTGCTGGCTCAGGCTTTCGGCCAGCTGCTGGGGCAGAGGATTGGCCTGGCGCTTCCAGCTGGCCACCGGCACCAGCACCGCTCGCGTCTGCTTCGCACCAAGCTCCTGGCGCAATGCCGCCGCCAGCCCCACCACGAGGCTGGTGAGGGCCTGGGGGCTGGGGGTCCGGCGCAGGTTCAGCAGGTGGTGGCGAAGAGCACCGCAGTAGCTGCCGGCGGCCCACCAGCGGAGCGGTTCCTGGCCGTGCATGCCCTCGATGGGGAGGTCCAGCTCGGGCGGTCTTGCGGTGATCCCAGGGGCGATCAGCCAGTCGAGGGCTAGGGCGGTGTGAAGGTGGCCCCACGCCGCCGGGTGGCGGCTGCGCTTGGGCTTCAGGGCAGGAACCATGGGTCTGGGCAGGGTTGATCCCAGGATTCCCACCGCCAGGAGTCCAGCCTGTCGCGGCCGTGTTCAGGCCGGGAGTGCCCGCAGCATGGCCACCAGGGTGCGGTGGGCGTCTTCACTGTCACTGAGGGTGTGATCGAAGCGGATCTGCAGGGCTTCGCCATCCACCTCCAGCTCCATCGTCTCGGGGCCGACCGCCACCATCCGCGCCGCCCTGGGGTTGGCCACACCGCCGTAGTGGCGGGCATAGGCCAACACCGCCTCGGCGTGGTCGTCGTTCATGTGTTTGCAGATCCGATCGCTCACGGCGGGGGTGAGGGCGTCGGCGGCCATGGGATGAAGGCGAGTTGGGCTGATTCTGCAGCCGCCGCTCAGATGCCGTGCTGCTCATGCCGTGGCTTCAGCCGGCGGCGAAACGCTGCCAGAGCAGCAGGCCCAGGCGGATGGCGCTGAAGCTCACGTAGCCGGCCAGCACCACAAAAAGGGCCAGGGCCAGTCCGTCGCGCAGCTTGTTCATGGCCGGGGCAGGGCAGTTGCTGCCAGTTTGGCCATCCCCAGGGCTGCACTCAGCCGGGGGCGGTTGAGCACTGGCACCCCCAGCAGCCGCTGGCGGATAGCCCGCCACTGGGGGTTGCGGGCGCCGCCGCCCAGGCTGATCACCCGGTGCACCGGCGGTGCTCCCAGCTCCCGCAGTCGGGCCCAGCCCGCCGCCTCATGGCGAGCCAGGCCCTCCAGGAGGCCCTGCAGAAATCGCACATCGCTCACGGGCCGTGGCTCCAGCACCGGCTCAAGCATCGGGTCGTCGATCGGGAAGCGCTCGCCGCGCCCCGGCAGGGGTCGCAGCTCCAGGCCGCTGGGCTGGCGAGGATCAATCTGGCGGCTGAGCTCCGCCAGCTGGCTGTCGCCGAAAAACTGCCGCAGCACTCCGGCGCCGGCATTGGCGGCACCGCCCACAAGCCAGCGGCCGGCCAGTCTGTGGCTGCTCACGCCAGGACCATCGATCGGTGCCAGCGCCCACTGCTTGAGCACGAGCGTGGTGCCCAGCACGGTGATGCCATCGCCCGGGCCTGGATCCGCAGCCAGCACACCGGCGTTGGCGTCGGTGCTGCCGGCCATCACCAGGCAGCTCGCCGGGAGCCCCAGGGTTGAGGCAGTTGCGGGGGCCAGCTGCCCCAGCACACTGCCGCTGGCAGCGATCTCCGGCAGGGCTGGGGCCCAGGGCTGCTGGCCGATGGTGCCGGCCCAGCGCTGTTGCTGCAGATCCCAGCCCAGTCGCAGGTTGTTGCCCTCCTCACCCCAGCGCCAGCAGCCGAGCAGCCAGCCCATCAGCCAGTCGGCCTGGTGGCGCAGCAGCCAGGGCCCGGCCTCGCCGGCTGTTTCACCAGCCGCCAGCAGCGCCAGGGCCCGCGCCAGGCTGCCGCTGGGGCTGGCGGCCGGGCCGCCGCCGGCGATCGCCTGTGCTTCAGCAGCCTGCTCAGGGCAGGCCTGGTAATAGGGCAGGGCCTGCCCCAGGCCGCCGGCGGCCAGGGAGCCATCGGTCCGGCAGAGCAGCAGGGTGCCGGAGGTGCCATCGATGGCGATGGCGCCCACCCGCTGGCGCTGTTCCGCTGGCAGTTGGCCTGCCAGGGTGATCAGGCCCTGGCGCCAGCCCTCGGGATCGCTGAAGGGGCGCGGATAGGAGCAGGTGAGCTCCACAACCTGAGCGCCCTGGTGGTCCACCAGGGCCAGCCGCAGGCCGCTGCTGCCCAGGTCGACGCCAAGGGCCAGGGGCTCAGGCGGCAACGCGGCTGGCGGTGGCCTGCTTCAAGGTGGCGGTGATGGCCGTCACGTCTTCCCAGGGCAGGTTGAGGTCGCTGCGGCCGAAGTGGCCGTAAGCGGCCACATCCTGATAGAAGCGGCCGCCGCGCTGCTGGGGCAGCTGGCGCAGGCCGAAGGTCTCGATGATGGCGCCCGGGCGCAGGTCGAAGTGCTCCTGCACCAGGGCGGTGAGGTCGGCATCCGCCAGGGCGCCGGTGCCGAAGCTCTCCACCAGGATGCTCACCGGTTTGGCCACGCCAATCGCGTAGCTGAGCTGCACTTCGGCTTTCCTGGCCAGGCCTGCGGCCACCAGTGCCTTGGCCACGTAGCGGGCGGCATAGGCCGCTGAGCGATCCACCTTGGTGGGGTCCTTGCCGGAGAAGGCACCGCCGCCGTGGCGGGCATAGCCGCCGTAGGTGTCCACGATGATCTTCCGGCCGGTGAGGCCCGCATCGCCCTGGGGGCCGCCAACCACAAACTTGCCGGTGGGGTTCACCAGAAAGCGGGTGCTGTCCTGGGCCGGCTTGAGGCTGAGATCGCTGGTGGCGGGCTCCACCACGTGAGTCCAGAGGTCGGCGGCGATGCGCTCGCGCAGGGCCTTCTCTTCTGAGATGCCGTCGATGTCGGCGGTGTGCTGGGTGGAGATCAGGATCGTGTCGATCGCCACGGGTTGGTCGTCTTCATAGACAACACTCACCTGGGTCTTGCCGTCGGGCAACAGGTAACCGAGCGTGCCGTTGTGGCGCACTTCCGCCAGACGCCTTGCCAGCCGGTGGGCCAGGCTGATCGGCAAGGGCATCAGCTCCGGGGTTTCGTTGCAGGCGTAGCCAAACATGATTCCTTGGTCGCCTGCGCCGATCAGGTCGAGCGGATCGCCGGCATGGTCGTCGGCCTCATCCACCCCCTGGGCGATGTCGGGCGACTGCTGATCGAGGGCCACCAGCACGGCGCAGCTGTTGGCGTCGAAGCCGCCGGCGCGGGCACCGCTGTAGCCGATCCGCTCGATCACGCCGCGCACCAGGGTGTTGAAGTCGACCCGGGCGTTGGTGGTCACCTCGCCGGTGATCAGGCAAAGGCCGGTGTTCACCACCGTCTCACAGGCCACCCGAGAAGCCGGGTCCTGGGCCAGCAGGGCGTCGAGCACCGCATCGCTCACCTGGTCGCAGATCTTGTCGGGATGTCCCTCCGTGACGGACTCGGAGGTGAAGACATAGCGACTGCCCATGGCGGCTCGGTCATGCGGGAGCACACCCTATTCCCCGCCTCCAGAGGGCTGCTGGTGCTCCCGATGCGGGGGGTCGGGATTCCTGCGGAATCAGTTGCTCACGGTCAGTTCGCTCCAGTGGTGCACCTGCGGGAAGCGGGGATCGAGTGGTGGCCGGCGTCGCCAGGCGGCGGTGTAGCCCAGCACAACCGGCACGCCGGCGGCTCGTGCCATGCGCAGATCGCTGTTGGCATCGCCGATCAGGGCGCAGGCTTCCGCCGGCACTCCCAGCTCGGCGCAGAGGGCGTGCACAGCTGCGGGATCGGGTTTGCGGGGCGTGTGTTCGGCGCTCCAGCAGGCCTGGAAGAAGGCACTCAGCTGCTCGGTGGCCAGAAAGGCCTGGATCCCTGCCATCTCGTCATTGCTGATCACGGCGCAGCGCAGGCCGGCAGAGGCCAGCTGCGCCATCAGCGCGTGCAGTCCCTGGGTGGCCTGGGGTCTGTGGCTGCTGCCCTGGCCGTGCAGGTCATCGGTGGCGGCAAACACCACTTCGCTCAGGCTGAGGGCTTCGGGCCAGCCCAGACCCACCTGGGCCAGGGCGGTGGCGGTGGAGATCAGATTGTGGCTGCGGCTGGCCACGGCGGTGGTGCCGGCCGGATGCACGCCGTCGGCTTCCAGCCCGTAGGCCCGCCGCAGCAGGTCATCGCACTCGGTCAGCCGCTCGGCGGTGAGCTCGGGGTGATGCTCCCTGAGCAGCCGAAGGCCATGAAAAACCCTGGCCTCGGCCAGGGCATGGAGCATGGGCTCGCTGATCGAGAGGGTGCCGTCCTTGTCGAACAGCACCGCCTGGATCGGTTGGTCGGCCGGGCCGATCGGCTCGCCCCGCAGCAGCAGTTGGGCCACGGGAAGCGCTGATCAGTCGAGGGTGACGCCCATGGGCTCGTTGTCCTCGGCCTGCTCCAGCAGCATCTGCTTGTAGCGGGCGGCCATCTCCTCGGCCTTGTCGAACACCTTCTGGGGATCAGTGAGCATGTCACCGGGCTCGGGCTCGAGAGCCTTGGTGGAGAGGGAGATCCGGCCCCGCTCGGCGTCGAGGTCGATGATCATCACCTTCATCTGGTCGTTCACATTGAGCACCGTGTGCGGTGTCTCGATGTGCTCGTGGCTGATCTCGGAGATGTGCAGCAGGCCGCTCACGCCGCCGATATCGATGAAGGCGCCGTAGGGCTTGATGCCACGCACGGTGCCGAGCACCACTTCGCCCACCTCGAGGCGGTTCATCTTGCGCTCCACCAGGGCGCGGCGATGGCTGAGCACCAGGCGGTTGCGTTCCTCGTCCACCTCCAGGAACTTGAGAGGCAGGAAGTCGGCGACCAGCTCCTCCTTGGCCTTGCGGGTGCTGATGTGGCTGCCGGGAATGAAGCCGCGCAGGCCTTCCACCCGCACCAGGGCACCACCGCGGTTGGTGGCGAACACCTCGCTGTAGATGGTGGCGTCTTCCTTCTGGAGCTGTCGCACGCGCTCCCAGGCGCGCTGGTATTCGATGCGGCGGATGGAGAGCGAGAGCTGGCCGTCCTCGTTCTCCTCACTCATGATGAAGAACTCGCGGATCTCACCGGGCTGCAGCACGTCGCTGAGGCCCTCCACCCGGTTGATCGACACCTCCTGCAGGGGCATGAAGGCGGCGGTCTTGGCGCCGATGTCGATCATCGCGCCCTTCGACTCAAGGGCGAACACGGTGCCGTTGACAACGTCGCCGGGTTTGAAGTTGTAGTCGTACTTGCTGAGCAGCGAAGCGAATTCATCCAGCGTGAAGCCCACGCCGTCGAGATCGCGCGACTGGGCGCGGCTGCTGGGGTCGTCGGCCGTCGGCACCTCTTCCGGGATGGCGAGGTCGAGATCGGTGGCCGCGTCAGCGGCGAGCTCGAGCTCGGCCTCGGTGCTGCTGATGTCGGAAGGGGTCACGGTCATTGGAAATCAGGCGGCCTGCCGTTGGGCAGGAAGAAGTGAATGGCTGCAGCTGCCCGCCAGCAGAGCATGCCAAATAAAAAATCTACCAAGGCGCCTGCACCCTGGCTGCAATCGGGCAGCTGTGGGCCCAGCCCCAGTGGCGACCCAGGCTTGATTCAGCCGATCGCAGCCAGGGCCGGCGCGTTGGCTTCAGCGGCGGTGCGTTGGCTGGTCTGGTTGCGATTCAGGCCTTCCAGCGTGGCGACAAAGTCGCTGATGCCCTGGAACTGCCTGTACACCGAGGCGAAACGCACATAGGCCACTTCGCTCATGCCGCTGAGGTGCTGCAACACCAGTTCACCGATCTCGGCGCTGCCTACCTCGCGCCCGCTGCGCTGTTGCAGCTGCAATTCAATTTCATCCACGAGCCCTTCCAGCCTGGCTGGCTCCAGTCCCGTTTTTTCGCAGGCCCTCAGCAGGCCATGCAGCAGTTTGGAGCGGTTGAAGGTCTCACGATGGCCATTGCGCTTCACCACGGTGATCGGCACCGTTTCCACCCGTTCGTAGGTGGTGAAACGAAATTCGCAGTTGAGGCACTCCCGGCGGCGACGCACACTGCGCCCCCCATCGGCAGCCCGCGACTCGAGCACCCGGCTATCGGTGTGTTGGCAGGAGGGGCATTGCATCCCCGCATCCCGGGTGACCTTGCTGAAGTTTAAGCAGCGCTTCTGCGCTTGGAAAGTCCTTGCGCAGGCTGAATAGTGATCTCCACGGAGATCCGAGGGCCTGTTGGCACCGACTTCGAAAAAAAAGGCCCCTGTTTACAGGGGCCTTTGCTTTCACTTGCCGATCTTCGGTGGATCGCGGAAGGCGATCGCGAAGAACAGGGTGGAAATGGCCAACGCCAGGATCAGGATGTAGGCAAAGCTCTCCATGGGATCTCCTGCTGGTCAGCTGAGGGTGGAGCCGGCCGGAGGCACGTAGCCAGGCGGCAGTCGGCGAGTGGAGCGATCGCCCAGTTTCTGGAACAGACCGAATTCCACCTGTTCGCCAAGGTCAGGGTCAATACCGGCGAACACGTCGCGGTAGAGAGTGCGGGCTCCGTGCCAGATGTGGCCGAAGAAGAAGAGCAGAGCGAAGGTGGCGTGGCCGAAGGTGAACCAGCCGCGCGGGGAGCTGCGGAAGGTGCCGTCGGAGTGGTATGTCTCGCGATCGAATTCGAACGCTTCACCCAGCTGGGCCTTGCGGGCCAGACGCTTCACATCTGCGGGGTCGGTGAAGGTCTGACCGTTGAGTGCGCCGCCATAGACGGTGGCGGTCACACCCTGTTGCTCAAAAGAGTACTTGGCTTCAGCGCGGCGGAAGGGGATGTCGGCTCGCACGATCCCGTTCTGGTCTTCGAGGACAACGGGGAAGTTCTCGAAGAAGTTGGGGAGGCGGCGCACTTCCAACTCGCGACCCTCCTTATCGGTGAAGGAGATGTGACCGACCCAGCCGGTGGGCAGGCCATCGCCATTCACCATTGGACCCACTCGGAACAGACCGCCCTTGGCCGGACTGTTACCGACATAGTCGTAGAAGGCGAGTTTCTCGGGAACCGAAGCCCAGGCCTGTTCCTTGGTGGCGCCGTTGTCGAGTGCGGTCTGCACGCGGCGGTTGATCTCAGTCTTGAAGTAGCTCTGGTCCCACTGGTAGCGGGTGGGGCCGAACAGCTCAACGGGTGTGGCCGCCGCGCCGTACCACATGGTGCCGGCCACCACAAAGGCAGCGAAGAACACGGCAGCAATGGCCGATGCCAGCACCGTTTCGATGTTGCCCATGCGCAGCGCTTTGTAGAGGCGCTCGGGCGGACGGGTTGTGATGTGGAAGATGCCAGCGATGATGCCGACGATGCCTGCGGCGATGTGGTGCGCCACGATTCCGCCGGGGTTGAAGGGGTTGAACCCATCAGGACCCCACGATGGCTGCACAGGCTCCAGGTGCCCGCTGATGCCATAGGCGTCACTCACCCACATGCCGGGACCAAACACACCCGTGAGGTGGAAAGCACCGAAACCGAAGCAGGCGAGGCCAGCCAGCAGCAGGTGGATGCCGAAGATCTTGGGCAGGTCGAGCGCCGGTTCACCGGTGCGGGGGTCCTGCCAGATCTCCAGATCCCAGTAGGTCCAGTGCCAGATGGCAGCCAGGAAGAGGAGGCCGCTCAGAATGATGTGGGCTGCGGCGACGCCCTCGAAGCTCCAGAAGCCGGGATCTACGCCGGTTTCGCCAGTGATGCTCCAGCCGCCCCAGCTGCCGGTCACGCCCAGGCGTGCCATGAAGGGCATCACAAACATGCCCTGGCGCCACATTGGGTTGAGCACCGGGTCGGACGGATCAAAAATCGCAAGCTCGTAGAGCGCCATGGAGCCGGCCCAGCCGGCCACCAGCGCGGTGTGCATGAGGTGCACGGCGAGCAAGCGGCCCGGGTCGTTGATCACGACCGTGTGCACCCGATACCAGGGCAATCCCATGGGGAGACGTTCTGGGGTGGGTGGGGCGATCGTAAGGGTCGCGCCGCTCCTGCCGCGGCGGTGGTAACGCTCCGCAACGGGGCGACCCAGAATGGCGCCAGCTGCCTGAGTCGCCATGCCCGTGATCCGCTTTGTGCGCGAAGGCCGGGATGTGGAGTGCTATCCCGGTGAAAACCTGCGTGAGGTGGCCCTGCGAGAGGGCATCCAGCTCTACGGACTCAAGGGCACCCTCGGCAATTGCGGCGGTTGCGGCCAGTGCATCACCTGTTTTGTCGAGGTGCCGGAGGGCACCTCGGCCCTGGCCCTCACGGCCCGCACCACGGTGGAGGACCAGAAGCTCAGGCGTCGGCCCCAGCAGTGGCGCCTGGCCTGCCAGGCCCTGGTGCAGCAGTCGTTGCTGGTGATCACCCGGCCCCAGGTGGGTCTGGGCGACAAGGACACCCTGGTGGCCCAGGCCCTGGCCACGCCTCTGTCTGCTGGTCCAACCAGCTGGCCGGCTCCTGTTGCCGCAGCCGACGACGCAGCCGACGACGCTGTCGATGCCTCCGATGCGGTGTCCCCTGATCAGGAGGGCGCGTTGACCGCGCAGCGGAACCAGGAGGCCAGCGATGGGGGCGCGGGCAGCGAGCCGGATGGTGCGGAGCGCAACGAGCAGTGAAGCCGCGGGGATTCCCGCCGAACAGCGGTGATACCCTCCCAGCACCCACCTCTCAGCCATGGAAACCAACGATCTCGGCTTCGTCGCCAGCTTGCTGTTCGTGCTGGTTCCGGCGGTGTTCCTGATCGTGCTCTACATCCAGACCAACAGCCGCCAGGGCGGCTGAGGTCTGGGGCGTGCCAGAGGGTGGAGGAGCCTCAGCTCCGGCCCTCCGGTTCCCGCACCAGCAGAACCGGGGCTGGGGCATGCACCCGGATGTAGTCGCTCACGGAGCTGCCGAGCAGGCGGTCGAGATCCACAAGGGCCTTCGCCACCACCGGACGCCGGTCCTGGGAGGCAATCACCAGCATGTCGGCCTTGCATTCCTCGGCGGTGGCGCACACGGTGCGACCGATGTCTCCGGTGCGGTGGATCGGCTTGAGTTCGACCCCGAAGCTGCGGGCGCGCTGCACAGCCTTCTCCAGCACCTCATCGGCGGGTGACTTGCCCCCCCGTGACGGGGTGATGTCCTGACGGGTCACGTGCACACCGGTGAGTGTGCCCCCGGGGATCTCCCGCACCAGCTCGCAGGCCAGCTTGATGGCGTCATCTCCTACACCGGTGCCGTCGATGGTGACCATCACGCGGTTGATACGGCGGATGTAGAGGTCGTCGCGCACCAACAGCATCGGCCGCGTGGAGAGCTGAAAGACGTATTGGCTGGCGCTGTTGCCGAGGATCGACTGCAGCCGGCTGAGGCCGCGGGAGCCCATCACGATCAGGTCGCTGTTGATCTCTTCGGCCACCTTCAGCACGGTCTGCTTTGCATCGCCCTGACGGATGATCGTGTTCACTTCGCTGGGGCTTAGGCCAAGGCGCTGCACGGCCTCGGCCACCATCCCGGCGGCCTGTTGGGAGTGTTCGGTGTAGTTGTCGCCCGCCTGCTCCGGCACTACGTGCAGCAGGTTGACTCGGGCCTGCTTCACCACGGGGATTTCGCGCAACATGCGCACCATCTCCTCAACGTGACCCTTGCCGGAATCGGCGATCAGAACATTGCGAAACACTTGGGATCTGCCAGGCGCTGGGGCAGCCTATGGCCGTTTTCCCGGTGCGAGCGGCGGCCCATGCAGACCGTGATCAACGGCGAACCTCGCTGGTTGCTGGAGCGCCGGGTGCTGCCCCAGCACACCGACCATGCCGGCGTCATGTGGCATGGGGCCTATCTGGCCTGGCTGGAGGAGGCCAGGGTGGAGGCCCTGGCGGCCGTTGGCCTGGCCTACAGCGATCTCTCGGCCAGGGGGCTGGAGCTGCCGGTGGTGAGCCTCAAGATCGACTATCGCCAGTCGCTGCTCCATGGCGAGGCCGTGCAGCTCTGGAGTGAGGTGCTGCCTCGGCGGGGAGTGAAGTTTCCCTGGCGCAGCCAGTTTGTGAAAGCTGATGGGGTTCTGGCGGCGGAGGCGTCCGTTGAGCTGGTGCTGATCCGGCGGCCACACGTCGAAGGTCAGGCTCCGCAGCTCCTGCGCCGACCCCCCGCCGACCTGGAGGCGGCCCTGGCGGCCCTGGCCCGGGGCCCCGGCTAATCTTCTGGTACACCTGTATTGGTCAGATGGCGGCTGGGTCCCTGTTTGAGTGCTCGACGGCTGGGCGCTCGGCCCTTCTGTCATGGCAGGGGCAGGATTCCGGGCCGTTGATGCCCCGGATGCGGGCCAGCGCAGGCGGGAGCTGGAGCTGTGAGCAACGGGCCTGGTGGCTGCTCTGGGCGGCCTGCCCTGGTCTGGGATGGGAGCTGCTGTCCCGTATCGAGCGGGAACTGGGCGGCCTGGCGCCGGCCTGGCGTGCTCCCCTCGAGCACCTGGAGACCCTCAAAGGAATCGGTCCAGGGCTCTGTCGCCGCATTGAGGCCCATCGGCGCCACTGGGGTGTCGACCCGCTGTCCACCTGGATGGCCAGCAGCGATTGGCCCCGTCGGGTGCTGTTGCCGGGTGACCCGGCGATGCCCCCGGCGGTGCGGCGGCTGGCGCGGCCGCCGCTGGGTCTGTACTGGCAGGGGCGTGGTGCGCTGTGGCCGCTGCTGCGCCGCCGGCAGGCTGTGGCCGTGGTGGGTACCCGCCGGGCTTCCGCCCATGGCCTGGCGATGGCCGAAGCGATCGGCGCGGCCCTGGCCGAGGCCGGATGGCCGGTGGTGAGTGGGCTCGCCGAGGGGATCGATGGGGCTGCCCACCAGGGCTGTCTGTCCCGCCAGGGGTGCCCGGTTGCGGTGCTCGGCACTCCCCTGGAGCGGGTCTATCCGCGCCATCACCACGACCTTCAGTCGGAGGTTGCCGCATCCGGCCTGCTGATCAGTGAGCACCCAGCCGGAACCTCCGTGAGAGCTGGTCATTTCGCTGCCCGCAACAGGCTGCAGGTGGCTCTTGCCTCTGCCCTCGTGGTGGTGGAGTGCCCAGATCGCAGTGGTGCCCTGCACTCCGTGCAGTTGGCCTGGGAGCAGCAGTTGCCGATCTGGGCGGTGCCGGCCGACACCACCCGTGTCTCCGCGGCCGGCAGCAATCGGCTGCTGGCGCAGGGGGCCACAGCTCTGCTTGAGCCCCAGCACCTGATCCGCCAGTTGGGCTCCGGTCCCCTGGTCCGGCAGGAGCCAGAGCAGAAGCCGCCGGATGCCGATTCCCGGTTGTTGGCCGCAGTTGGACGAGGGGCAACACTGGAGCAGCTGTGCGATGCCCTGCGGCAACCGGCGGCTGCGGTGGCCGAGCGCCTGCTGGCGCTGGAGCTGGCGGGTCTGGTGCGAGCCGAGCCCGGTCTGAGCTGGCGTGCCATTTAGCTTGCAGCCATGGAGCTGTCACGCCAACGGGAGGAGCACCTGGTTGGAGCCCCGATCACGGGTTCGGTGCTCCTGGCCTGGCGCCGCGACCAGCTCCAGGCCGGAGGACGGCCAGCCGAACTCGATTGGTTGCTGGATCTGGCAGGCGGTGTGAGCTGGCAGCAGCTGCAGGCCCTGCGTCTGCAGCCCCATCGCCAGCTCACCCTGGCCCAGCCGCTGGAGCAGCTCAAAGCCCTTTGGCACCGACACCTGGCCAGCGACGAGCCCCTGCAGTATCTGGTGGGCCGTTGTCCGTGGCGTGACCTGGAGTTGCATGTGGCTCCAGGCGTGTTGATCCCGCGCCAGGAAACCGAAACCCTGATCGACCTGGCCCTGCATCAGCCTCCGCCGCCCAGCGGTCAGCGCTGGGCTGATCTGGGTACAGGGTCGGGCTGCATCGCCTGCGCCCTGGCCAGGGCCTGGCCTGGCAGTGCCGGCCTGGCAGTGGATCTCAGCACCGAGGCCCTGGCGCTGGCGGCGGCCAACCTGCAGGCCACCGGCTGCCTGGATCGGGTTGAACTGCTGGAGGGCAGTTGGTGGGAGCCCCTGCGGCCGTGGTGGGGCAGGCTGGCGCTGGTGGTGGCCAACCCCCCCTACATCCCCACCGCCGTGTGGGCCGAGCTGGAGCCGGTCGTGCGATGCCATGAGCCAGCGCTGTCCCTCGATGGTGGTGCCGATGGACTGGCTGCGCTGCGGCGGATCGCTGCCGGTGCGGCCCAGGCCCTGGCGCCCGGGGGCACGCTGCTTCTTGAGCACCACCATGACCAGAGCGACCACGTGCTGAGCTTGTTGAAGGAAGCAGGCCTGCAGCAGCCCACCGCCCACCCTGATCTGGAGGGCCAGTGGCGCTTTGCCTCGGCCCGTCGGGCCGCGCCACACGCGGCAGCCAACCCCGCGCAGGGATCTTCCCCTCAACCATGAGCTTGCCTGATCCCACGCGTGTGCTGCCTCCAGCGGCCCTGGCCGAGCGCCTGGCAGCAGGATCGGCAGCCCTCTTCCCCACCGACACCCTGCCGGCTCTGGCCTGCCTGCCCCGCTGGGCCGCCCAGCTCTGGGAGCTCAAGCGGCGATCTCCGGATAAGCCCCTGATCCTGATGGGGGCAAGCCTGGATGCTCTCGAGCCTGTGCTGGGTCAGGCCTGGCAGCCGGCCTGGAGGGACCTGGCCGCTCAGGGCTGGCCAGGTGCCCTCACCCTGGTGCTGCCGGCCAAGGGTGAGCTGGTTGGGTGGCTCAACCCTGGTGGCAGCACCCTGGGCCTGCGTGTCCCGGCCTGTGCTCAGGCCCGGGAGCTGCTGCGTTGCACAGGCCCGCTCGCCACCACCAGCGCCAATCGTTCCGGTCTGCCTGCCGCGCTTGATGCGGCTGAGGCTGCTGGCACCTTCCCGGAGCTGCCTCTGCTGGCGCCCTTGCCCTGGCCCGCGCCCAGCGGCCTGGCCAGCACCGTGCTCGGCTGGAGCGAGCAGGGAGGCTGGAAGCTGCTGCGTGCCGGTGCTTTCCTGCCACCAGCACTGGCGGAAACCTGATGCCTGCCCTTGGACTGCTGTTACTGATCACGCTTGGCCTGGGCCATTGGCTGCTGCTGCCCCTCTTGGCCGCAGGCACCTGGCTGCTCAACCTGATGGTCTTTCCCTGGCTGCTGGTCGCTCTGGGGGCCTGGCTGCTGGCCGGAAGGCCTGCTGCCAGCGATTAGGCCTTTGCCTCCTCCAGGTCTCCCTGACCCATGGCAATCAGCAGCATCCAGGCGCTGCACTGGTAAGTGAGGGTCTCCACTCCCAGGGCCAGGGGGGCTTGGGGATCTCCCATCCCTGTGCCGTTGTGCTCAGCCAGGGTTGTGAGGCCGATTTCCAGAGCTCGTTGGTGCTGAAGCACCCGTGGATCAGCCAGGTTGATCGGGATGGGTTGCTGCACCCAGCGCTCCGCCAGCTCAAGGGGGACCCGGCGGTGACTCATTGCTCCAATGGTTTGCGCCAGTCGTGCGGGGTTCAGGTTGAAGAGCAGTCCGTTGAAGTGGCCGGTTTCCACCTGCGAGGCCTGGCCTGGCAGGTAGAGAGCCTGATGGCCGGCCTGATCAAACCAATCCTTGCCCTCGATGCGGTAGCGGGTGGCGCCGAAGTAGGGAATCTCCAGCGTGCTCTCGCTGTAGTCGCTGGTGCTGGCCACCAGCGGCACATAGGCCGCCGCACTCACGGCCATGTCGCCCGCCAGCAGGCAGGCGGCCTGATGGGCAAACACCTGCGCCCGTTGACGGGCCTCAAAGCGGTGCAGGTTCACGGTGAGGCCGATCTCATCGGCCAGCGCGTTGCTGTCGAAGCGCAGCTCACTCAGCTGCTGGCCGAAAGCCAGGCGTTGGTGCTGAAGCCATGTGACCTGCTCCTGCAGCGATGCCCTGGGATCGGGGGCGGCGATGGCCGAAGGGTGGTTGCCCATGGCAGGGTCTGATGGAGCTGCTTTGTGACGCAGATGTCAGCGTTACAGCCTTTAAAGTGACTTTAACAACGATGAGCAGGGCTGATCAGCGCTCACTTTTTCCGAAAGCAAGTGACCTCAAGACCACTGCGCCATTGCCGCCTCCATTGCGATCCGGTGGTTGATTCACTGTCTGCCTCACCCGCACCCTGTGCGGGGATTGGGATCGCAGCCAGCAAGGGCATGGGGGGCATGGGATTGATGCGTCGCAGGCGGGAGCGGTCTTGCTGATCCGTTTCGTCATGCTGTTGTTGTGGCGGGCCCGGGTCGGTCAGGCGCTGCGGGCCTGGCCATGGCCCAGAGGGGGTGCTTTCACCCTGGCGGGGGCGAGTGTGGCGGGGCTCGGGGGTGTGGTGCCAGCAGCTGCCTGGGCCCAGGCGGTGCCCACGTTGCTGGAGCCCCCTCCCCCAGTGAGTGTTTGCGTGGCTCGCTATGGCAACACAGGGTGCGCGGCCAGGCTCTATGCCGAGGTGCTCTGCGAGGTTGTGGGTCAGCGTGCCGATCTCTACAGGGCCCTGTCCCAGCTGCAGCAGCGCTACAGCAACGAGCAGATCAATTTCAACGGCATCACCCCCCAGCAGGTGGAAAGCACTGCGGTGCGCTACTACGTGCCCCAGCTCTGCCCGCCGAAGCGCCAGCAGGTCTGGGATCTGTTGTTGCCAAGGGAAGCCGGCTAACGGATTTGAACCGATGGCCTTCGCTTTACAAAAGCGCTGCTCTACCGCTGAGCTAAGCCGGCTGGTGGGCTGAGTTTATCGCTCGCCCAGGGCCCACAGCAGCAACTGAATGCGATTGCGGCAGCCCGTTTTGGCCAGCAGGTTGGAGATGTGACTCTCAACGGTGCGTGGGCTCAGCACGAGGGCAGCAGCGATTCCCTTGTTGCTGAGACCGCGCCTCAGCTCGGTGAGCACCCGCAGTTCGGCGGGGCTGAGGGGATCGAACCGGGGAGCTGTCGCGGAGCTTTCCCCGCTCCGGTCAAGGGGGGTGTGAAGGGAGATGAGCATGGGATGGCAGGTCACTGCTCCCAGGGTTCCCACCACCGGCTCAGGAGCTCAGCTTGGCCGTGAACTGGGGATGATTGGGATCACTGGCTCCATTGCCGCCCGCCTGGCCCCGGGCCCGCTTGATGGGCAAGTTGGCTACCAGGGCGGTCACCCGGTCTTCCGTTTCCAGGCTCACATCACCCTCTTCCAGGTCGATCTCCACGTAGCGGCTCACCACCTCGAGAATTTCCCGCCGCATCTGCTCCAGCAGTTCCGGATTGAGGTCGCTGCGATCGTGGGCCAGCACCAGCTGCAGGCGCTCCCGGGCCATGGTGGCGCTGGCGGGCTGGCGGCCGAGCAGCCGGTTGATCATCTCGCGCAAAGACATCAGCTCAGAAGATCTTGGTTTGCATCAGCCGCCCCAGTCGGGCACGCAGGCCCTGCCGCTCCTGGCTGGGATCGATCAGCGGCACCTCTTCGCCCTGGAGCCGGCGCGCCACGTTGGTGTAAGCCCTGGCTGCCGGCGAACCGTTGCCGTTGAGGGTGAGCGGCTCGCCGCGGTTGGTGCTCACGATCACCTGTTCGTCTTCCACCACCAGGCCGAGCAGGGGCAGGGCCAGGATCTCGGTCACGTCGCTCACGGCGAGCATCTCCTGGTTGGCCATCATCTTCGGCCGCACCCGGTTGAGCACCAGCTGGATCGGCTGCACCCCCTCACTGTTGAGCAGGCCGATCACCCGGTCGGCATCACGCACCGCCGACACCTCAGGGGTGGTCACCACGATCGCCTCCCTGGCGGCCGCCATGGCGTTCTTGAAGCCTCCCTCGATCCCCGCGGGGGCGTCGATCAGCACGTAGTCGAAGGTCTCGCCCACCATGGCGGCGATCTTGCGCATGTCCTCGGGGGTGAGCCACTCGAGCATGCGGGGGTTGCCGGCGGGGAGCAGGGCGAGGTTGGGTTCCTGCTTGTGTTTCACCAGCGCCTGCTCCAGGCGGCAGTTGCCCGCCAGCACCTCCTGGGCGGTGTAGACGATCCGGTTTTCCAGGCCCAGCAACAGATCGAGGTTGCGCAGGCCGAAATCCGCATCCAGCACGGCCGTGCGGGCCCCCTGCTTGGCCAGGGCGATGCCCAGGTTGGCGGTGAGGGTGGTTTTGCCGACTCCCCCCTTGCCGGAGCAGATCAGGATGAAGCGGGTCCCAGCGGCTGTCACGGCACTCATTGACGTGGGGGCAGGTTACGACCAGTTCTCCTGTTTGCCGCGTATTGCCCCCACTGGCGGGCGAGCCCCATCGGGCCTTACAACGGCCCCATTGCCTCCGCCCTTCGATGAGCCCTGCGCCCAACCAGCCGCAGCGATTGCTGGTGATGCCCAACGACGGTGAGGCGGCGGTGGTGGAGCTGATCGATCGGGCCCGTGAGCAGCTGCTGATCAAGCAGTTCAAGTTGCAGAGCCAAGGGGTGGAGCAGGCCCTCAGGCGTGCCCACGAGCGGGGCGTGCAGGTGCGGGTGATGCTCAATCCCCACACCTCAGGCGGCGATCGCTGGAACGATGAGGCCCATGCCCTGCTGGAGCGCTGGGGTATCGCGGTGGCCTGGACCAGCGATTGCTTTCCGGTGACCCATGAGAAGTCGATGGTGATCGACGGTCACGCGGCCCTGGTGGCCACCTTTAATTTCGCCGACAAATACTTCACCCAAACCCGCGACTACGGCGTGGTGAGCCACGATCCTGAGGTGATCGAGCAGGTGAGCGCCGGCTTTGAGGCCGACTGGCAGCGCCAGCCGTTTGTGCCCCGTCTCGATGTGGGTCTTGTGTGGAGCAACTCCTACAGCCGCGGCCAGATGGCCCGGATCATCGACGGCGCCAGCCAGACCCTGTGGATTCAGCACCCCAAGTTTGTGGATGCGGTGATCCTTGAGCGGATCGTGGCGGCCCGCGAGCGCGGCGTGAAGGTGCGGGTGCTGTGCGGGGGCAAGCACGGCATCAGCGACTGGGATATCTACGACACCTTCAGTTCCCTGAGGCTGATGGAGCGTTTCGGTGTCAAGATCCGCCGCCAGAAACAGCTCAAACTGCACGCCAAGCTGATTCTTGTGGATGGCACCTCCGCTCTCACCGGCTCGATGAACATCGATCGCAGCGCCTTCGATGTGCGGCGCGAGCTGGGAATCGAGGTGGATGCTCCGGATGTGGTGGCCAGGCTGCGCGATACCTTCCAGGCCGACTGGGAGGTCGCCAAGCGCTACAGCGCCCCGGACCCTCTCGACCCCACGTATCACGAGGTGGGCGAGTTGCTCCCGGATCCCCACTTCGTGCACCACTGATGGGTGCTCACCAGATCACCGCAGAAGGGGGCGACGGCGGATCCGACCTGCCCCATCCCAGCCACCTCGAGCTGTTTCTGGGCATGCAGCAGGTGGCCCTGTCCTCCTTTGGAGGGGGGCTTTCGGCCTGGAGCCAGAGGATCGTGGTGGAGCAGCGCCGCTGGATGAGCAACGAGGCCTTCATCACCGGCCTCACGGTGGCGCGGCTGTTCCCTGGTCCCAACCAGATCAACATGGCTGTGTACATCGGCAGCCGCTTCCACGGCCTCTCCGGTGCCGTGGCGGCCCTGGCCGGCATGCTGCTGCTGCCGTTCGGCCTGTTGCTGCTGCTCGGGCTGGCCTATTTCGAGCTGCACCTGGTGATGGCTGTGGATCGGGTGCTGGCCGGTGTGATCACCGCCGCCGCTGGCATGGCCCTGTCGATGGGCTTCAAGATCGCAGGCAGCTACAGCCGCGATCCGGTGGCACTGGTGCTGGCCGCGGGCGCCTTTCTGGCGATGGATGTGTTTCACGTGCGCCTGGTGCCCCTGGTGCTGGTGGCTGGTCCGCTGGCGATGGCCTGGTACTGGCCGCGCCCAGGGGGCGTCAAGGGCGCTCCCGAGTGATGAGCACAGCCGCGGGCCACCTCTGTGAGGCCGCCTCCCTTGGCGATTGGCGCAACCTGCTGGCCGTGATCTGGGATTTCCTCAGCCTCTCCCTGTTCTCTCTGGGCGGTGGCAACACCCTGCTCAGTGAGTACCACTACCTGGCTGTCGACAAATACTGCTGGCTCAGCTCCAGGCAATTCGCCGATCTCTATGCCCTGGCGGAGGCGGCCCCAGGCCCCAGCTCGATGATCGTGGGTCTGCTGGGGATGGGGGCGGCCGTGCGGGAAGGGCCGCTCTGGGCCTTGCTCAGCGGTGCGGCTGCCGAGCTCGCCATCCTGCTGCCTTCCACTCTGGTGATGGTGGTTGCCTCCCTGAGCTGGAACCGGCTGCGCGATTCGCCGGTGCGGGTGGCTTTCGAGCGGGGCATGGGCCCGATCACCCTGGGTATCCTGTTTGCCGTGGGCCTGAAGATTCTCCGCATCTCCAACCACGACACCCCGGCCTATGCCGTTTCGGCGGTGGTGTGTGTGCTGATGCTGCGCACCAGAATCTCACCGCTGTGGTTCATGGCGGTGGCCGGGTTGCTCGGCGCCCTTGGCGTGGTGAATCGCTAGCGGCCGGTCTGCTTCCCGGTGGCCAGGGGCCACTGCGGTTGGGCTGGCTGGATGGCGATGGCGCCATCCACGATCACGGCCTGCTCCGCCAGCCCGATGGGTGGCGAGTCGGCTGGCCCCCGGGCCACAAGCTCGGCGATCCGCAACTGCACTGGCCGCAGCTGCAGGGCCGCGATTCGTGCACTCCGGTCGCCCTTGCTGCCGGCGTGGGCCACTCCCCGCAGCTGCCCCCACACCAGCACGTGGCCGGCGGCGGTGATGCGCGCGCCGGGATTCACATCCCCAAGCACCAGCACGGATCCAGCGGCATCCAGGTGGTCACCGGAGCGCAGGGTTCCCTGGTGAAGGGTGAGTCGCCCCGGCTTCCCCGGTTCAGGAGTGTCGTCTGTCTCAATTGCACCAGCAGCTGCCGGCTCTGGCCATGCTGGGAGCGGCTCCCAGGCCAGCCCCAGGCCAGCGGCGGCCACCCGGGTGCCGGCCTCTCCGCTGGCCACGCTCACCAGCTCCAGGCCTGCCTCCGCCAGCATCGCTTGCAGCTGTTGGAGTTCGGCTGCCGTGAGGGGCCGCAGCCCGCTCTCCAGTTTCAGCGGCCCCGGGGGGAGCAAACCGTGCTGCAGGGCCGCATCGGCCAGCACGGCCGTGGCCGCTCCCAGGGCGGTGTCGTCGCCTGGGGGCAGCCGCAGAACATGGGGCTGGCCCCACTCGGGTTGGCCGAACTCCAGGTGGCCGGACATCGCCATCAGTGCAACGCAGGGTTCAACGCAGTGTTCACCCTTGTGGGTCAGGCCAGCCTGGCGCGCAAGGGCTCGCTCACGCAGCGGGGATGGATCAGCCAGGCCCATTCGGTGGGCTCCGTGAGGCTCCGCACCAGCGCGGAGCGCTGCTCCAGCGCCTGCAACAGTTGGCCATCCCAGAGCCGCAAGCCGCCTTTGTAGGGGTGGTATCCCCTGCTCTGGCGCTGCTGCAGGCCGCAGCTGCGTTCGGGATCCAGGCCCGCAGCCGTGCTCAGGGAGCGGGCCTGGGCCAGCAGCTCCAGCCGCTGGGCAGGCGACAGCCGGCTCACGTCGGTGGCTTTGGGTAGGCGTCGCTCCAACAGCCGGCGACAGGGATCGGCCAGCTCCGCAGGCCCTTCTTCGGCCCAGCGCTGTAGGTGGTAGCCCGTGCGCAGGTCGTCGTTGGCCAGGAAGGCCTCCAGATCGAGCCCATCCATCCGCCAGAGCCAACGGGCCATCACCCGATCGGCCCACACCCGCTCCGATCCCAATCGCCGGGCGGTGCCGATGGCCTGACTGAGCAGCCAGTTGCTCACCACATTGAGCCGGTGGTTGTAGACGCTGCGATACATCAGATTGCGCACTACCAGGTAGTGCTCAACGGCCATCAGGCCCTTGGGGTGGATCGCCAGGCTGCCATCGGGCGCCAGGCAGAGGGCGGCCTGGATGCGTTCGAGATCCAGCTGGCCATAGCTGGTCCCAGTGCTGTAGCTGTCGCGCAGCAGGTAGTCGAGCCGGTCACAGTCGAGTTGGCTGCTCACCAGTGCCTGGATCGCTCCATGCCCATGGCGTCCGTGTTCCAGCAACGTGCCCACCGCCTCCGCGGTGCCCGGGGCAAAGGCTTCGAGCCGGTCACGCAGGTCGGGATGCTCGCGCACCAGTCGCCCCGACCAGGTCTCGTGGCGCAGGCCATACATCTCCTCGCCGGTGTGGCTGAGGGGGCCATGGCCCACGTCGTGCAGCAGGGCCGCGGCATAGAGCACGCCCCGGTGGACGGCCAGGGCGGGAGCCTGCCGCTCCAGGTGGCCGAGGGTCTGGCGCGCCAGGTGCAGCACGCCCAGGGAGTGGGTGAAGCGGCTGGATTCAGCGCCGTGGAAGGTGAGAAAGGCGGGGCCCAGCTGGCGGATGCGCCGCAGCCGCTGGAAGGGTGCCGTGTCGATCAGGTCCATCACCAGGGCTTCGGCCGGCTCGTTGCGGTCGAGCCGGATCGCCCCATGCAACGGATCGTGATAGGTGCGGCTGGCCATCTCAGCTCCCCCCGAGCTGCGTCACCAGCAGCCGTTCCGCCTGCTCCAGCCAGCTGTCGCCGGGGCCCCCGGGGTTGAGCGGCTCGGGCTGGGGCAGCTCCAGATCGGGCAGCAGGCCCTGCCCCTGGATCGAGCGGCCGCTCGGCGTCACGTAGCGGGCCACGGTCACCGCGAGTCCACTGCCATCGCCCAGGGAGATCAGGGTCTGGATCAGGCCCTTGCCGAAGCTGCGGCTGCCCAGGAGCTGGCTGCGGCCATCGTCCTGCAGGGCGCCGGCCAGGATTTCACTGGCACTGGCGGTGCCGCCGTTGATCAGGGTGATCATCGGTCCGGGGTAGAGGCTGCCGGGGCTGGAGCGCTGGGGCGCACTGATGCCCTCGCGGCCCTCGGTTTCCACCACAGGCTGGCCGTCGAGCAGCTGATCGGCCACGGCCAGCCCCGCACTCACCAGGCCGCCGGAGTTGTTGCGCAGGTCGAGGATCAGACCCTCGATGCCCTGGGCGCTGAGATCGGCGATGGCCTCCTGCACCCCGGCCGGCACTGGCTCGGCGAACTGGGTGATGCGCAGGTATCCCAGGGTGTGGTCGCCAACCCGAAGGCGGCGACTGCGCACCGGCCGCAGGTCCACCTGGCGGCGCTCCAGCTCCACCTCCCGCACACCCTCGCCACTGCGCACCGTGATCAAGACCGTGGTGCCACTGCTGCCCCGCAGGGCCGCGGCTGTCTGCTCCAGACCCAGAGCCGCCGTGGCCTGGCCGTTCACACGCAACAATTCGGCGCCGGAGGCAATGCCGGCCTCGGCGGCCGGCGAACCATCGAGGGGAGCGATCACCACGATGGCCTGGTCGCTCGAGCGCAGGCCCAGCTGCAGGCCCACCCCGCTCACCGTGCCTTCTGTGCTGGAACGCAGGGCGGCGTAGTCGGCCGGCCGTAGCAAGCGGGTGTAGGGATCGCCCAGCGGCGTCAGCATCGCCTCGATGGCGTCGTAGGCGTCGCTGGAGCTTTCAATCGAGCGCTCCAGGGCTTTCTGGCGCAGGCGTCGCCAGTGCACGGCTTCGAAGCGGGCGGGATCCACATAGCTCTGGTTCACCAGGCGCCAGGCCTCCACCACCAGCTGCTGGGCATCGCTCAGAGCTGCCACAGGTGCGGCCTGGCCCAGGAGCCAGATCACCAGCAGCAGGGCCGGGATCCGTTGGCTCCAGAGGTGCCGGGCCGGCTTTGGTCGCTGGGTTTCGGGCAGCCGGGAGAAAGGGCGCAAGGCGCTCACGCAGGCATTGAGGCGGTGCGTAGACTCTCGCAACCAATCCACCCAGCTGCATGGCGAACACTCCTGCTGGAAGCCCAGGGGGCCCCGCAAACCCCGTCTACAACTGGTTTGAGGAGCGTCTCGAGATCCAGGCGATCGCCGACGACATCTCCGCCAAGTACGTGCCCCCGCACGTCAACATCTTTTATTGCCTCGGCGGCATCACCCTGGTCTGCTTCCTGATCCAGTTCGCCACTGGGTTTGCGATGACCTTCTATTACAAGCCCACCGTGGCTGAGGCGTACGCCTCGGTGCAGTACCTGATGACCGACGTCAGCTTCGGCTGGCTGATTCGCTCCGTGCACCGTTGGAGCGCGTCGATGATGGTGCTGATGCTCATCCTGCACGTGTTCCGCGTGTACCTCACCGGTGGCTTCAAGCGCCCCCGTGAGCTCACCTGGGTCACCGGCGTCACCATGGCCGTGATCACCGTGAGCTTCGGCGTCACCGGTTATTCCCTTCCCTGGGACCAGGTGGGTTACTGGGCTGTGAAGATCGTGAGCGGCGTGCCTGCGGCAGTCCCCGTTGTGGGCGACTTCATGGTGGAGTTGCTCCGCGGTGGCGAGAGCGTGGGTCAGGCCACCCTCACCCGTTTCTACAGCCTGCACACCTTTGTGATGCCCTGGCTGCTGGCGGTTTTCATGCTCATGCACTTCCTGATGATCCGCAAGCAGGGCATCTCTGGTCCCTTGTGATCCCTGGCGACCGGCCTCGGACACCTGTGACTGTTGGTGCCTGAGGCCCGCGCTGTAACGCTTCCGCTTCTAGCCTCTCCTCACCGGCCTCACCGCCATGCACATTCTCAAGAAGCCTGATCTCACCGACCCCAAGCTGCGGGCCAAGCTGGCCAAGGGCATGGGTCACAACTATTACGGAGAGCCGGCCTGGCCCAACGACCTGCTCTACATGTTCCCAGTGGTGATCCTGGGCACTATCGGCTGCATCGTGGGTCTGGCGGTGCTCGACCCCGCCATGCTGGCCGACAAGGCCGATCCCTTCGCCACCCCTCTGGAGATCCTTCCTGAGTGGTACCTCTACCCCGTGTTCCAGATCCTGCGGGTGGTGCCCAACAAGCTCCTCGGTATCGCCCTGCAGACGATGATCCCGCTGGGTCTGATGCTGGTGCCCTTCATCGAGAGCTTCAATAAGTTCCAGAACCCCTTCCGCCGTCCGGTTGCGATGGCTGTGTTCCTGTTCGGCACCTTCTTCACCATCTACCTCGGGATCGGTGCTGCCCTGCCGATCGACAAGTCCCTCACCCTGGGCCTGTTCTGAGCTCAAGCTTCACTGTCCAGTCCTCTAACCGCGGCCCAGGCCGCGGTTTTTTTGTGCTTAGCCGCCGATGTCCAGCAGTTGCACATCGCCCGGCTGCACCCGCAGAAAGTGGTGGAGCAGCAGGAAGCCCACGATCGTCCAGGTCTGGTAGGTGCGAGCCTGCTGACCCACCCAGGTGCCGGTGGGCCCATCGAAGTATTCGGCCCATTGCTGCCGCGGCAGCTGGTTGAGCTGGCTCCAGTAGCACTCCTCGAGCATGGCCTTCATCTGGCCCATCAGCAGCACGTCGGCTGCCGGGTGCTTCTGCTCATGCAGCAGGATCGCCCCGCCCAGATACCAGAGCAGGCTGGGCCAGTGGCCGCCGTTGTGGTAGCTCCAGGGCCAGTTTTTGGGATCGGAGCCGGTCTTGTTGGTCCACTCCTCCTGGTCCATCGGCGGATGGCAGATGCGCATCGGCATCTGGGCCATCAGATCGGCGCGGTTGTGCAGCACCAGCCGGAACAGGGCTCGCTGCTGGGGTGCGGTGAGCAGGCCGAACAGGCAGGCCAGGGAATTGCCGAGGCTGTAGAAGCGGAAGTCGGGCCGGCCGGTGCGCATGTTGCCGATCAGGTATCCGCCGCGGTTCTCGAGCCAGTCCTGCAACCAGGGGGGGATCACCTGGGGCTGCACATTGAATTCGTTTTCGTGCTGGTGCTCGCCGTACTGCTCGGTGGGCCGGCGCCGCAGCACCTGCATGGTCTTGCTGGTTACCCAGTAGTGCTTGAGCAGGAAGGAGCGCAGGTCGTGCAGCCACTGGCGGGTGAGCACCAGCCGTTGCTCCAGCAGCCGGCTCATCGTGCCTCGCTGTGCCAGTTCCATCAGCTGGCAGCAGCTGCGCAGGCAGCCAAACAACAGCACCTCCACCTCGAGCGGAGCGCCCCACACATCCATGGGACGGTCAATCATGAAGGCGCAGTCGGGCACAAACAGCACCGGTGTGCCCTCGAAGGTGGGATGCAGCACCAGGTCGAGCAGCAGTTGCACGCCGCGCTGCACCTTCTGGCTGGCGCCAAACTCCAGATCGCGGCTCTTCTGCACGTAGAGCCAGCAGAGCACCGGCCACCAAAGGCTGGCGTCCACCGAGGTGATCCGGCCGATCGAGCGCTGGCCGTAGTCGGCCAGCAGGATGCCGTTCTCCTCCACGAAGCTGGTGGGGAAGACCCCGCGGGTCTGGTAGCTGCTGCTCTGCAGGTCCAGGCACACGTTGAGGAAGTTGCGCACGATCTCGGTGCGCCCCTGCAGCAGCAGGTAGAGCATCACCGGCACGTTGTCGCGCAGGAACACTTCGCCGTAGTTGGCCGCGTCGCTTTTGCGGGGGTGCTCCAGTGCGGCAACTGAGCCCACGAGCTGGCCGCGCACCCGCACCAGGGTGCGCTCGAAGTGCTCGCGGGCTCCGGCCACCACGGCTTCTTCCTTGGAACTGGGCCTGACCCGCAGTTGTTCCTGGCTGAATTGCCGTGCCATGCCTGGCTCCATTGGGGCTGGAAAGCCCCCTGCCGGCACCATAGAAAGACTGGCCCGATCGGGCAGCCATCTCGGAAAAGCCCTGTCACAGCAAGGCTTGATGCCCTCTCAAGTCGCTGTTGTCGGTGCGGGGGTTGACGGGCTGGCGGTATGGGGTGCTACCTTTTTGGACTGCGCGACGGAAGCGGAGCGCAGCTTGCAACTGAAGAAGGCGAGAGCCGACGGTGTTGTAAGTTTTCTGAGTCGCCGAGAGGCGACGGCCCCGAGAGCTCCCGAGAGGA
>JBIIIC010000036.1:0-3855 GCA_044235095.1 Prochlorococcaceae cyanobacterium | reverse complement strand
GCAACAACCAGACGTTGTCTGGATCAATGAACCGCCAGATGACACAACAGCCGAGGAGGAGTTACTCTTTCGGCAGGCGGCCTAAATGGCGCCAACCGGCGACATCTTTCCTGAAAGTCACCGGGGCTGCTGGATGCGAAATTTGCCGAGCTGGGCACGATGCCCGAGGGATCACGGCGCGATGCCCTCCGGGATGAGCTGGGGGATCACTTCGTGCAGCGTCGGCGCCAGGACATCCGGGCGGAGTGGGGCAGTGACGGCTCCGACTTCCCCGATCGCGAAACCCGTGAAGCCACCTATGAGCTCACCGGCGCCTGGGGAGCCCTGTTCAACGACGTGCTCGAGTACGCCCGCACGCTGATCAAACGCAGCGCCGGTCAGAGCCGGCTGCGGCAGCGGATGAGCTGGTGGGCGGCCTTGGCGTTGCTGCGTTGCATCAGCAGCAGCCCTGCAGCTGCAGCCGTGTCGCTGCGCACCAAGCTGGCTGGCCTGGAGCAGGGCAACGGGCGCGATTTCAGTGAAGAGCAGCAGCTCAGCGAGCTGGAGGCCCTCGCAAGCCAGGGAGTGCTCGACGGCCTCGATGAGGCGATGTCAGAAGAGGAGACCGCCCCGGGAGGCGATCTGGCGGTGGAGGCTGATCGGGCCCATCTGGAAGTGTTGATCGAAACGGCCGAGGGTCTGCGGGGCCCCAGCAAGGACCCCAGGCTGCGGCAACTGGTGCGGCAGGTGCAGGAGCTGCTGGGCGAGGGCTACCGGCCGGTGATCTTCTGCCGCTTTCGCCCCACCGCCCACTACCTGGCAGAAGAACTCACCGCTGCCCTGCCCAAGCGCAGCACCGTGGTCCGGGCCGTCACCGGCGAGCTGCCGCCCGAGGAGCGGGTGGAGCGGATTGCGGCGCTGGAGGCGGAGGCGTTCGATCCGGAGAAGCCCAAAACCCCGGTGCTGGTGGCCACCGATTGCCTCTCGGAGGGGATCGACCTGCAGCGCAGTTTCGATGCGGTGATCCACTACGACCTCTGCTGGAACCCCACACGCCATGAGCAACGCGAGGGCCGGGTGGACCGCTTTGGCCAGGCCCGCAACACCGTTCGGGCCCTGATGCTGCATGGGGCCTGCAAAGACCCCAATCGCCGCAACCCGGTGGATGAGCGGGTGTTGGCGGTGATCCTCAACAAAGAGAAGGTGATCCGCAAGGAACTGGGCGTGAGCGTGCCGGTGCCGGGCGACATGAACTCGATCACCCAGGCGGTGCTCGCGGATGTGCTGGGTGAATCGGTGCAGCAGCTGGGGCTGGATCTGGGGCTGGCGACGCCCCCGGGCATGCCCGAGGTGCTGCCGCTGGTGGGCTGGGAGGCCACCCTCGATCAGCAGTGGCAGAGCGCCAAGGAGAACGCCAAGCGCACGCAGACGATCTTTGCCCAGCGGCGCCTCAAGCCCGAGGAGGTGCTGCCGGAGTGGCAGCGCAGCAAGGAGGCACTCGGTGATCACGCCGCGGTGGAGCGGCTGCTGGTGGAGGCCTGCGCCCGCCTGCGGCTACCGGCACCAGCCGCAGCGGGTGGTGCATGGCAGTTCAACCTGACAGAAATCCCGCCTGAGCGGCGCGCGTTGCGGGAACGGCTGGAGAGCCAAGGCTTGGAGGGGCGGCTGAGCCTCTGCACCAGCTCGCCCTGCCGCGATGGCGCCCAGTTGCTCAGCCGCTCCCATCCGTTGGTGGTGGAGCTGGCGGAGTTTGTGGCCGAGCGAGCCCTGAGCGGGGAAGAACCGGAGCTGGCAGCCCGCAGTGCCGTGGTCCGCACCAACGGAGTGAAGGAGCGCACCACCCTGCTACTGCTGCGGCTGCGGCACCAGATCAACCAGGAGCGCCGAACCGACGCCGGCTTTGAAGCCATGCCGCCGCTGCTGGTGGAGGAGTGCCTCACCGTGCACTGCGCGGCCGCTGGGCTGCGGGTGCTGGCGGAGGCAGAGGCTTTGGCCCTGCTCCAGCAACCAGCCGTGGGGAATGTGCAACCGGGCCAGCGGCAGATGGAACTGGAGCGGGCTCTCCAACAGCTGCCGGGCCTGGAAGCCGACCTGCACACCCTGGCCTTGGATCGCGCCACCCAGGCAGAAGACGATCACCGCCGGGTCCGTCAGGCGGCAGTGGGAACCGGTGGGGCGCTGCGGATGCGCTTCCGCTGCGAACCGAGCCTGCCGGTGGATGTGATCGGCCTGTTTGTGCTGCTTCCTGCGCCGCAACTATGAACCAGGCCGGATCGCCACGTCAGGGAACAGCTGCAGCAGCTTGCGGTCAAACGTCAGCAGCGGGCAGGCCAGCTGTTGCGCAAGCACCACGAATTCAGCGTCGTAACTGGAGCAGCCATGTTGATGCGCCAGCTGTAGAGCGTCAGCACTGGGAACGGCAATGGTTCGTGGCAGAAACTTCTGCTCGGCCACAGCCAGATGGTTCAAGGCCGCTGGCAGATCGAGCTGGCCAGCCCGCAAGAATTTCAGAAGCACATGGCGGAACTCATGCACCCACAGACTGGGCAGTCGCCAATCGTCGTCTGCATCCCTGCAAGCCAGCACAAGCGGGCAGAAGGGGCTTGGCAGAAACAGCTCGATCAGCACATTGGTATCTGCAACCAACATCAGGATTAAGGGTTGATGCGGTTGCCGAAGTGATCCAGTTCCGGTGGATGGCTGTCACGGCCGATCGCCGCGATGATCTCTTCGCTGGTGAGCGGCGGCCCCTTGAACTGGCTTCGCAGGCGCGCAAAAAGCTCGCGTTCGGCCGCCTTCTCCTGCTCCGTCATCGGCGGCAACAGCGGCACGTCCAGGATGGGCCTCCCTTCTGTAACGGCTGCGGCGCGCAGTCCGGCACGGATCTCGTCCATGCGCTTGAGCGTGGCCTCCAGATCAACGGGCTCGGGCTCTGCGACCGGCTCGCCCCCATACTCGGCAGCCTCCCGCAGCTCCAGCTCGGAAATCTCGGCGATCACTTCATCACTGAGGGTTCGCCCATTGCGCGCGGCCCGTTGCCGCAGCCGGTGGGCCAGGTCGTCGGGGACATTCTCCAGGGTCAAGTAGTTCATGACGCAGGCGTGCGGCGGGAACCCAGGCGCTTCAACCTCATTCTGATGGCGCCCCTCTGGATCCGCCTGTTCAGCGCCGTGCAGCCCGCCTGACTCCCATGCCCCGCCGCCGCCTTTCCGCCACTCTGCAGTTCAACGCCATCCAGCTGGTGGGTGGGCTGCTGCCGGCCTCGTTGATCGAACAGATCGCGCTGCAACAGGCGCCGCAGCAGAAGGCCAGTGACTACGGCCTGCAGAAGAACCAGCGGTTACAGGTGGCGGTGGATCAAGCTTGGAACCGCGCCAAGGCCCTCTGGCAGGAAGCCCAGGAGCTGCGCCGGCGGGGGGAAGCCATGCCCTGGGCGGGGTGGTTCAGCCAGCGACTGATGGAGCAGGTGTTCGGCTGGGCCGACCTGGGGTCCTGCCCACCTCGCCAAATCGCCGAAGCCCTCTTCCCGATCACGCACCAGGCCTTCGCAAACGTGGTGCCGTTGGTGTTCACCAGCCTGAGCAACGACGAGCTGGATAAGGGGCACAAGCAGTTCGGCCAGGACGGCCGCCGCCGTTCGCCCCACAGTTGCCTGCAGGAATGCCTCAATGCCGACGACAGCTCCAACTGGGGTGTGCTCTGCAATGGCACCAGCCTGCGGCTGGTGCACGACAACCCCGCCCTGGTGAAGCGGTGACTTTCAGGAAAGATGTCGCCGGTTGGCGCCATTTAGGCCGCCTGCCGAAAGAGTAACTCCTCCTCGGCTGTTGTGTCATCTGGCGGTTCATTGATCCAGACAACGTCTGGTTGTTGCCA
>JBIIIC010000005.1:0-152116 GCA_044235095.1 Prochlorococcaceae cyanobacterium | reverse complement strand
ACCAGCCAGATGACGCTGAAATGAGTCCGTAGCGCGACCAGGAAGCAACCTCAGAGTCCAAGCCAAGTCAAAGGCTGCTTTGCCGGCCTCAAAGAGCGCTAAAACCCCTGTTGCCCAGAGATTCCCTTGTCCAATCCCGGGTTCATTCCTGCCCGAGTGATTCTTGGGCTTGCATTCGTGATCTCCGCATGCAGCCATCGTGCTGCATCACAGGAGCGAGGCTGCACCACAAAGGGCTCCAAGCCGGCGGCACAGGGCGAGGCGATGGATGCCGCTGCCGTTGCGCTCATGGTCCTGCTTCAGGTCCGCCAGTGCGTCGGCCCCCAGCCGCTGGTCACTGAAGCGCAACTGACCCCATCACCCTGACCAGACCAGAGCAAGGTGTGGCATCACCGGAAGGAATCGCCAACGGCAGCACGTCGTCCCATCACCAACACAGCCCGCCCGCTTCGGGCAGCATGCTGCAGGCCGCCGCCAAGGGGTTGATTGCCGATGTGCCGGCGCTGGTGCCAGCTGATCAGAGCGGCAAGCTCCGGTAGAATCACTTTCCATACCCATAGGGTGGAATGGCGGTCAACATCAAAAGCCCGCGGGTGGATGAGCTGATCGCCCAGTTGCGGCAGCTCACCGGCCGCGGCGCCACCGAGATCGTGCGGGAGGCTCTGGAGGCGGAGCTGCAGCGGCAGCGGCGACTGCGGCGCATCGAGCGGCTGCGCCAGGAGCTGCCCGCCCTGCAGCAGCTGGCCTGCGACCAGGCGCGGCCCTTTGCGGCCGACAGCCTCTACGACAGCGATGGCCTGCCCGGATGATCCTCGACACCTCGGTGCTGATCGCGATCATCCAGCGGGAGCACGGCTGGGAGCACCATCAGCGGCGGCTGGAAGAGGCAGCGCTGCTGCGCATCTCCGCCGGCACCCTGCAGGAACTGCTTGTGGTGGCCCATTGCCGCGCCATCCTGGAGCCTGTTGAGGCTCTGCTGGCGGTGCTCGACCCCGATGTCGTGCCTGTGGATGCCCACCTGGCACGCCGCGCCCTCGCTGTTTACCAGCGCTTCGGAAAGGGCCTGGGCCATGCCGCTCAGCTCAACTTCGGCGATTGTTTCGCCGCCGCCCTCGCCGAGCGGGAGCAGCTGCCCCTGGCGTTTGCCGGCCAAGATTTCGCCGCCGCAGGGTTCTGAACGCATGGCCCATGGCGGGGCTCCTGGCAGGCTCGGGTTCGCTCCTTACTGGTGGCACCAGCCGACACATCCAGCAGCGACCGCAGCAGCCAGAGTCCGGCTTGCTTGGTGCACTGCACCGAGCCAATCTTTAAGTTAAGGCTAGCATTTAGAACACTCAGTTTTTCTATCTCTAGACATGCAGCAAGATTAGTCGGCAGACATGGAGATGGCATCTCCACAGAGGATCGATCAACCTGAATCACTGCCAGCTGCTTGCACCAGGCCGCCATCCATCGCGATCTCGATCCAGCCAGGGGTGGTCACCGGCATGGACAATCTGGCCAGCAGCCACAACCTGTTCCTCGGTGTCCAGAACAATCCCAAACTGAGCCTGATCTGCCACCGCCTGCTGGTGGGCTATCCCTGGCCGCTGCTCGGCTTGCTGGGGGGCCGATTTCTACGAACATCGGCCCAGCAACAGCTGGCGGGTGCGCGGCAACAAAGCTGGGGCGGCAAGCGAAGCGCTGGGCGACTTCCGCGGCCCTGAGGGGTGATGGGGCTTGTCGCCGCTGAGTGGGAGAACCACCCAGCTCGGAGCAGCGACTGGCCCTCAATCCGCTGGCCTACACGCTGGAGCCCTCCCCCGCCAATGGATGGCGGCAACGGTCATCCAGTCGGTTACCGAGCTTGCCGCTCACATCCATAACGCTCCACCCCGCCCCGCCGCTGCTTGAACTCCGGATGGTCCGGATCCACCGGACTCCACCACCAGCGGCCATCGGTATAGCTGGGGGCCCCGGCGTTGTTGGTGCGCGGCAGCTGCAGGCGCACGCCGCGCCACTGCAGCACCACGTAGGCGCCGGGCGCGGTGCCGGCGGCCGTGTTGGGGATGCCGGGCGCATCCACGGCGCCGGCGAACACCTCCGCCAGCAGCGGTTCGCCTTCACACAGATAGGCATCGCGCTGGAGGGGTTCGGGCCCGGCCGCCATGGCGGGCGCTGCCAGCAGCAGGCAGAGCAACAACGACAGGAGCCAGGCCATCGGCGCCGGAGAGCACACTCCATAGGATCGCCGCACCAGCGCCCTGCCTGCCCGTGGCTGAGTCCAACGCCGCCAGCTCCAGCCCCCTGCAGCTCAGCGGCGGCGGCAGCCTGCACGGCCGCGTGCGGGTGCCGGGAGACAAGTCGATTTCCCACCGCGCCCTGCTGTTCGGCGCCATCGCCGAGGGCGAGACCCGCATCGAGGGCCTGCTGCCCGCCGAGGATCCGCTCAGCACCGCTGCCTGCCTGCGGGCCATGGGGGTGGAGGTATCGCCGATCCGCGCCGGCGAGCCGGTGACCGTGCAGGGGGTGGGGCTCGACGGCTTCCAGGAACCGGCCGACGTGCTCGACTGCGGCAACTCCGGCACCACCATGCGGCTGATGCTGGGCCTACTGGCCGGCCGGGCGGGTCGCCACTTCGTGCTCACGGGTGACGCGTCGCTGCGGGGCCGGCCGATGCGGCGCGTGGGCGCCCCCCTGGCCCAAATGGGTGCGGTGATCCACGGCCGCAAAGACGGCAATTTCGCCCCTCTGGCGGTGCAGGGCCAGCCCCTGCGCGGCACCACCATCCACACCCCCGTGGCCTCGGCCCAGGTGAAGAGCGCCATCCTGCTGGCCGGCCTCACCGCCGAGGGGCCCACCACCGTGATCGAACCGGTGCAGAGCCGCGACCACAGCGAGCGCATGCTGCGGGCCTTCGGAGCCCGGCTGGAGGTGGGTGGACCCGGACTCACCCAGGTGACCGTGACTCCGGGCGCCAGTCTCCGCGGCCAGGCCGTGGTGGTGCCGGGCGACATCAGCTCAGCCGCCTTCTGGCTGGTGGCGGCTGCCGTCACCCCGGGCGCCGCACTCACGGTGGAAAACGTGGGCCTCAACCCCAGCCGCACCGGCATCCTCGAGGTGCTCGAGCAGATGGGTGCCCGCCTCTCCGTGCTCAACCAGCGCGACGTGGCCGGCGAGCCGGTGGGCGATCTGCAGGTGAGCCACGGGCCGCTGCGGCCCTTTGTGATCGGCGCCGAGCTGATCCCCCGCCTGGTGGATGAGATCCCGGTGCTGGCGGTGGCCGCCTGCTGCGCCGAGGGGGTCAGCCGCGTCACGGGAGCCGAGGAGCTGCGCGTGAAGGAAACCGACAGGTTGGCGGTGATGGCCCGCCAGCTCGGCGCCATGGGTGCCCGCATCGAGGAGTTCGACGACGGCATGGCGATCACCGGCGTCACCGAACTGCGCGGCGCCACGGTCGACAGCGAGACCGACCACCGGGTGGCCATGAGTCTGGCTGTGGCCGCCCTCGTAGCCAGTGGCACCACCTCCCTGCACCGGCCGGAAGCGGCGGCCGTTTCCTACCCCGGCTTCTGGGATGACCTGCAGCGACTGCGAGCCTGAAGCGGCGCCGGCAGGGGAGGGCCTGCGGCCCCAGCACGGAGCCGACGGCAGCTTCAGCCTGTTCAGCGCGCGCTTCGGCGAGGGCTTCCATGGGCGGATCGGCGCCCTGAGGGAGGCTCAGGCCAAATTCGTGCGGCCCGCCCAGCTGGAGCGCTTCGCCCCCGGCAGCCAGCTGGTGGTGGTGGATGTGGGCGTCGGCCTGGGCACCAACACCGCCGCCCTGCTGGAGGCCGCCGAAGCGCGGGGGCTGAGCCTGCAGCTCTGGGGCCTGGAGCTCGACCCCGATCCCCTGCGCCAGGCCTTGGCCGCCGAGCCCTTCCGCCGCCAGTGGCAGCCGGCCACGCTGGAGCTGCTGGCGGGCCTGCTGGAGCAGGGCCACAACGAACAGAGCCGCTCAGCCCGCGCCCAGCTGCTCTGGGGCGATGCCCGCCAGCGGGTTGGCGCGCTGCTCAGGCCCGCGATGGCCGGCGGTCAGGGGCTGGCCGGAGGCTGCGATCTGGTGCTGCTCGATGCCTTCTCCCCCCAACGCTGCCCGGAACTCTGGAGCCTGGAGTTTCTCGGCGCCCTGGCCCGGCTGCTGAAGCCCGAGGGCCGGCTGCTCACCTACTGCTGCGCCGCCGCAGTGCGACGCACCCTGCAGCTGGCGGGGCTGCAGCTGGCCTCGATCGCCGCGCCGCCGCCGGCGTGGAGCTACGGCACTGCCGCCAGCCCCTCCCCCCTGCCCAGCGGCAGTGGGCCTGGGGCACTGCTGCGGCCGCTCACCCCCATGGAACTGGAGCACCTCGCCACCCGCGCAGCCGAGCCCTACCGCGACCCCACCAGCCGGGCCAGTGCAGGCGAGATCCTGGCGGCCCGCCAGGCGGTCCAGACCAGCAGCAAGGCGGAGAGCACCAGCGCCTGGCGGCGCCGCTGGGGCCTGGAGCGCTTCGCCAGCGGTGCCGTTTCGCCCACCGGGAAGCCCGCGTAGATTCCGGCCCAGTCGCTCCGCCCCACTGATGCTCGCCGTTGCCGTGTTGGCCGCCGGGAAGGGCACCCGCATGAAGAGCGACCTGCCCAAGGTGCTCCAGCCCCTGGCCGGCGCCACCCTGGTGGAGCGGGTGCTGGGCAGCTGCGAGCGACTCAGTCCCGAGCGACGGCTGCTGATCGTGGGGCACCAGGCCCAGCGGGTGGAGCAGTCGCTCGCCCGCCACCAGGGGCTGGAGTTCGTGCTGCAGCAGCCCCAGAACGGCACAGGCCACGCCGTGCAACAGCTGCTCGCCCCACTCGCCGGTTTCCAGGGCGACGTGCTGGTGCTTAACGGCGACGTGCCGCTGCTGCGCCCTGAAACCCTGGAGCGGCTGCTCCAGCAGCACCGCGCCAACGGCGCCGCCGTGACCCTGCTCACGGCCCGGCTCGCTGATCCCACCGGCTACGGCCGCGTGTTCGCCGGTGCCGACGGCCAGGTGAGCGCGATCGTGGAGCACCGCGACTGCAGCGAGGCCCAGCGCACCAACACCCTGATCAACGCCGGCATCTATTGCTTCAACTGGCCGAAGCTGGCCGAGGTGCTGCCCCGGCTCAGCAGCGACAACGACCAGGGCGAGCTCTATCTCACCGACACGGTGGCAATGCTCAGCCCAGCCATGCACCTGGAGGTGGCCGATGCCGATGAGATCAACGGCATCAACGACCGCCTGCAGCTGGCCCAGTGCGAGGCGGTGCTGCAGCAGCGGCTGCGGGAGCACTGGATGCGTGAGGGGGTCACCTTCATCGACCCGGCCAGTTGCACCCTCAGCGACGGCACCCGCTTCGGCCGCGATGTGGTGGTGGAGCCCCAGTGCCACTTCCGCGGCGACACCAGCATCGGCAGCGGCTGCCGCATCGGGCCCGGCTGCCTGATCGAGAACAGCGCGGTGGGGGAGAACAGCGAGGTGCTGCAATCGGTTCTGCGCCAGGCCTGCGTGGGTGAAGGCTGCTCGGTGGGTCCGTTCGCCCAGTTGCGCCCCGGTGCCCGTCTGGCGCCCGGATGCCACGTGGGCAACTTCGTGGAGATCAAGAACAGCTCCCTGGCCGAGGGGGTGAAGGTGAACCACCTCAGCTACATCGGCGATGCCGAGCTGGGCGCACGGGTGAATGTGGGGGCCGGCACGATCACCGCCAACTACGACGGCGTGAACAAGCACCGCACCACGATCGGCGCCGGCAGCAAGACGGGCGCCAACTCGGTGCTGGTGGCCCCGATCACCCTGGGCGACAACGTGACCGTGGGCGCCGGGTCCACCCTCACCAGAGATGTGCCCAGCGGCGCCCTCGCCCTCGGTCGCGCCCGCCAGATGGTGCGCGAAAACTGGAGCGGACCGGCTGCCTCCAGCTGAGGCTCAGGAGCTGCGCCCCCAGCTGAGGCTCAGGCCGTCGCCAGGTCGGCCTCCAGCAGCGGCAGCAGTCGCTCCAGCGCCACGCCACGGCTCGCCTTGAGCAGCAACTGATCGCCTGCTGTCAGCCAACCGCGCACCACCTCGGCCGCCTGCTCGGGCGTGTCCACCCGGGCCAGACGGGGCAACCCGGCGGCAGCCTGGGCCATCGCCTCGCCCTCGGGTCCGGCGTCCACCACCACCAGGCCATCAAGACTCAGCTGCAGGGCCCGCTCGGCCACCTGCCGGTGCAGCGCGAGGCTCTGGTCACCCAGTTCCAGCATCGTGCCGAGCACGGCAAAGCGGCGGCCTTCCTGGCGCGCCAGCAGCTCCAGGGCCGCCAGCACGGCCTCAGGAGACGCGTTGTAGGTCTCATCCAGCACGGTGATGGCGCCGATCCGCACCCGACGGCTGCGGCCCCCCGGCAGGTCCATCGCCAGCGGTGCCAGGTCGGCGATCGGCAGGCCCAGCTCCCGACCCACCGCCAGGGCCAGCAGCAGGTTGCGGGCGTTGTGACGGCCCTCCAGGGGCACGACCAGCCTGGTGCCCTCCACATGCAGCAAGCCCGCATCGCCATCCAGCTGGCCCACCAGATCGGCTGGCGGAAGCTCCAAACCTGTCGCGGGATCACCGCTCGCGGGCAGCGGATCATCGGCGAGGGCCACGCGGCACACCCGCCCCTGCCACACCCGGGCCAGGGCCGCCTCCAGCAACGGATCGCCGGCCGGAATCACCACCATCCCGTCGGGTCTGAGGGCAGCCACGATCTCGCACTTGGCGGTGGCGATCGCCTCACGACTGCCCAACCGACCGATGTGGGCGGTGCCGATGTTGGTGATCACCGCAATGTCGGGTTCAGCGCAATGGCTGAGCCGCCCGATCTCACCCAGTCCCCGCATGCCCATCTCCACCACCAGGGCCCGGTGATCGGCGGTGGCCTTCAGCAGGGTGAGCGGTACGCCCACATCGTTGTTTTCGTTGGCACTGGATGCCAGCACCGGGCCTTGCTGCGCCAGCACCGCGCGGATCAGTTCGCGGGTGGTCGTCTTGCCGGCCGAGCCGGTCACGGCCACCACCGCCGCCGACAGCGCATGGCGCCAGAGGCCGGCAAGCTGCTGGTAGGCCGCCTGGGTGCTGGCCACGGGCCAGAGCAGGGCGCCAGCCGCCGCTGCTGCCTCCAGTTGCTGCATCAGCGGAGCAGGGCAGCGATCGGGCTCATACACCGCCCCCCGGGCACCCGCCGCCAAGGCCGCCGGCAGATAGGCATGGCCGTCGAAGCGCTCGCCCACCAGCGGCACAAACAGGGCACCTTTCAGGCTCTGGCGACTGTCGGTGCTGATCAACGCAAACGGAGCCTCACCAGTGGAGGAGAGCGAGCCCGCTGCGGGTGCGGGCGACGGCGGGCCCCAGAGGTCGATGAGCTGGGCCGGCCGCAACACGATCAGAACTCCCGATTGGCTGAGAACAGGATCATGCCGGAGCCCACCCTGGCGCGCCGGCCCAGCAGCTCGCCGCTGCCGCCCAGCAGGTGAAGCTGCTCGTAGCCAAGCGCTTCACAACGTTCCAGCCAAAGCTGGGCCAGTTGCCGCTGGCGGCTCTCAGGCAGAGCGCCGAACCCCTGGTCCAATTGCAGTTCGAGTCTGGCCTCGGCGGGATCGGGATGGGCTGATCGGATCAGGTGCTCCGGGTCGTCGTTGGCCAAAAGCGCTAGCAGAGGGTCGAGCTGGAGCAGGGGCTGCGGGAGCTCAGCAGGCTGGTCAGCCGCAGCAGGAGCCTGCGACTGCAACGCGGCGCGACCGGCGTCCGCGGCTGCGCTGGTACGCGGTGCCGCAACAGCCGGCTCAGCGGGGGCGGGCGACTGACCTGAACTGGAGGCAGGGCTGGGGAGCAGTCGCGACGGCTGTAGCGAACGGGGTTGCGACTGCAGTTGCAACTGAGGTTGCGACTCAGGCCGTGACGGCGCTCCCGGATTGGCCGGGATCAGCGCCCGAGGCAGTGCCACCACAATCCCCAGGCCAAGCGCCAGCAACAGCGGCCAGAACAGGGAAGCCAGGGCCTGCGGCCAGAAGCCCGGAACTGACAGGTCACCTTCGCCGTTGCGGCGCCAGAGCTCCTGGATCCGGAGTCGCAGGGTGGCCAGAACGGCGATCAGATCCCGCTGCAACAACCCCCAGGGACTCTCATAGGGAGCCGGGAGATTGGTGGACGACCTCTGGCCGCCATCCCCAGGGGCGGGCCCGGGTGGACCCGCGGCGGCAGTGCGGCGATCGGGGCTGCGGGCCACGGGGCCGGCTCAGCGGCGCCGCAGCAGCGAGGCCAGCCCCCTCCGGCTGGGATCGGCATCCTGCCCCTGGGAGAAGCGCTCCACGTCCTCGGCCACGGGGGTGGGCTCCTTCACCCCGCAGACATCGCGGTACATGGCGTCGTATTCCAGGGCCGAGCGGGCCCAGCTGAAGTCGCAGGCCATGGCGCGCTGCTGGAGCTGGGCCCAGCCCACCGGGTTGCGGTAGGCCTCCCAGGAGCGCACGATCGCGGTGTAGAAGTCGATCGGTTCATAGCGGTCGAAGCCATAGCCCGTGCCGGTGCCGGCCAGAGGGTCGTTGGGGGGCACGGTGTCGACCAGGCCGCCCACCATCCGCACCACGGGAATGGAGCCGTAGCGCATCGCCAGCATCTGGCTGATCCCGCAGGGTTCGAAGCGACTCGGCATCAGGAAAGCGTCCGTGCCGCCGTAGATCAGCCGGGAAAGGGCGTCGTCGTAGGTGAGGAACACGGCGAAACGCCCGGGATGGCGGGCCGCCATCTGCCACAGGCCCGATTCCAGGGCCCGGTCGCCGGTGCCCAGCACCAGCATCTGACTGTCGGTATAAGCCAGCACCCGGTCGGCCACCTGCAACAGCAGGTCCACCCCCTTCTGGTCCACCAGACGGCTCACCATTCCCATCAGGTAGGTGCGAGGGTTCACCGCCAGGCCAAAGCGCTCCTGCAGGGCCCGTTTGTTCGCGGCCCGTTGTTCAAGGGTGGCAGCCGTGAATGGGGCCACCAGGGCCTGGTCGGTGGCGGGGTTCCAGTCGTCGGTGTCGATGCCGTTGAGGATGCCGCGCAGCTTGCCGCTGACGTAATTGAGCAGGCCATCCAGCTGTTCGCCGTACTGGGGCGTGCGGATCTCCATCGCATAGGTGGGTGACACCGCATTCACCCGATCGGCATAGAGCAGCGCCGCCGCCATGGTGTGATCCCCCTGCATGTACCAGGGGCACCAGGTCATTCGGTCGAGCTTCCAGCGCCAGGGGCCCTGGTATTTGAGGTTGTGAATGGTGAAGACCGTGCTGATCTCCGGGTCCTGATGCATCCACACGGGAATCATGCCGGTATGCCAGTCGTGGCAGTGCAGCACCTGGGGCTTCCAGTGATGCCAGGCGAATTCAGCGGTGGCGCTGGCAAAGAAGGTGAAGCGCCAATCTTCATCCTCGCCGCCGTAGATGCGCTCCGGATCAAACACCGGATGGCCCACCAGATACAACGGCAGGCCAGACGTGGGATGGCGGGTTTCGTAGACCGCGAAGTCGTTGCCCATGGTGTGGCCCCGCCACACCGGCTCACTGGGGATCGACAACCGCGACCACAGCCGGCCATAGCCCGGCAGGATGATGCGGACATCGTGGCCAAGGGCCGCCAGCGCCGGCGGCAGCGAACCCACCACATCGCCCATGCCGCCCACCTTCACCAGGGGGGCGCACTCAGCGGCAGCAAACAGAACGCGCATCGCCAGGTGCCGCAGCTGACGCCAACTCTACGGGCGTTCTTTTCCGGCTCCCGCCTTCAGGGCAGCACCTTCACCGGGGTCCCCATCTGCACCAGGTCAAAGAGCTCGCGCACGTGCTCGTCAAACAGGCGCACACAGCCATGGCTCACCGCCTGGCCCACGCTCTCGCGCTGGGGTGTGCCATGGAAGCCGGCGCTGACACAACCCTGCACCACCAGGTGTTCGCGCCCGTTGAAACCGACCCGGCCCCGGCAATCGCGATGAAAGCCGATCCAGCGGCTGCCAAGGGGGTTGGCCGGCCCAGGCTGCACCCGGTCTCCGGTGGCCGGGTGCTCCCACACCGGATCAGCCACCAGCTCGATCACCTCAAACTGACCCACCGGTGTTTCCCAGCCCGGCCGGCCCACCGCCACCGGGTAGCGGCGCAGCTCCCGATCCCCCTCCAGCACCAGCAACCGACGGGCGCGACGATCAAGAACGAGGCGGCGCGGAACGGCCGACTCGCTGCCGAGGTGCTCCACCGATGCCGACACCGGGCCCGAAAGGGAGGCTGAACCAGCCGTCAGGCCAAGCAGCCAGCAGGCGCCCAACGCCAAAATTGATCCGAACCCAGCTGATCGTCTGGTGCGCTGAGGCGGCCGCCGTATGGGGAGAGAGCGCTGCACCGGCGCAGGGAGCCACTCGGGCCTCAAGGTAACCAGGGCTCGGCGGAGAAATCGGGTGGGCGCTTCTCCAGAAAGGCGTTGCGCCCCTCCTGGCCCTCGGCGGTGCGATAGAAGAGGTGGGTGGCCTGGCCTGCCAGCTCCTGGATGCCCGCCAGTCCATCAGTTTCGGCGTTGAAGGCCGCCTTGAGGCAGCGGATCGCTGTGGGACTGTGTTGCAACACC
Organism: Prochlorococcaceae cyanobacterium; assembly: GCA_044235095.1. Taxonomy (GTDB): domain Bacteria; phylum Cyanobacteriota; class Cyanobacteriia; order PCC-6307; family Cyanobiaceae; genus NIES-981. The sequence continues at coordinate 141,491 of JBIIIC010000005.1, read as the reverse complement.
TCCCGCCCCCAGCGCTCCCCCTCGGCCTGGAGCTGCTCCAGCGGCACCACGGCGTTGACCAGGCCCATGGCAAGGGCTTCAGGGGCGCCGTACTGGCGGCAGAGAAACCAGATCTCCCGGGCCTTGCGCTGACCCACCACCCGGGCCAGATAACCGGCGCCGAAGCCGCCGTCGAAGCTGCCCACCCGCGGGCCGGTCTGGCCGAACACGGCGTTGTCGGCCGCGATCGAGAGATCGCAGAGCAGGTGCAGCACCTGGCCGCCGCCAACGGCATAGCCCGCCACCAGGGCGATCACCACCTTGGGCAGGCTGCGGATCAGCCGCTGCAGGTCGAGCACATTGAGCCGGGGCAGACCGCTGCCGTCGAGGTAGCCGCCGTCGCCACGCACGCTCTGATCACCGCCGGCACAGAAGGCCCAGCCGCCATCGGCGGCCGGGCCGGCCCCGGTGAACAGCACCACCCCCACCGCGGGGTTGTCGCGCACCCGAGCGAAGGCATCGCACAGCTCCGCCACCGTGTGCGGCGTGAAGGCATTGCGCTTGTGGGGTCGATTGATCGTGATCCGCGCCAGACCGTCACCACTGAGCTCAAAGCGGATATCCGTGTAGGAGCCGGCGCTCTGCCAGATCACGGGGCTGTCGGTCATCAGCGGGCCCAGCTGCTGGGCGCCATTCTGCGCAGGGCCTGACGTCGCTCCGCGTCGGTGCGACGGTCGGTGATCAGGTGCAGCAGGGCCAGGGGCTGCTCAAGCGCCCAGATCAGGGCCGGCGCCAGCTGGTCGGCCCGCTCCACCCGCCGGCTGGGCACACCGTGACAGGCGGCCAGCCGGGCCTGATCCAGCTGCTGGCCCATGGCGAACAGCTGCTCGAAATCCATGGCCGTCTCAGGCTGGGTGCGGATCGGCAGCTGTTCGAAGATGCCGCCACCACCGTTGTCGAGCAGCACCACCGTGAGCTGACCAGTGAGCTGACCAGTCAGCTGACCAGTGAGCTGCCGGGCCCACAGCCAGCCATTGCTGTCGTGCAACAGCGCCAGATCGCCGCTGAGCAGCACCGCCCGCCCGGCCGCCGCGGCGATGCCGAACGCCTGCGACAGGGTGCCATCGATTCCGGAGGCGCCACGGAAGCCATACACGGGCCGGCGCGGGCCGTCGGCCACCGCGAAGCTCTCCCAGTCGCGCACCGGCGAACTGTTGGCCAGCAACAGGGGCACATCAGCCGGCAGCAGGCGACTCAGCGCACGGGCCACAGCTGGCTCGCCCCAACAGGACAGCGCCAGCTGCCGGTCGAGCCAGCCCTGCAGGCACCGCTCGCGCTCCTGCCACAGCTCAGTGAGCTGCAGCGAGGCCGTCGCCGGGGAGCCGGCCTGCGTGGCTGCAGGCAACTGCTGCCACCAGGCCGCCAGTCCCCCCGGCCACTGCAACTGCGCGGTGCCCAGTGGATCAAGGCGGCGGGGGTCCGCCTCGGTGATCAACAGCTGGGGGCCACTCTGGGCCGCCAGCCAGGCCTGAAGCCGGCGGCTGGCCGGCAGCGGACCGAGCCGCAGCACCTGCAGCTCCGCCGTGCACAGCTCCGGCGGCGGATCGGCCAGCAACAGGTCGTAGCCCACAACAGGCTGCAGGTCTGGCTGCCCCCGCAATCCGCTGAGGCCGTCGGCCAGCAGCGGCCAGCCCGTGCGGGCGAGCCAGAGGCTCAGGGCCCGCCGATACGCCGGCCAGTGCTGCGGCAGGCCGCGCCAGGGACCCGCCACCAACACCCCCGGGCGATCGGGGTCGAGGCCGCCCACGCCACAGGCGGGCGGCTGGGCACGCGGTGCCGGCAGCCAGGCCGGGCCGTCGAGCGGCCCGCTGCAGCCGGTCGCGGCAGCGGTAACCCGCTCCAGCAGGGCGGCCCCATCGGCATGCAGAGGCTCCTCAAACGGCAGGTTGAGGTGCACCGGGCCGGGCGGCTCGCTCGCCGTGCCGGCCAGAGCGGTGAGGGCCTGATCCGCCAGGTTCAGGAGATCGGATTCCGCCATGGCATCCAGCCCGGCTCCGGCGCCACTGCCGCACCAGCGCGCCGCCGCCTGCAGGAACAACTCCTGGGCCACGGTCTGGTTGGCACCGCACCCCTTGAGGCGCTCGGGCCGGTCGGCGCTGAGCAGCAGCAGCGGCAGGGCAGAGAGATCCGCCTCCACCGCCGCCGGCAGCAGGTTGGCCACGGCGGTGCCTGAGGTGGTGATCACCGCCACAGGCCGGCCGCCGGCCCGCACCAGGCCGAGGGCAAGGAAACCAGCCGAGCGCTCATCGATGGCGGTGAGCAGCGGCAGCCCAGCTCGGGCCAGCAGCCCGGCAGCCAGGGCCAGCGGCGCCGACCGGCTGCCTGGACAGAGCACCACGGCCGCCAGCCCGCCCCGGCGCAGATGCTGCAGCAACCTGAGCGCTGCATCCAGGTTGGCGATGGCCCTCTGCTCAGGGGCCGCGTGGGGCTGGCGCAAGGGCAGATCCAAGCCGGAGCTACAGGATGGAGGGCCATCCTGCCCTCGCCTTGAGCGCCGAGCCCGTGAGCGCCAAACCAGCTGAGCCAGCCCCTGAGCGGGCCGCTGCCCCTGCCCCTGCCCAGCACGACACGAACCCGCCCGACCGGCCCTCCGCCCCCAACTGGCTGCGCCGGCTGGGGGGCCAGGTTGTGCCTGTGCTGGCCTGGGTGGCGCTGGCCCTGGTGCTGCGCTGGGCCGTGCTGGAGCCCCGTTGGATTCCCTCGGGCTCGATGTTGCCCAACCTGCAGATCAATGATCGGGTGCTGGTGGAGAAACTGAGGGTGCGGCTGCAGCGGCCGCTGCCGCTCGGGGCCATCGTGGTGTTCCACCCGCCAGCGGCCCTGGTGCAGGCCGGCTACGACCCCGCGGCCGCTTTGATCAAGCGGGTGGTGGCCCGCGGCGGTGATCAGGTGGAGGTGCGCGGCGGCCAGCTCTGGCGCAACGGCAAGCCTGTGGAGCCCGACTGGGCTGCCGCACCGATGAACTACACCCTCGAACCCTTCACCGTTCCGGGAGGTCAGCTTCTGGTGCTGGGCGACAACCGCAACGCCAGTCTCGATTCACATCTGTGGGGCCCCCTGCCCGAGGCCGACGTGATCGGCACGGCGGTGCTGCGCTACTGGCCACCGGAGCGATTCGGACCGATTCGGTTCTCCCCCCCGTCGATCCCCCTGGGACGCCCAGAACAGCTGGGGTAGGGTGCAGTGCGTGACGCAGAGCACACGGGCAATGTTCAACCCGGAGTTCCTGACGAGCGACAACGAAGCGATCAGTGCCAATGCCCTGATCCAGTACCTGCAGGAACAGTCACCGGATGTGCTGCAGCGCGTCGCCCGCTCAGCCAGTCCTGAGATACAGGACATCATTCGCCACAACGTGCAGGGGCTGCTGGGGATGCTTCCCAGCGAACAGTTTGATGTGAAGATTCAGACCAGCCGTGAAAATCTGGCCGGCCTACTCGCCTCCGCGATGATGACCGGCTATTTCCTGCGCCAGATGGAACAGCGCATGGAACTCGAGGCATCCCTGCTCGACTGCGGCAGCCACGACGGCGCCGATCCAGGCGAACTGAGGCTCTGACCGGCACCTGCCGCGCCGGCCAACCTCAAGGGTTCTCGGGCACCAGGCCGAGTTTCAGCAACAGACGATCCAGATTCGCCAGGTATGCCCAGCTGCGCTGGTCTGGGGCCCAGGTGCGGCTCTCGAGCTGGTCGGCGAGCTGGTCAAGCTGCTCGGCCGAACTGACCAGCGGGGCCTCGTAGTGCGCCGGGATCAGCCAGCGGATCTCACCCAGCCGGGCCAGCTGGCGCAACCAGCCCACCAGAGACGCGCGCGCCCGCGGAAACACCAGCCGCTCCAACACCGGTGCCACCTGCAGCTGGGGGGCATCGCCAGGCACCAGCTGGGCGAATTCCTGGTGCCAGCCGCTCTGCCAGCGAAAGGGATAGAGACCGAAGTAAGCGCGGGCGCTGCGCAGGCCAGGCCGCAGTGCCTGACTCAGCACCTCGCGCCAGGGGGGCACCACCAGCTGATCGGGGCGCAGATAGGAGGCGAACAGCACCAGGCGCTGCCAGCCGATGCGCCGCAGCTCAGGGCTATCGAGCAGGGGTTGATCTCCGCGCTCGCGGGCATGGAACAGAAGGGGGGTGGGATCGGCCGCAAACACCTCCGGCGGCTCGGCCGGGATACCCACCAGGGCATCGGTGATCAGCAGGCTGCCGCTGGCGCGATGCAGGCAGGCCACCTCCATGAAGGTGCCCAGGCCCAGATCCAGGGGCCCCAGCGGTACCCAGGCCAGCTCATCACCGTGGGGCACCCCGTCGTGGAACAGCACGCGGGTGCGCCGAGACGGGAACCCCAGCCAGGAGGGCGGCAGCGGCAGCGGAAAGCTCCACTGCTTCGGCGTGACCCACACCTCGGCCTCAGGAAAAGCGCGAGCCATCGCCGGCACCGGCACCTTGTGCTCCAGGCCCGACGCGGTGGGAAGCACGATCGTGCACACCGGGCCGTAGCGCTCGCTCAGCTCCTGCAGGGCCCTTCGCACCTCTGTGGTGGGGGCCACCGGCGCATACAGCAGCAGGCCCCGGCGCAGGCGCACCACGGTCATGCGGATCGGCACCGCCACGTAGAACACCCCCTGGAGCTGCTCCACGCTCCACACCTGGCCGGGGATCAGCTCCCGCACCAAAGAGCGACGCCGACCGTAGGGGTAGAGGGGCAGCAGGGGCCACCAGGGCCAGAACTGATCGCGAGGCGACGACTCAGAAGTCAGGGGCTCGGTCGGCAGCGAAGTCACGCTCAGCTCACCCTCAGGCCAGCAGCACCAGGCTGATGCTCATCACCACCATGCCCGCCAACACGCCGCCAATCATCAACTGGTGCTGGGACGCCATGCGCTGGGCCGTGGGCAGCAGCTCGTCGAGACAGATGTAGATCATCACCCCCGCCACGCTGGCAAACACCAGGCCCAAGACCAGATCGTTGAGCACGGCGCGCAGGAACACATAGCCAATCACCGCGCCCAGGGGTTCAGCCAGCCCCGAGGCCAGGGAGATCCAGAAGGCCTTCCGCTTGCTGCCAGTGGCGTAGTAGATGGGCGCCGACACCGCCAGCCCCTCCGGGATGTTGTGAATGGCAATGGCAATGGCGATGCCGATCCCGAGCCTGGGGCTCGAGAGGGCACCGATGAAGGTGGCGAGACCCTCAGGGAAGTTGTGGATGGCAATGGCCAGGGCCGAGAACAGCCCCGTGCGCAGCAGCTCAGGCTTGCTGGTGTGCTGCAGGGCGACCTGGCGCCCCTCGCCCGCCTGCAGGGCGGGCGCCAGCGGGCTGTCGTGGCGTGGCAGCAGCTGATCCACCAGCGCGAGGGCACCCATGCCGCCAAAAAACGCCGCCACGGTGGCGGCGTAGCCCAGGGGCGCCCCCAGGGCCGCGGTGAGCGAATCGCGGGCCTTGGGGAAAATCTCCACGAACGACACGTAGAGCATCACCCCGGCCGAAAAGCTCAAGGCCACGGTGAGCACGCGGGGGCTGAAGCGCCGGTTGAGCAGGCCCAGCACGCTGCCGACCCCGGTGGAGAGGCCCGCCGCCAGGGTCAGCAGAAAGGCAAAGACAACCCGTGAATCCAGCTCCAGCAAGAACGTGCTCCGTAACTGCCCATGGCGTCCGGCGATGATGGCAGCCCGAAGGTCGGGGGCCCGGGTAACAAAAAGCACCCGCCGGTAGGCGGGTGCCTGGACCGAACAACTGATCGTGAATCTGTCAGCTGCCTGAATCAGCCATCAACCAATGGCGGGCGCCGTGAGGGCCACGGGCACGGAGGCACTGGCGGCGAGATCGAGCGGGAAGTTGTGGGCGTTGCGCTCGTGCATCACTTCCATGCCCAGGTTGGCGCGGTTGAGCACGTCGGCCCAGGTGTTCACCACCTTGCCCTGGGCATCCAGGATCGACTGGTTGAAGTTGAAGCCATTCAGGTTGAAGGCCATGGTGCTGATGCCCATGGAGGTGAACCAGATGCCCACCACAGGCCAGGCACCGAGGAAGAAGTGCAGGCTGCGGCTGTTGTTGAAGCTGGCGTATTGGAAGATCAGGCGACCGAAGTAACCGTGGGCAGCCACGATGTTGTAGGTCTCCTCTTCCTGGCCAAACTTGTAGCCGTAGTTCTGGCTCTCGGCTTCGGTGGTCTCCCGCACCAGCGAACTGGTGACCAGCGAACCATGCATGGCGGAGAACAGGCTGCCGCCGAACACACCGGCCACACCCAGCATGTGGAAGGGGTGCATCAAGATGTTGTGCTCAGCCTGGAACACCAGCATGAAGTTGAAGGTTCCAGAGATCCCCAGCGGCATCCCGTCGGAGAAGGAGCCCTGGCCGAAGGGATAGATCAGGAACACGGCAAAGGCCGCAGACAGCGGAGCGCTGTACGCCACGCAGATCCAAGGGCGCATGCCCAGGCGGTAGCTCAGCTCCCACTGGCGACCCATGTAAGCGGAGATGCCGATCAGGAAGTGGAACACCACCAGCTGATAGGGGCCGCCGTTGTAGAGCCACTCATCCAGAGAGGCCGCTTCCCAGATGGGATAGAAGTGCAGGCCGATGGCGTTGCTGGAGGGGACAACAGCACCGGAGATGATGTTGTTGCCGTAGATGAAGGAACCGGCGACGGGCTCACGGATGCCGTCGATGTCGACGGGGGGAGCGGCGATGAACGCCACGATGAAGCAGATCGTGGCGGCGAGCAGACAGGGAATCATCAGCACCCCGAACCAACCCACATAGATGCGGTTGTTGGTGGAGGTGACCCACTGGCAAAACGATTCCCAGCTGGTCGCGCGGCCGCTGCGCAGGGCAGTGGTCATGGCAGACGAAAGAGAATGAGAACGGGTGATGATCTCCGGGCCAGGCCGACCTGAAGATCATCAAAACCGTAGGCCGAGCGCAGGAACGGTCCAGCGACTGCAATGGAAAGTTCAATCGCGCAATCTGGCGTTACATCACTGCTTTACATGGCGTAGAGGCAAGCCACTGGCGCCCCTGCTGGAGGAAGCTGCTCCAGTCGAGTTTCTCGGCTTCAGCGGCGGCGGCCACCGCCAGGGGGGCTTCCCGCTTGATGCGCTCCAGGTCAGGCTCGCTCACCCCGGCCGAGCGAGCCAGCAGATCGGCCATCGCCCGACCCACCACCCGGGTGAGATAGGCGGCGCTGAGGGCCTGCACCGCACTGCCCACCAGCCAGGTGGCGCCATGCCAACGGGCCAGACCCGCCAGCGCCTGGGTACTCCAGTCGACCACCCCGAAGGCCAGGGCGGCCTTGGCCAGTTCGGCGGCGGCGGCCTGCAGCTGCTCCGGGCTCCAGGGACAATCCCAGAGGCGCGCCATCTCGCGAAGCATCAAGCCATTGGCCACCGCCACCACCAGCAAGTCGAGGCTGAGCACGGGCGACGCCACGACACCGCCGGCCACCAGCCACTGGGTGCGCTGCTGCAACCGCAGAAACACCTGGCGGCGCAGGGTCTCCAGCTCGGCCTGCCAACGGCTGTGCAGCGCTTCCAGCTCCCGCAGCTGACGTCGCTGACGCAGGCTGGCCCCTTCCCGTTGCAGCTGCTCAGCCAGCGGCGCGAGCATCGGCATCAGGCTGGTGGGATCGCCATCCCAGAGCAGCGCGGCGGGAGGCTGGTCCTGGTCCAGGAGGCCTTCAAGCTCAAGCAGCACCCGCTGGGGATCGGTCTCGGGGCCGCTCTGGATCAACAGGCGCACCGGTAGGCCTACCGGGATGGTCTGCAGCCAGCGCAGGTCGGCCGCCGAAAGGGGCCAGTGCAGGTGGTACAGCAGCAGTTCACAGCCTTCGAACAGGTGCGGCCAGTCGCGTGCGCCCTGCCAGACCGGCAAGGGCTGCCCCCAGTGGAGGGTGAGGGGCCAGCGCCCACGCAGCGCGAGGGCCACAGTTGGGTGCAGGTTCTGGGGGGGCAGGTCGCGGCCCACCATCGCCACTGCAAGACCTGGACGCTGCAACGCCACCTCGAGCTGGGTCAGTTCGCGGGATCGGCGACCGCAGCCATCGGCTTCACAGGAGGTGGGCCGCTGCTCCGCTTCCAGGGCCGCGAACTGGCCCTGGAGTCGCCGGAGGCGCTCCAGCCAGCCGGGCACATCGCGGGGCAGCTGGGTGGGCCCCGCGCCGGCGGCGCCGCGGCGCATCAGCCACCAGCCGCCGGCCAGCAGCACCGACACGCCCAGCGCCGACGAGGACGAGAGGTGGCTCAACCGCAGTCCGACGTCGACGGTCAGAGCGGTTCCCGCCAACAGTGCCGCCACGGGCCAGTGGCGCCGCAGGGTTGCCGCCGCCTGGAGGAATGGCAGTGCCTGCAGCGGCGACAACAACTGGGGCACCGGCAGCGACAAGGGGCCAATGAGCAGCCACGCATCTTTAGCTCAACCAGCACCGACCCGCCCAGCCCCGGGCCCAATAGCGTGGGAGGCAGTTGGTTCCCGACCGTGTCGAGCCCCGCTGCGGCCCAGGCCCCCGGCGACCATCGCCGTGCCGTGAAGCGGGTGTTGCTGGCGGCGCTGGCCATCAACGTGTCGATGACCCTGCTCAAGCTCGTGGTGGGCCTGCTGAGCGGCTCACTCGCGGTGCTGGCGGATGCCATGCACAGCGCCACCGACGGCCTTTCCAGTCTGATGGGTCTGCTCACCAACGGCCTCTCCGATCCCAGGCCCGACCGGGACCACCCCTACGGGCATCACAAATACGAAGCCCTGGGTTCCCTGGCGATCGCGGTCTTCATTCTGTTCACCGCCTTCGAGATCCTGCAGAAGGCAGTGGAGCGCATCCAGGGTGGCCTGCCTCCCCTGAAGCTGGGGACCACCGAGCTGCTGCTGCTGGCAATGGCCCTCGGCTTCAACATCCTGCTGGCCAGCTACGAGCGCGGCGAGGGTCGCCGCCTCGGAAGCCCACTGCTCAAGGCCGATGCCTCCCACACCGCCAGCGACATCTGGACCACGGTGGTGGTGCTGGTTGGCCTGAGTGGAGCGGTGTGGCTGCGGATCAGCTGGCTGGATGTGGCGCTGGCAATCCCGCTCTGCCTGCTGCTGGTGCGGGTGTGCTGGACCGTGCTGCGGGTCAATCTGCCACTGCTGGTGGACCAGATCGCCATCGCCCCCGAAGCCATTCACCAGGTGGCCATGGGTGTGCCCGGCGTGCTCAATTGCCACGACATCGCCAGCCGGGGAGTCTTGGGCCAGCAGGTGTTCGTGGACATGCACATGGTGGTGGACGCCATCGATCTGCCCACTGCCCACCGCATCACCGAGCTGGTGGAGGAGCACCTGGAGGCGCGCTTCGGGCCGGTGCGCTGCACCATCCATCTGGAGCCGCGGGAATACGCCAGCGCCGCGATCACCTTCCGCGGCACCCACGGGTGAGGAAGGAGGCTGAGATCCATGGTTGAGTTCGTCGAGCAGCCCAGCACCGACCCCAACCTGCCCTGGGTCAGTCCCCGCCAGAGGGACCAGCTCAACGGCTGGATCGCAGAGTTGCGTGAGGCCAGCGCCTGGAGCGGCACCTTGCCGGTGGCCCTGCTGGAGCGCTGCTGGCTGCGGCTGCGGGCAATCCCCATCGCCGAGCTGGCCATGGAACTGCCCCCCGATGCCACCGCGGCCGCCCCGGAGCTGCAGCGCTACCGCCAGCTGATCGGCCAGGGGCTGCCCGGCTGGTCGGCCCAGATCCACTGCTGGGAGGAGTTCGGGGCCGCAAGCTGCCAGGCAGCCCAGCGGCGCTTGTGGGAGTGCCGCGACCGGGGCAACCACGGCTGGACCCTGGCCCGCTATGCGGCACTGATCGAGACCTACCGGCGCAGTGTGGAGCTGGGGAGCAGCAATCGCGCACGACGCCGTCTGCCCCTGCTGGTGCTGGCGCGGGCCGGCAGCCGTGATGCCCATACCCTCCACTGGCTGGAGCCGATGGGCCAGCCCATGCGGCACACTTGCGCCTGATTCAGGCTGCGCCAATGGCCGACGACACCACCAGCGGGACCCCCAGTTCCAGCGGCAGTTTTCAGGGCGGCGGCGGCCGGGAGGGCGGTCGCCGGATGGGCCCCCCGCGTGAGGGGGGCAACCGCGAACCCGGCGGCTTCCGCATTCGCCTGAGCGACAACGAGATGCGTGCCGCCCGCGCCGTTCAGGACGCCTTCCGGCTGCGCTCCACCGTGGCAGCCCTGGGCTTCTCGATCCGCACCGTGGCCCAGCTGCTGGAAGAGGGCAAACTCGACGAGCTGGTGGCCGAGCAGCGTGCCCAGGCGGGCAACCGCAGCGACCGCCGCGAAGACCGCCGCGGTGGTGAGCGGGGTGAGCGCCGCTCCGAGCGTTCCGCCGGCCAGCGGGTCGATCCCTTTGCCCGGCCCAGCAAGCCGGCTCCCGCTCCCGCTCCCGTCGAGGAGCTCGCAGCGGAGACGGAACCTCCCGCAGACGACGCCGCAGCCGAACTGGCAACGGAGCCGGCCGCCGATGCGCCGGCAGCGGAAGCCACCGACACCGACACCGCCAACAGCGAGGCCTGATCGCCATGGCACGACCCAGGGTGCTCTCCGGTGTGCAACCCACCGGAGCCCTTCACCTCGGCAACTGGCTCGGGGCGATTCGCAACTGGGTCGAGCTGCAGGACAGCCACGACACCTTCTTCTGTGTGGTCGACCTGCACGCCATCACCGTGCCGCACCGGCCGGAACAGCTGGCCGAGGACACCCTCACCACGGCTGCGCTGTATCTGGCCTGCGGCATCGACCCGGCCAGAAGCACGGTGTTCGTGCAGAGCCATGTGAGCGCCCACAGTGAACTGGCCTGGCTGCTCAACTGCGTCACGCCGCTGAACTGGCTTGAGCGGATGATCCAGTTCAAGGAGAAGGCGATCAAGCAGGGCGACCAGGTGTCGGTGGGCCTGCTCGACTACCCGGTGCTGATGGCCGCCGACATCCTTCTCTATGACGCCGACCTTGTGCCGGTGGGGGAAGACCAGAAACAGCACCTGGAGCTGGCTCGCGACATCGCCCAGCAACGCATCAACGCCCGCTTCGCTCCCAAGGGCCCGAACGGCGAACCCGAAGCGATCCTCAAGGTGCCCGAGCCCCTGATCCTCAAGGAGGGCGCCCGGGTGATGAGCCTCACCGACGGCAGCAGCAAGATGAGCAAGAGCGACCCCAACGAGGGCTCGCGCATCAGCCTGCTCGACCCGCCTGAGCTGATCACCCGGAAGATCAAGCGGGCCAAGACCGACCCCACCATGGGGCTGGAGTTCGACAACCCCGAGCGGCCGGAGGCCGACAACCTGCTCGGGCTCTACGCCCTGCTCAGCGGCAAGAACCGCGAGACCGCCGCAGCCGAGTGCGCCGCCATGGGCTGGGGCACCTTCAAGCCCCTGCTGGCCGAGGCCACCGTGGAGGCCCTGCGGCCGGTGCAGGAGCGTTACCGCCAGTGGCGCGCCGATCCCGCCGCCCTCCAGACCGTGTTGACGCAGGGGCGGGAACAGGCCCACGCCGTGGCCCAGGCCACCCTCGAGCGGGTACGCGCCTCCCTGGGATTCCTACCTGCCGGCACATGACGACTGCAGCAGATCAGACCCACCCCTGCGCCCTTAACAGTTTCTTCGGGATTGATCAGCGGAGCTGATCGTCCAACCCCAACGAGGACTCGCCGCCCCGGCGGAGCCCCCCGGGCGTCAACCCCGCCAAAGCCCCCGGTTCGCGCCGGTCTCAGCCGCGACACCACGCGCAAGCCAGCCGAGAAGCATGGCGAGTCGCATTTGTCCAGGCCGGTTCACCCAGGGGTGGTGGAGGTCCGGGGCCAGCCAGCAAGGTCAAGCCACCTTGTGATTTGTGTTCCGGTTTGCCGTTTCTGCCCCAACGCCGCCTGAGCCTGCTCGTCAGCCTTGCCCTGTTCAGCGCCGGCCCCCTGCCAGCCGGCAGCCAGGCCATCCCCGCAGTGCAGCTCGCAGCAGCAAGGTCATCAGCAGCAACCGCAGCCGCGGCGCCAGAGGAAAGGGCCACCGCGACCCCAACTGCAAGGCCGATGCAGGCCTCAGCCGCCGCCGGGAGCCCTTACGCCCTGTCGCCCCACCGGCGCGCCCTGCTCGACACGATCCGCTTCGCCGAGGGCACCTGGCACCACGGCCGCTCAGAGGGCTACCGCACCCTCTATGGGGGCGGGCTGTTCCACAACCTGGCCCGCCATCCCGAAATCACCGTGCGTCGGCGCTACACCAGCGCAGCCGCAGGGGCCTACCAATTCCTGCCGGGCACCTGGCGGGAGGTGGCATCGCGGTTGCGCCTTACCAGCTTTGAACCCCACAACCAGGATCAGGCCGCCCTGCACCTGATCGAACGCCGGGGTGCTCTCAACCTGCTCGACCGGGGGGGGATCAGCCGGGAGCTGGTGGCCAGGCTGGCGCCGGAATGGGCCTCCCTGCCCACCCACAGCGGCGGCAGCCACTACGGACAGCCGGTGAAGAGCTACGCCGAGCTGAGCAGCTTCTACAGCGCCGCGCTGCGCCGCCACAGCGAGGGCTGAGCGAACTGAGAGTTGAGCCAGCTCGCTCAGCCCTGGGCGGACCGCGGCTGCTCCAGGGGCCAGTCGATCGGCGGCAGGCTCACCCCGCTGCCCCGCAGCCGGGCCGAGAGCGACCACACCCGCAGCACCAGCTGGTGCCAGGGCGCCATGGTTTCCATCGACAGCGCCATGGGTGCAGGGGTGGCCCCGCGCAGCGCCACGGCAGCCTGAAGCTCACGGCGGGCCGCCTGCAGGGCCTCTGCCAGATCCTGGCGCTGACCTGGTGGCATCACCGTGTCGGGGCAGAGGTCCAGCAGCCGCAGGCCCCGGTCAAACCAGAGGCTGAAGTCGCTGAGCAGGGAGCCCAGCAAATGCTCCAGCAGTTCCGCATCGGAATCCTGGTGTTCTGGATCCTGTGGCCACGGCTCTGCACCCATCCACCCAGCCTAGAAGCGCTGCGTAGGATCGGTTTTCGCCATCGCCACCGCTGCCCGTGCCCCCAACCGCGCCCGCGACCCAAAGCGCTTCGCTGGCCGAGGGCGTGCCCCAGACCGCCGCGCGGCAGGGTGAGACGGCGCCGGTGATCCAGCTGCCCAAAACCAGCGAGAGCGAGCAGCTGCTGCGCATCCGCCACTCGATGAGCCACGTGATGGCGATGGCGGTGCAACGGCTGTTTCCCAAGGCCCAGGTCACGATCGGCCCCTGGACCGAGAACGGCTTTTACTACGACTTCGACAGCCCCGATCCCTTCACCGAGGCCGACCTCAAGGCCATCAAGAAGGAGATGGTCAAGATCATCAATAAGAAATTGCCCCTGGAGCGCCTCGAGGTGAACCGGGCCGAGGCCGAGGCCAAGATCCAGGCCCAGAACGAGCCCTACAAGCTGGAGATCCTGGCGGGTATCCAGGAGCCCATCACCCTCTACACCCTCGGCGAGGAGTGGTGGGACCTCTGCGCCGGGCCCCACGTGGCCAACACCAGTGAGCTCAACGCCAAGGCGTTTGAGCTGGAGAGCGTGGCTGGTGCTTACTGGCGCGGCGACGAGAACAACGCCCAGCTGCAGCGCATCTATGGCACGGCCTGGGAAACCCCCGAGCAGCTGGCGGAATACAAGCGCCGCAAGGAAGAGGCCCTGCGCCGTGACCACCGCCGCCTGGGCACCGATCTGGATCTGTTCTCGATCGAAGATGAGGCCGGCGCCGGCCTGGTGTTCTGGCATCCGCGCGGCGCGCGCATGCGCCTGCTGATCGAAGACCTCTGGCGGGATCTTCACTTCGCTGCCGGCTACGAGCTGCTCTACACCCCCCACGTGGCCGACATCAGCCTGTGGAAGACCTCCGGCCACCTCGACTTCTACAGCGAGTCGATGTTCGGGCCCATGCAGGTGGATGAGCGGCAATACCAGCTCAAGCCGATGAACTGCCCATTCCACGTGCTCACCTACGCCTCCGCCCTGCGCAGCTACCGGGAGTTGCCGATCCGCTGGGCCGAGCTGGGCACGGTGTATCGCTACGAGCGTCCCGGCGTGATGCACGGCCTGATGCGGGTGCGCGGCTTCACCCAGGACGACGCCCACGTGTTCTGCCTGCCGGAGCAGATCAGCGACGAAATCCTGCGGATCCTCGATCTCACCGAGCAGATCCTCTCCACCTTCGATTTCCGCAGCTACGAGATCAATCTCTCCACCCGCCCGGAGAAGTCGATCGGCGAAGACGGGGTGTGGGAGCTGGCCACCCAGGGCCTGATCGAGGCACTCAACCGCAAGGGGTGGGCCTACAAGATCGATGAAGGCGGCGGTGCCTTCTACGGCCCCAAGATTGACCTCAAGATCGAGGACGCCATCGGCCGGATGTGGCAGTGCTCCACGATCCAGCTCGACTTCAACCTGCCCGAGCGCTTCGATCTGGAGTATGTGGCTGCCGATGGCTCAAGGCAGCGACCGATCATGATCCACCGCGCCATCTTCGGCTCGCTGGAGCGGTTCTTCGGGATCATGACCGAGAACTACGCCGGCGATTTCCCCTTCTGGCTTGCCCCCGAGCAGATCCGCCTGCTGCCGGTCACCGATGAAGTGCGGCCCTACGCCGAGCAGGTGCTCAGCCAGCTGAAAACTGCGGGGATCCGCGCCACGATTGATCATTCCGGCGACCGGCTGGGCAAGCTGATCCGCAACGGTGAGCAGATGAAGATCCCGGTGCTCGGCGTGATCGGTGCCAAGGAGGCCGAAAGCCAGGAGATCAGCCTGCGCAGCCGGCGCGATGGGGACCTGGGCAGCGTGGCCCTCAAGGATCTGATCACCACCGCCGCCGCCGCCAATACCAGCCGCACTGCGGGCCTGGCGCTGCAGGCGACAGTCGCGGCAGCCTGAGTTTCAACCCATGACCACCCTGCTGGCCGGCGACATCGGTGGCACCAAGACACTGCTCAGCCTCTTCAGGCTGGGCGGCGACAGCCGGCTGCATGTGCTGTTCGAGAAGCGCCTCAACTCGGCTGACTGGCCCGACCTGGCTCCAATGGTTCGGACCTTTCTCAGCTCCGCTGCAGCCCAGGGCCACACAGAGCAACCCGCTGCCGCCTGTCTGGCCGTGGCGGGACCGGTGCAGGCAGGACGGGCCCAGCTCACCAACCTGCCCTGGCAACTGGAAGAACGCCAGCTGGCCTGCGCCACCGGCATCCCGCTGGTGGAGCTGGTGAACGACTTCGCGGTGCTCATCTACGGACTGCCCCACCTGGAGCCTGACCAGCAGGCGCTCATCCGGCCCGGCCAGGCCCAGTCCGGCGAGCCCCTGCTGGTGCTGGGAGCCGGCACGGGCCTGGGGGTGGCCTACGGCGTGCCCACCACCTCAGGATTGCGAGCGGTGGCCAGCGAGGGCGGTCATGCCGAATTCGCCGCCTCCAGCGAGGAGGAATGGCGCCTGCGCCAATGGCTGCTTCAGGATCTCGGACTGCAGCGACTCTCGATCGAGCGTGTGGTGAGTGGCACCGGCCTGGGCCACGTGATGCGCTGGTTGCTGGCCACCCACCATCCCGATGGCGATCATCCCCTAGCCCGCGGGGCCGCAGACCTGCCGGCGGCAACCGCCGCCGCCGCCGCCGCCGGGGAGCCCCTCGCCCGCCACACCCTCGATCTCTGGCTTGGGGCCTACGGCCGCGTCTGCGGCGACCTGGCCCTGGCCGGCCTCTGCCGCGGCGGCATCTGGCTGGCCGGCGGCACGGCCAGCAAGCTTCTGGCGGAACTGCAGAGCCCGCGATTCCTGGAGGCCTTCCTGGCCAAGGGTCGGCTGCAGGCAGCCCTCGACACGATCCCGGTGCAGGCCGTCACCGATCCGGCGATCGGCCCCTTCAGTGCCGCCTGCCGGGCCCGGATGCTGGTGGCCTAATGGCCGGCGTCAGACGGCCGAGCTGAGACACTGGCGCCAGCAGAACCTTCACCATGACGCGTCCCCGGCTTGGACAAGGGGTAGTCGTGCACGTGCCAGCCACCACCGCCAACGTGGGGCCTGGGTTCGACTGCCTGGGGGCGGCGCTGGCACTCGACAACGTGTTCGAGATGCGCTGCATCGAGGGGGACAGCGAGCGCTTCGACCTGATCATCGAGGGCAGTGAGGGCTCCCACCTGCGCGGCGGACCGGACAACCTGGTGTACCGCTCGGCCCAGCGGGTATGGAAAGAGGCGGGCGAGGAACCGGTGGCCCTTGAGGCCCGGGTGCGCCTGGCAGTGCCACCGGCCCGGGGTCTGGGCAGCAGCGCCACCGCGATCGTGGCCGGCCTGATCGGCGCCAACGCCCTGGTGGGAGAACCCCTGAGCAAGGAAAAGCTCCTGGAGCTGGCGATCGACATCGAGGGGCACCCCGACAACGTGGTGCCCTCGCTGGTGGGCGGCCTCTGTCTGACGGCGAAGGCCGCATCCCACCGCTGGCGGGTCGTGCGCTGTGAGTGGTCGCCCCAGGTGGCGGCGGTGGTGGCGATCCCGGCCATCCGCCTCACCACCAGCGAGGCGCGGAGGGCCATGCCGAAATCGATCCCGGTGGGCGATGCGGTGATCAATCTGGGAGCCCTCACCCTGCTGCTGCAGGGCCTGCGCACCGGCAACGGCGACCTGATCAGCGACGGCATGCACGATCGACTCCATGAGCCCTACCGCTGGGGCCTGATCGCCGGCGGTCAGAAGGTGCGTGAAGCGGCCCTGGAGGCCGGTGCCTGGGGATGTGTGATCAGTGGCGCCGGCCCGAGCCTGTTGGCGCTGTGCCGACCCGAGGTGGCGGCGGATGTGCGCCTGGCCATGGTGCGGGCCTGGCACCGTGCCGGGGTGGAGTCGCGGGGCGAGGTGCTCGGGGTGCAGCAGGAAGGGAGCCGCTGGGAACCCCTGCCCGACAACCCATCCGCCGGCAGGCACTAGGTAGATCTACCCAGGCACGCCAGGGGCGCTGATAAATTCGTTCACAATTGTAAGAGGGTGCGATGGACGCCAACCTGCCGCTCCTGGCCGCGTCCATCCCCGTTCCTCAGGCCTTTCCCTGGCTCAGCGTGATCGTGCTGCTGCCTGCGGCCGTGGCCCTGCTGATGCCCCTGCTGCCCGGCGATGGCAGCGATCCCCGCCTGCCCCGTGGGATCGCCCTGGTCACCCTGGCGGCCGATCTGGTGCTGATGCTGCTCTGCTTCAGCCGGCACTACGACCCCAGCCTGGATGGGCTCCAGCTGGTGGAGCGGGTGAGCTGGGTCAAACCCCTCGGCCTGGAGTGGTCGCTGGCGGCTGATGGCCTCTCCGCACCGCTGGTGGTGCTCTCGGGTCTGGTCACCCTGCTGTCTGTGGCCGCCAGCTGGAGCATCAAGCGCAAGAGCAAGCTCTACTTCGCCCTGATGCTGGTGCAGGCCTCGGCCCAGGGGCTGGTATTCCTCTCCCAGGATTTCCTGCTGTTCTTCCTGGCCTGGGAACTGGAGCTGGTGCCGGTGTACCTGCTGATCGCCATCTGGGGCGGCAAGCAGCGCCAGTACGCCGCCACCAAGTTCATCCTCTACACCGCCACCGCCTCCCTGCTGATCCTGGTGAGCGGTCTGGCCCTGGCCCTGCACGGCCCCTTCACCTTCAACCTCTCGGAACTGGCCTCCCGCAGCCCGGGTGGCACCTTCGGCCTGCTTTGTTACCTGGGCTTCCTGGTGGGCTTCGGCGTCAAGCTGCCGATGTTCCCCCTGCACACCTGGTTGCCCGATGCCCATGGCGAGGCCAATGCGCCGGTCTCGATGCTGCTGGCCGGCGTGCTGCTGAAGATGGGCGGCTACGCCCTGCTGCGCTTCAACGTGCAGATGCTGCCCGAAGCGCACCTCACCCTGGCTCCGGCCCTGGTGGTACTGGGCATCGTCAACATCGTGTATGGCGCCCTCAACGCCTTTGCCCAGGACAACGTGAAGCGGCGGATCGCCTGCAGCTCGGTGAGTCATATGGGCTTCGTGCTGCTGGGGATCGGCGCCATCGATGCGCTTGGCCTCAGCGGCGCCATGCTTCAGATGATCAGCCACGGCCTGATCGCCGCGGCCATGTTCTTCGTGACCGGGGTGTTCTACGAGCGCACCGAAACCCTCTCGATCCCCAACATGGGAGGCCTGGCCAAGGCCCTGCCGATCACCTTCGCCTTCTTCCTGGCGAGCTCCCTGGCATCGCTGGCCCTGCCTGGCATGAGCGGCTTCGTGAGTGAGATCACCGTGTTTCTGGGCATCACCGCCAACGACGGGTTCACCACAGGCTTCCGCGTGATCACCGTGGTGCTCGCGGCCATCGGCCTGGTGCTCACCCCCGTCTACCTGCTGAGCCTCTGTCGCCGGGTGTTCTTCGGCCCCAGGATTCCAGCCCTGGCCAGCACCGGCGACATGCGGCCGCGCGAGCTGCTGATCGGTCTCACCCTGCTGGTGCCCACCCTGGTGATCGGCTTCTGGCCGCGGGTGGCCATCGACTTCTACGAGGCCTCCACCAACGCCCTGGCCAGCCAGCTGGCCCAGGCCACCACCGTGGCGCTGGGTCGGATCCCCGTCCTGGGCTGAACCGCGGCGGATCGGCCGGATGTCTTGAAATAGCTGCACTTGAACGAGCTCCATGGCGTCGCCATCACCCCTGCTGCGCGGAGAAGGGCTGCCGCCCTTTGAGGCGATCACGCCGGAGCAGGTGAATGGATCCATTCCCGCCCTGCTGGAGCAGCTGAACGCCGAACTCACTGCCCTTGAAGAGAGCCTGGAGGGGCGCCTGGGCGAGCTGGCCGAGGGCAGCGCCCTCAGCTGGAGCGAGGTGATGGATCCCCTCCACCACCTGGGTGAACGGCTGCGCTGGAGCTGGGGCGTGGTCAGCCACCTCAACGGCGTCTGCAACAGCCCAGCGCTGCGCGAGGCCCACCAGAACCAGCAGGGGGCGGTCGTGGCCTTCGGCAGCCGGGCCGGACAGAGTGCGGCGATCTACAGAGCCCTCGAGCAGCTTCAGCGTCAGCACGAGGCCAGCCGCCAGGGCGAGGCCAGCCACCTCGACGACACCCAGCAGCGCATCCTCGCTGCCGAACTGCGCGACATGCAGCTGCGTGGCGTGGGACTGCAGGGGGCCGAGCAGGAGGCCTTCAATGCCGCCACCGCCGAACTGGCCAGGCTGGCCAGCGATTTCGGCAACCACGTGCTGGATGCCACCAACGGCTGGACCCTGCGCCTGACGGACCCCGCCGAGGTGGCTGGCCTGCCCGAGAGCCTCAAGGAGCTGCTGGCCCAGGCTGCCCGCCAGGCAGGCCAGGAGCCAGGCGATGCGGAAGCCTCCGCGCATACCGGCCCCTGGCTGATGGGCCTCGACATGCCCCGGGTGGTGCCCTTCCTCAAATACAGCCAGCGCCGCGATCTGCGTGAGACCGTGTACCGGGCCCAGGTGGCTCGGGCCTCCAGCGGTGATCTCGACAACCGCCCGCTGATCGAGCGGATCCTGACGCTGCGCGGCGAGCAGGCCCGGCGCCTGGGCTACGCCAACTGGGCCGAGGTGAGCCTGGCCAGCAAGATGGCTGGCTCGGTGGCGGAGGTGGAGCAGCTGCTGGAGGAGCTGCGCGCCGCGGCCTACCCCGTGGCCCAGCAGGAGCTGGAGGAGCTGCGCGCCATTGCCGGCCGCCAGGGTGCCCCGGAAGCAGGCGACCTCAAACCCTGGGACGTGGCCTTCTGGGCCGAGAAGCTGCGCCAGGAGAGCTTCGAGCTCGACAGCGAGGCACTGCGGCCCTGGTTCCCTCTGGAGCAGGTGCTGCAGGGGCTGTTCGGTCTCTGCCAGCGCCTCTTCGACATCCGGATCGTGAGCACCGATCCGGGCGAGGCCCCAACCTGGCACCCGGATGTGCGCTATTTCCGCGTGCTCGACGGCGCCAGCGGCGCCCCCCTGGCCGCCTTCTACCTCGATCCCTTCAGCCGGCCCGGCAGCAAGCGCGGCGGCGCCTGGATGGATGAGTGCCTGGGCCGCTCCCGCACGGCCGCGGGCGAACCGGTGCTGCCGGTGGCTTACCTGATCTGCAACCAGAGCCCACCGGTGGGCGACACCCCCAGCCTGATGACCTTCGAGGAAGTGGAAACCCTCTTCCACGAGTTCGGCCACGGGCTCCAGCACATGCTCACCACCGTGGAGCGTCCCCAGGCCGCAGGGATCAACAACGTGGAGTGGGATGCGGTGGAGCTGCCCAGCCAGTTCATGGAGAACTGGTGCTACGACCGCGCCACCCTGATGGGCATGGCCCGCCACTGGCAGAGCGGCGAACCGCTGCCCGAGGCCGAGTACCAGAAGCTGCTGGCCGCCCGCACCTTCATGGGCGGCAGCGCCACCCTGCGCCAGGTGCACTTCGCCCTCACCGACCTGCGCCTTCACAGCGCCTGGAGCCCGGAGTGCGGCCAGAGCCCGGAGCAACTGCGCCGCGAGCTGGCCCGCACCACCACGGTGCTGGAACCGATCCCCGAGGACGCCTTCCTCTGCGCCTTCAGCCACATCTTCGCCGGCGGCTACTCGGCCGGCTACTACTCCTACAAGTGGGCCGAGGTGCTCAGTGCCGACGCTTTCAGCGCGTTCGAAGAAGTGGGTCTCGACGAGGAAGATGAGGTGGTGGCCACCGGCCGACGCTTCCGCGACACGGTGTTGTCGCTGGGCGGCAGCCGCTCGCCGGCCGAGATCTTCGAGGCCTTCCGCGGCCGCCCGCCCAGCAGCGAGCCCCTGATCCGCCATTCCGGACTGGCGAGCAGCGGGAACGCGGCCTGTGCGCCGGGCAACGGCTGATCTGGCGTGCGCATTGCCGGCAGGATGGGGCCATGGATCAGCTCTGCCTGCTGGCGATCGCCAATCGCTTTGCTCTGCCGAGTCCGGCCACCGCGGCCGAACCACTCGGCAACGGCAACATCAACGACACTTTTCTGGTGCGCACCGGGTGCGGCACCCGGACCGTTCTTCAGCGCGTCAACACCGACGTCTTCAGCCGGCCAGATCAGGTGATGGCCAATCTGGAGGTGCTCACCGCCCATGCGGCCCGCAAGCAGGAGGCCCTCCCCAGGGTCGAGGAGCCCGATGGCTGGCAGCTGCCCCGGTTGATCCCCTGTTCGCCAGCTGATGCCGGCAGACCCACCTGGCTGGAGGAGCAGGGTGAGGTGTGGCGCATGCTCAGCTTCATCGACAACTCGGTGTGTCACGACACCGTGCAGAGCCCTGAACACGCCCATGAAGTGGGTCGGGCCCTGGGGCGCTTTCACCGGCTGATCCACGATCTGCCGGGTGATCAGCTGCATGACACACTTGAGGGCTTCCACGTCACCCCCCGTTACCTGGAGCACTACCGGGAGGTGCTGAGTGTGTCCCGAGCTGCGGGGGCGCCAGCGGCATGCCCCGAGAGCGAGCACTGCCAGCAGTTCATCGAGCAGCGGCTCGAGCTGGTGCCCGTGCTGGAGCAGGCCCGGCAGGCAGGGCGGCTGCGGCTATGCGCGATCCACGGCGATCCCAAGGTCAACAACGTGCTGCTGGATGGCGCCAGTGGCAAGGCGGTGGCCCTGGTGGACCTCGACACGGTGAAGCCGGGCCTGCTGCACTACGACATCGGTGATTGCCTGCGCTCAGGCTGCAATCGCGCTGGCGAGGAAACCACCGACGTGGACGCAGTGGTGTTTGACCTGGATCTCTGCCGAGCCATCCTGACCGGCTACCTGCTGGAAGCGGGCGGCTGCCTGAGTGGGGCCGACGTGGAGCACCTCTACGACGCCATTCGCCTGCTCCCCTTTGAGCTTGGACTGCGCTTTTTCACCGACCACCTGGCTGGGAACGTTTACTTCAAGGCCCGCCATCGCCGCCAGAACCTCGAGCGGGCGCTCGTGCAGTTCAGACTCACCTTGAGCATCGAAGCGCAGGAGCAACCGATCCGCGCCCTGATCGCCCAGTTGAGCTGCTGAAGCCATGCCCATCGAGACCCGCTGGCAGCCACTCATCCCCTTCGACGACGGGCATCCCCGGCAGATCTCCGTTGAGGTGCAGGCGACTGTGGCGCGTCCAAGCGAAGACCAGGCCAGGCTGGAACTGCACTATCAGCTGCGAGGCACCGACGCGGTGCTGCTGCCCAAGCCCTCGGCATCGCCCCAACGACGCGACGAGCTGTGGCAACACACCTGCCTGGAGGCCTTCCTGTCGCCATCAGACCTCGATGGCTACTGGGAATTCAACCTGGCCCCGTCCGGCCACTGGAACGTCTACCGGCTGGAGAACTACCGCCAGGGACTCCAACCTGAGCCGTTCTATGCACACCTGCCGGTTGAGATCCGGCGTGAGGGCAACTCCAGCCAGCCGCACTGCCTTGAGCTCCGGCTGAGCTGTCCACTGCCCCCGGGGCTCAGCGCTGCCAGGCAACTGGCGGTGGGCCTGAGCGCGGTGATCGAGTCGGCCGATGGCCAGCTCAGCTACTGGGCCCTGACCCACCCCAGCCCGCAGGCCGACTTCCATCACCGTGGCGGCTGGACGCTGCGCCTCTAGTCACTGCGCCCACCCGGCCAGTGCCGGGCACGCTGCACCGCCACCACACCCGTGAAACCCGGCACCGGGGCGGTGCACTTGCGCAGCTCCAGCCGAATCGGCACCGGTCCATAGAGCTGCTGGGCCAGATCCAGCATCAGCTCGCTGTAATGCTCCAGGGTCTGACAGCAGAGGCTGCGGGCCTGGGCCTGCAGGGCGGTGATCAGGCGGCTGTAGTCAAGTGTGTCGTGGAGAGCATCGCTGCGGCCAGCGGGGCCAAGATCCGCGGCGAGCTCTAGATCGAGCTCAAACCACTGGCCGTGGACCCGCTCCTGCTCCAGCACCCCCACATGGGCCCACAGCCTGAGGCCACGCACCACGATCCGATCGCCAGCCGGCACACCGCTCACAGGGGCAGGCTGCGGTGGGTGAAGCTGCGGGCGCCGCTGGCGTAGTCGGCAGCGATGTGACCCTCACCACGCAGGCGATAGCGGTAGGTCACCAGGCCTTCGAGGCCCACCGGACCGCGGGGCGGCAGGGTTTGGGTGGAGATGCCCACTTCGGCGCCGAAGCCGTAGCGGAAGCCATCGGCGAAGCGGGTGGAGCAATTCAGATACACTCCGGCGCTGTCGACAGCCGCCAGGAACCGATCAGCCGCGGCCGGGTCAGAGGTGCAGATGGCGTCAGTGTGGCGCGAGCCGTAGCTGGCGATGTGGGCCAGGGCCTGATCGAGATCGGCCACCACCTTCACCGCCAGGATCAGGTCGGAGTATTCGGTGCTCCAGTCGTCGTCGCTGGCGGCATGGCTCACACCCAGCGCCATCGCCTCAGCATCGCCACGCAGTTCCACCCCGGCGGCACGGAAGGCTTCCACGGCCTGAGGCACGAAGCTGGCTGCCAAGTCGCGATGCACCAGCAGGGTCTCAATGGCGTTGCAGGCCGCCGGGTACTGGGTCTTGGCGTCGAGGGCCACCCGCAGCGCCTGCTGCTGATCCACCTGCCGGTCCACATAGAGGTGGCAGATGCCATCGGCATGGCCAAGCACGGGGATACGGGTGTTGTCCTGGATGAAGCGCACCAGGGCGTTGGAGCCGCGGGGGATGATCAGGTCCACCAGGCCATCGAGCTTCAGCAGCGCCAGGCTCTCCTCGCGGCTGGTGAGCAGCTCCAGGGCGGCCGGCTGCACCGCCGAGCGGGCCAGGCCGGCCTGCAGGGCCTCAAGGATGGCCACGCAGCTGCGGCTGGCCTCGCGCCCGCCCTTGAGGATGGCGCCATTGCCGGAGCGGATCGCCAGCGAGGCAATCTGCATCACCGCATCGGGCCGGGCCTCAAAGATCACCCCCACCACCCCCAGGGGCACGGTGACACGCTCCAGCACCAGGCCGGCATCGAGCTCGGTGTGCAACTGGCGCCGCCCCAGCGGATCAGGCAGGGCCGCCACCTGGCGCACCCCTTCAATGGCTCCATCGAGCTTGGCGCCATCCAGCTTCAGCCGTGCCACCAACGCTGGCGCCAGGCCATCGGCGCCAGCGGCCTCCAGGTCGGCCCGGTTGGCGGCCAGGATCGCCGCGCGCCGCTCCTCCAGGGCCGCCGCCATGGCCTCCAGGGCCGCCTGGCGATCGGCATTGCCGAGCTGGGCCAGGGCACTGGCACTGCGGCGCACGGCTGCGGCGCGCTGCAGCAGCTCAGGACTGGGATCGGGAACGGCGGAGAAGCTCATGGGGCCATCCTCTCAAGCCAGCCTCCACGATCCCGGTGATCACCCCAGCCGCTCCAGGGCCAGCCGCGCCGCCCCCAGCCGGCCGGCACCGTTGCCGAGGGCGCAGCGCTCGATCCGCAGCCCTTCGCGGCTCACCGCCAGCACCCGCCGCTCCACCTCCGCCCACACCGCCGGGGCGAAATGGGAAAAGGCGGCGCTGAGCCCGCCGCCGATCAGCACCAGCTCAGGGGTGAACAGATAGAGCAGTGAGCTGATCCCCACCCCCAGCAGCCGGCCGTACTCCGCCCACACGGCCAGGGCCGCGGCATCCCCCTGCTCCGCCAGCCAGCAGAGCTCAGGCGGCGGCAGCGGGCTCAATCGCGCCAGGCCTCCGATGCTGCAGTAGCTCTCCAGTGAGCCCTGGTTGCCGCTGTTGCAGGGGGGGCCATCGGGCTGGAGGCCGATCAGTCCCGGCTCGGCGGCGGCACCGCCCTGGCCGGTGAACAGCTGGCCATTGAGGAGCACCGCCCCACCCACACCGGTGCCCAGAGTGAGCAGCAGCACGTCATGGGCACCCCGGGCAGCCCCGTGCCAGAGCTCGCCGATGGCAGCACAGTTCGCGTCATTGGCGCAGGTCACCCGGCGCTGCAGCAGCGGCTCCAGCCAGTCGGCCAGGGGCACGTCGTGCCAGCCGGGCAGGTTGATGGCGATACGGGCGGTGCGGCAGGCGCGATCAGCTGGGCCGGGGTGGCCGATGCCCACCCGGTCAGCCAGCCGCTGGGGGTCCAGAGCCCCGATCGCCTCGACGATCGCCACGGTCACGGCGCCGGGCATGGCCGGCTGGGGGGTGGGCACCTCGGCCTCGGCCAGCAGGACACCGGCCTCGCTGAAACGGCCCAGCTTGATGGCGGTGCCGCCCAGATCCACACCGATCAGTTGGGGAGCCGATTGGGAAGCTGCCATCAGAAGCGGAAGAACACCTGCAGCTGGGTCTGCCAGGCCCCCTGGGTATCGATCGAACCCTGCACGTTCAGCAATTCCGAGGCCTTGTAGGTGAGGTTGAGCTGGGGTGGCACGTCCGAGCGGTTGGGGGCCGCCAGCACCGAGGCATTGAAGCGCTCCGTGACATCCAGGCCGATCTCCGACCCAAGCACCAGCTGGGGGGGCACCCGACCGGAGCGACGCTCAGCCGTGCTGTTCACCGTGGGGTTCACGTAGGCGGGATAGAGGGCAAAGCTCAGGCGCTGACCAAAGGCATCGCTGAGGGTGCCCAGCACCGGCGAGAGCAGCGACTGGCCCAGCACCGTGGCCAGCGCTGCACCGGCTCCGGCGCCGGCCAGTCCCGCCAGGGAATTGCCGCCGATCAGGGCCAGCAGTCGATCCTCCGGCAAAGGCGGACTGCTGCGCAGCGTCAGACTGTCGGCAAGCCGGTCGGCTGGACCGCTCACGCTCAGAAACACCTTGACCAGATTGAGCTGGTTGAGGCTGCCGGCCTGGGTTGTCTCGAGTTGGGCCAACGACAGGCTGCCGCCGCTGCCGAGGGAATTGCCCAGGTTGAGGCTGTCGGAGACCTGGGTGCGCAGGGCGATGTCGAGGTAGGGAATCAACCCGAGCGAGGGCGTGAACACGGCCACGTTGGGGGCATCCGGATCGAGGCTGAAGGTGGTGGTGAACAGGTTGAGCCGGCCCCGCTCCAGCCTCACCACCCCCTGGGCCGTGAGGGTGGGATCGAGGCGACCATTGATCCGCAGCAGGCCCGTGGCGCCGAAACTGGCCAGGTTGGGCACGCCCACCGTGAGGCCAGGCCCGAGGCGCAGACGCAGATCGTTGAAGCCCACCGCCTTCACCTGGGGCAGGCCGCGGCGCAGGGCTTCACTGGCGTCGCTCTCCAGTTCCGATCCCACCAGCATCAGCCGCTGCTGGAAGGTCCAGCGGGATTCGAGCAACTCCTTGCCGGAGCTCGCCACCGGTCCCGAAGCGGCTTCCAGGCGTCCGGGCTGCACATTGATGCTGCCGCGACCGATGGCAAGCTCTCCGCCGATCTCCAGGGCCGTCAGGCTGCCCGTCACCTGCAGGTCGCCATCCGCCACAGCCTTGATGCGGGGCACGGTGAAGGGCACGGCCTCCAGTTTCAGCTGCAACCCTGGCGAGGCGGAGTTGGCCGCCAGCAGTGGAAGTTGGCCCTGGCCGCTGAGGCGACCGCGCTCCCCCACCCGGGCGGTGAGCTCCTGGAGCAGTAGCTCCTCGAAATCGAACAGCACGATCGCCTCTAGCTCTCGCACCTTCTGGCCGATGAAGTCAAGCTCAGCGCCGCGCAGGCGGAGGAAGCCGTTGGCGATCGGTTGCTGCAGGCTGCCGCGCACCAACAACTGCAGATCACCGCTGCCCTTCTGCCAATCGAGGGCGGGCTGGGCCAGCTTGCTGATGAAGCGCAGCCCGTCATCGCGGCTGGAAAGGCGCAGCTCCACACCGTCGGCCGCAGGGTCAATCGGCACCACGCCCGCCAGATCGACGCTGCTGGATGCATCCGCGGCACGCAGAGACAGATCGAGCCGCAGCTGGTTGTCGCGCAGCTCGACCTGGCCGCGCTCCAGGCTGAGCGCCGTGTCAGCCAATTGCGCCTCGCTCAGGCCAAGATCGAGGGCGAGCTCGGGTTGGCCCGGCTGCAGCCGGTAGCGACCGCGCACCTG
Source organism: Prochlorococcaceae cyanobacterium (assembly GCA_044235095.1). Taxonomy (GTDB): domain Bacteria; phylum Cyanobacteriota; class Cyanobacteriia; order PCC-6307; family Cyanobiaceae; genus NIES-981. The sequence continues at coordinate 114,576 of JBIIIC010000005.1, read as the reverse complement.
GAGGTTGCCGCGCAACTCCGGCGGCACGGGGGTGAGCAGGCCGATGAGGGCCAGGGGCAGTCCATCCACCGAGAACGCCCCGCCACCCAGCTGCAGCGGCCCGTTAAAACGCACCAGCACCGGGACCGTTCCCAGGGGAGTGTCCCGGTCGGAGCCGGGTTGCCAGAGCTGAACACGGGCCTCGAGCTCGGCCCGGGCCTGGCTGAGGCGCGGACCGGCCAACTGCAGTTCCCCGTCCACCAGGGCCCCCACCTCGCCCAGGCGCTGCAGGGGAGTGAGCTGCTCCTGACGCTGCTGCTCCTCCAGCAGCACGCGCTGGTGGGCCTCCGCCAGGGCCTGCAGCTGGGCATCCACGCTGCTGCCGAGCTGATCGATCAGCAAGGTGCCCAGGTCGCTGGCCGATCCCTGCCGTGGCGGCAGGTCATCGCGCCAGCGCATCCAGGCCTGGGCCAGCTGCGCGAAGGTGTCGTCGTTGAGTTGGCTGGCCTGAATCCGGGCACGGAACGGCCCCTGCCAGCGGCCGCTCCAGCTCACTGCCAGGCTGCCCTGGCCGATGGGCTCGAGCACGCCATCGAGTTGATAGGCGCGGTCGGCATAACGGCCCTGGAAGCGCGCACTCCGGGCCCAGAGGCCCAGGGCGGCGGGGTGATCCAGCTCAGCCCTCCCCTGCAGGGCCAGCGGTTGCAGACCCAACTGCCCGGCTCCGCTGAGGCGCCCCTGCACCGGTTGGCGACGGCCCCTCGGTCCAAGCGCCAGCTGCAGACCGTCGAGGGGGAACCGCTCCGCCTGCCAGCGGTAGAGCTTGGGCGTGCCCAGCAGGGTGAGCTGGCCGCCACCCCGCTGCAGCGTGGCCGCCACCGGCACCCAGCGACGGTCGAGCCGCATCTCCAGCCGACCCACTGGAGCAGGCGCCTGGGGCTCCATCAGCAGCCGCCCTCCACCCTCCGCCGCACCGAACCAGTCGCCCTGCCAGCGCTCCGCCAGGGCGATCGGCCCGGCGGCCGGCTGATCCACCAGCAGGCGGAAGTCGGGGGTGAGCTGGGCCAGCGGACCCCGCACCGTGCCCTGGGCATCCAGCCAGCCGGAAAGCTGGGTACCCAGCACCGGATCCAGTCGCTGGAGGGGATAGCGCCGCAACGCCACCTGCAGATCCAGCACGCCGGTCACCAGGCCCCGGCCTGGCTGCAGGCTGAGGGGCAACGAGCCCCTGGCCTCCAGGTGAGCACTGCGGAACTCGTGCAGTTGCAACCGCTCGCCACCCCAGCCCAGAGCCGCCCGCCAGCCGCCAAGCAGCGGATTGCTCGCCTGCTGCGCCCTGATCGCCAGGCGCGGCCGGCGCCAGCTGCCTGCCAACTCCAGATCCCCTGCCAGAGCACCTCCCAGGAGCTCGGTAGGGCCGTTGAGCCAGCGGCGCCAGATACTGGGCTGCAGCTGCCAGCGTCCAGACAGGCGAGGCTGGGGCTGGAGCGGCCCGTTCAGCCGCAGCCACGCCTGCCCCTGGCGGAGCTCCAGCGGCTCGAGCGCCCAGCCATCAGCTCCGCGGTCACGGACCCGCAGCGCCACCGTGCCCCGCTGCTCACCCCAGCGCCAGGCCGTGAGCGGAACCTCCAGCTGATCGCCACGGCACTGCAGGCGCAGGTCTGGAAGCTCCAGGGTCTGGGAGGCCCGGGGTTGCGGGGCATCCGGCCGCCAGCGCAGCTGCCGGGTGGTGAGGGTGCCGCTGCAGGCACGGCCCTGGGGTTTCAGCGACAGCTCCAGCTGCCCATCGGCAAAACCCTGCAGCTGTCCCGGCAATGGCCCGAACGGCGCCAGCGCCGCCAGCGGCAGGCGGCGGCTCAGCAGCTGCAGGGTCCAGTGCCCCTGGCTCCAGCGGCCTTCCACACGCCCCTCCAGCAGGCCGGTGCCCGAGACCGACGCCGACCCACGCGGCTGGAGCTTGGCCCGCAGGCTCAGGGCCCGGTTGTGGGGCTGCAGGTCGAGTTCGCCACTGAGGCGCCAGTTCCCGCCGGGAGCGAACCGCACCAGGGCCGGCTGGGCCAGGTGCACACGCAGATCCAGCCGGGACTGGGCAGCGGCGGGATCCGCCGGCCCCATCACCCAGTACTGGCCCCTGGCATTGCGGCGAAGGTCGACCTGCAGGCCCTGGATGCTGAGCCGAAGCACCGGCAGCCGGCGCCGCAGGCTGGCCAGAGGGTCGAGGGCCAGTTGCAGCCCCGCGACTGTTGCGCTGGAAGCGTCGTTGACGCCGGGGCGCAGCCGGCTCGGGCCGATCTGCAGGCCATCCCAGCCCAGGCCCTGGTAAGGGCCCAGCTCCAGCGGGTGCCCCAGAGTGCGGCCCAGGTTGCGCTCCAGCTGGGGGCGCAGGCGCGCGAAGGCATGGCGCAGGGCCTGATCCACCCCCCAGACGCCGACCACCAGGGTGCCGGCAGTCACCAGACCGAGAGCCAACAGGCGCCTGCCGGGCCCTCCGGGTGATGTCCGGAGCGGACCTGGCTGCGGCGACACCGCCATCGTTTCGGGGCAGGCTGCCGTTGCGTCGGCCGAACTATAAGGACGGTGCCAAGTCCAGCCCGACCTCCCTGATGCGCGCCGCTGATCCGATCCTGTTGCTGGCCGGTGCCTGGTTGGGCGCCGCCAGCGGTGTGCTGGCGGTGCTGACCGTGGCCGGCTATCTGAGCCGCTGGGGCATCCGCTTTCGACTGGTGGGCATCACCAGCTTCACGGCCCTGCTCTCCCTCTCCTGCCTGGCCTTTGCGGTGAGCTACACGCCCCGGATGGTGGTGGAGGGAGCGGTGAGCGTGCCGGTTGTCTTCGACAACGGCGCCGAACTGGTGATCGCGGCGGCCCCGGCTGACCTGGCCCAGGCGGCGGCAGCTCCAACAGTGGAACAAGTCGCCCGCAATCTGCGCGGCAGCGGCCGCAGCAGCGACAGCGGCGTGGTCACGGTGCGGCTGCGGCGCGTTGAGAATGTGCGTGCTGGCCTCAGCCAGCCAGTTGTTCTGGCTGAAGCGCGGCGTGACCTGCGCACCGGTGAGGTGACGGTGCAGGGGGCCCTCTGAGCAGCGGGCCAGGCCAGGGCGGCTGGCAGCTGCCAGCCCACTTCAGCCATGAGAAGCGGGCACTTGCGTCGGCTGGTGTGACCGACTGGCAGCGACTGGCCCAGCTCAGCGATGACACCCTCCAGCAACTGGCGGCAGCTGGCAGCGCCAGCGCCCAGCGGCTGAGGCTGCTGCGGGGACAGGCCACGCTTGTGCAGGTGGTGGGGCTGACTCCCGCTGAGGCAGCCCTGCTGCTCCACGCTGGCATCGCCTCCCCTGCAGGCCTGGCCGCCGCCAACCCCCAGCAGCTGCTGGTGCAGGTAGGACGCTTACAGCGGGGACTGATGGGTCGTGCCGCTCCACCGATTCACCTGGCCGAGGTGCAGGCCTGGATCGCCCGCGCCCGCCGGGCCACAAACTGACCCAGGGCCTGGGCCCGGCTACCCCACGAGCCCTGAAATGGAGAGACACGCCGGGGGCATTCATGAAACCCCTGTTCCCATACTTCCCAGACCAGCACCCAGACCACCAGCCCAATCGCCTGCCGGATCACTTGGCCAGTCACTGGCGCGATCAACCGATGCAGCGCAGGTTGTGCCGTTTCCTGCTCAGCGCGCTCAGCCTGGCTTCCATCAGCGCAGCCCTGCTTGTCGCCCAGAGTCCCTCCGCTCAGGCGCAGTCGGCGATTCTCGAATCGGTGAAGAGGAATCCGGGCAAGGCCAAGGCCCTCTGCCAGCAGCTGCGCCAGCTCAACGCCCAGGGGATTTCCGCCACCTCCCGCCAGGCCGTGAACCTGGTGGCCCAGCAGCAGAACCTCAGCCCCATGGATGCTGAGGTGCTGACCACCTACGTGGTGGGCTTGCATTGCCCCGACGTGCGCTGAGGCCGGTGCCGGTGAGCGAGCCGGTGCAGGCAGCCGCAGGGCCATGGCCTGTGCACTGGCGGGATGCCCGGATGGAATGCCGCGATGGCACCCACCTGGTGAGCCGGATCTGGGAACCTGCCGCGGCAGGGAGGAGCAGGCATGCCCTGCCGGCGCTGCTGATGCGCCAACCCTATGGACGGGCCATCGCCTCCACGATCACCTACGCCCATCCGCGCTGGTACGCCAGCCACGGCTTTCTGGTGGTTGTGCAGGATGTGCGCGGCCGGGGTGAGTCAGAGGGCCGGTTCGGCGGTTTCGCCCAGGAGGCCCGCGACGGCACCGATTGCCTGCGCTGGCTGCGCAGCCTGCCGGAGTGCAACGGCAAGGTGGGCTGCTATGGGTTTTCCTACCAGGGGCTCACCCAATTGCTCTGGGAGGATCCCCGGGAACTGCCCGACTGCCTGGTCCCGGCCATGGCAGGCACCGATGAGCGGCAGCACTGGGCGAGCAGCGGCGGGGCCCACTGGTGGGCCCTGGGCCTGGCCTGGGGCATGCAGCTGGCAGCGCAGGAGTGCCAGCGGCAGGGCGATCAGGCCGGCTGGCAGGAGCTGCGCGACAGCCTGGACAGTGGCCGCTTCGTGAGTGACGGACCACGCCTGCTGGAGCGGCACGCGCCGCAGGGCATGGCGCTGGAGTGGCTGCGACGCGATGCCGGCAGCGCCGCAGGCTGGCGCCGGCATCCCCTCTGCAGTGCGCTGGCGGGGCGACCGATGCTGCTGGTCGGCGGCTGGCACGACCCCCACCTGCAGGGCATCCTTGACCTCTGGCACTGGGCCAGCCAGCCAGGCACTGAACCCTGGCTGCGGATCGGCGCCTGGAACCACCTCAACTGGGCTGGCCAGCTGGATCAGCTGCAGCTGGCCTTCTTCCGCCATCACCTCCAGGGCATGCCGCCGGCGCCCGAGCTGCAGATACGCGTCGGCATGGCCGACAGCCGCACGGGCAGCTGGCGTCATCAAGCGGCTGAGACCGGCTCAGGGGCCCATCCCCCACCCAGGGTGTGGCAGCTGCTCGCGCCGGCCAGCCTGGTTCCCGCGGAGCAGGCCCACAGCCAGCCGGCCGGAGCGGCGTTCCCAGCCCCCCATTCAGCGGAGAGCTGGCTCGATCTGGTCCACGATCCGTGGCGACCGGTGTCTGGGCGGGGCGGTCATCTGGGGCTCGATGCCGGCCCCTGCGAGCGGGGCGATCTCGACCGCCGCAACGACGTGCTCTGCTTCACCAGTGCGCCCCTTGGGTCTCCCCTGAGCCTGGAGGGGCGCCCCCGGCTCACGCTGAGGGCGATGGCCGACCAGCCGGGATTCGACCTGTGCGTCGCCCTCTCAGTGGTAAACGCAGCGGGCACCAGCGTGCTGCAACTGGTGACCGGCGTGGCCCGCTTCACCGGCTCCAGCTGCCTGGAGCAGCGGCTCCGCGACGTGCAACTGCAACCGCTCAGCACCCATCTGCAACCGGGCGAACGACTGCGTCTCTCGATCGCCGCTGCGGCGTGGCCCCAGATCGCCGTGAACCCCGGCAGCGGCGAGCGGTGCTGGGGAGGCCCCAGCGCTCTGCACCGCATCATCACCGTGAGCATGGCCATGGCCGATGCACGGCTGGAGATGTTTCCTCTCCTCGTCCCCAGAGCCCAGGCGAGCATCCGGCCGGAAAGCCGGGCAAACTGAGGCCACCTTTCACCCCCCACTGATGCCGCGTCTCCGGAGCTGCCTCGCCCTCACCCGGCTGGCCGTCCTGCCAATGGCGGCATCCCTCACCAGCACGGGAACCGCTCTCAGCTTGGCCCTGCTGACCACCCCCGGCGTGCTGGCCCAGACCAAGCCCACCCCCACCATCACGGGAGTGGCCAACACCGGAGCGACCCAGCCCGCCTCGCCCACCCTCAGCGTGGAAGAGGCCCGTGCCGCCGCCGAGCGGATCCTCAAGGCCGTGCAGAGCGGCAACGCGGAACTGCGCTACAGCCAGTTTTCCGACGAGCTCAAGGCGGTGAGCAGTCCAGCCATGGTGGCGGCCACCATGCGGCAGCAGGGCAAATTGCTGAGCTGGACCCTGCTGAGCGTGCGCAGTGGCCTCCGCACCACCACAGTTGAAGTGAGTGCCCGCACCACCGAAGGCATGCGCGACCTGTTCCTGGTGCTCAACACCAAGGGGCAGCTGGCCGGCTATCACCTCGATCTCACCGACGAGAAGCCCTCACTGGTGGCCTCCGACTTCGTCAAGGCCCTGAGCACGGGACACTTCATCACCGCCCGCAGCTTCCTCAGCCTGCCGATGCAGAGCGAACTCAGTGCCGGGGCCCTGCAGGCCAAGTGGATGGATCTGCAGCGCTACACCGGCAACTTCGTAGGCGTGCGGCGGGTGGTGGAGGCTGAGGACTCGGCCGAGGGGCGTCTGGTGCTGGTGTACACCGACTTCAACCGGCTGAGCGACAATCTCTACGTGATTCTCAACACCAACAATGAAATCATTGGTGTTGATTTTCCCCAGGATCCCAAACTCTCCCGCTAGTCAGCAAAGCCCCTGGTCCCGCTGGGTGAGGGGGCTCTGGCCCGGCCGTTTCAAACCCGAAAACCCGCCTAAGCTCGCGGCGCGCGTATAGGTGCCCGATGGCCGTGCTCAGCCTCGATTGGATGGTGCAGGACGGTCAACGGCTAGCGGAGTGCCGCCACGACCATCCCTTCGCCGTGCTGGGACCCCAGCCCCTCGAAGGTGGCGGCTGGGTGGTGCGGGTCTGGATGCCGGATGCCGAGCGGGTGGAGCTGCTGCTGGGTGGCCAGATCCTGGCCATGGCCACGCCCAACCACCCCTGGGTGTTTGAAGCGGAGCTGGCCGGCAATCCCGGCAGCAACTACCGCGTGCGGGTGCAGCGCGGCGGCATCACCCATGAAACGCACGATCCCTGGTCCTTCCGCGAGGAGTGGATGGGCGAGCTCGATCGGCTCCTGTTCGCCGAGGGCAACCACCACCACATCTGGCGCAAGATGGGCGCCCATCTCACCAGCCGCGATGGCGTGGCGGGAGTGATGTTCTGCCTGTGGGCACCCAACGCCCGCAGCGTGGCGGTGCTGGGCAACTTCAACGGCTGGGACGGCCGCCACCACCCGATGCAGAGCCGGCTGGGGGGCTGCTGGGAGCTGTTCGTCCCCGGCCTGGGGGCCGGCGAGATCTACAAATACGAAGTGCGGGCCCAGAACGGCCACTGCTACGCGAAGGCCGATCCCTACGGCTTCCGCCACGAGGTGCGGCCGGCCAACGGCTCGGTCGTACAGCCCCTTAGTGAAACATTCCAGTGGCGGGATCAGGCCTGGCTCGAGCAGCGCGATAGCCGCAACCCGCTCGATCAGCCCGTGGCGGTCTACGAGATGCACCTGGGCAGCTGGATGCACGCCGCCGCCGACCAGCCCTACATCGAGCCCGATGGCACCCCGCGCCCGCCCGTGCCCGCCGCCGACCTCAAGCCCGGCGCCCGCCTGCTCACCTACCCCGAACTGGCCGATCGGGTGATCCCCTATGTGAAGGCCCGGGGCTTCACCCACATCGAGCTGATGCCGATCTCCGAGCATCCCTTCGATGGCTCCTGGGGCTACCAGGTCACGGGCTGGTACGCCCCCACCAGCCGTTTCGGCACGCCGGATGAGTTCCGGGCATTTGTGGACCGCTGCCACGCCGAGGGCATCGGTGTGATCCTCGACTGGGTGCCGGGTCACTTCCCCAAGGACGCCCACGGCCTGGCCTTCTTCGATGGCGCCCATCTGTATGAGCACGCCGACCCGCGCATCGGTGAGCACAAGGAATGGGGCACGCTGATCTTCAACTACAGCCGCAACGAGGTGCGCAATTTCCTCGTGGCCAACCTCGTGTACTGGTTCGAGGAGTTCCACATCGATGGCATCCGCGTCGATGCGGTGGCCTCGATGCTCTACCGCGACTACCTGCGCCCCGACGGCGAATGGCTGCCCAACGAGCACGGCGGCCGTGAAAACACCGAGGCGGTGCAATTCCTGCAGCAGGCCAACCATGTGCTGTTCCAGCACTTCCCAGGGGCCCTCTCGATCGCCGAGGAATCCACCACCTGGCCGATGGTGACCCAGCCCACCAACATCGGGGGCCTGGGCTTCAACCTCAAGTGGAACATGGGTTGGATGCACGACATGCTCGATTACTTCGAGCTAGATCCCTGGTTCCGCCAGTTCCACCAGAACAATGTCACGTTCTCGATCTGGTACGCCTTCACCGAGAACTTCATGCTGGCGCTGAGCCACGATGAAGTGGTGCACGGCAAGAGCAACCTGCTGCACAAGATGCCTGGCGACGACTGGCAGAAGTTCGCCAACGTGCGCGCCCTGCTAGCCTACATGTGGACCCACCCCGGCAAGAAGACCATCTTCATGGGGATGGAATTCGGCCAGCGGGCCGAGTGGAATGTGTGGGGCGACCTGCAGTGGGAGCTGCTGCAGTACGAGCCCCATCAGGGGCTGCAGCACCTGGTCGATGACCTCAACGCCTTCTACAAGTCGGAGCGGGCGCTCTGGGGCGACGACTTCAGTGAGTACGGCTTCCAGTGGATCGACTGCAACGACAACCGCCACTCGGTGATCAGCTTCATGCGGCGCGAGAGCGCCACCGGTCGCTGGCTGGTGGTGGTGGCCAACTTCACGCCCCAGAGCCATTCCCACTACCGCGTCGGCGTGCCGCTGGATGGGTTCTATGAAGAGGTGTTCAACACCGATGCAGCCCGCTACGGCGGCAGCAACCTGGGCAACCTCGGCGGCAAGTTCACCGATGAGTGGTCGATCCACGGCTATGAACACTCCCTCGACCTGTGCCTGCCGCCCCTGAGCGTGCTGGTGTTCCGCCGCGATGAGAAGCGCAGCCAGGTGCTACCGGCAGCCGCCGACCAGGAGGCCAGCGACGGCTGAAAGGCCAGGGGCGACACACGGTGACAAACCCGACGACAAACCGGCCCAAAAACAACGTGTGACGAACAGGGCGCCCCCTCCTGAGCAACCCGATCATCCGGGGATCTGCTCGGGTAAGTTCGCGGATCACCACAGCGTTCCCATGCCCGCCACCGATCCCCTGCTGCTGCGCGCCGCCCGTGGGGAGCAGGTGGAGCGGCCGCCGGTGTGGATGATGCGCCAGGCCGGCCGCTACATGAAGGTGTATCGCGACCTGCGCGATCGCCACCCCGGTTTCCGCGAGCGCTCGGAGAACCCCGATCTCTCCTATGAGATCTCGATGCAACCCTTCGAGGCCTTCAGGCCCGACGGGGTGATCCTGTTCTCCGACATCCTCACGCCCCTGCCGGGCATGGGCATCGACTTCGACATCGTGGAGAGCAAGGGGCCCCTGATCCAGGACCCGATCCGCACGATGGCCCAGGTGGAGGCCCTGCGCCCCCTTCAGCCGACCGAGACCATGCCGTTCGTGGGTGAGGTGCTCACACGCCTGCGCCAGTCGGTGGGCAACGAGGCCGCCGTGCTGGGCTTCGTGGGCGCCCCCTGGACCCTGGCCGCCTACGTGGTGGAGGGCAAGAGCTCCAAGAACTATGCGGTGATCAAGGCCATGGCCTTCCGCGAGCCTGAACTGCTGCACAAGCTGCTGGATCACTTCGCCGAATCGATCGCCGCCTACCTGCGCTATCAGATAGATTCCGGCGCCCAGGTGGTGCAGATGTTCGATTCCTGGGCTGGCCAGCTCAGCCCGATCGACTACGACACCTTCGCCGCCCCGTATCAGAAGAAAGTGGTGGATCTGGTGAAGCAGACCCATCCCGATACCCCCTTCATCCTCTATATCTCCGGCAGCGCCGGGGTGATCGAGCGGATGGCCGGCACCGGTGTCGACATCGTGTCGCTCGACTGGACCGTGGACATGGCCGAGGGTCTGGCCCGCTTGCCCGAGCACGTGGGCGTGCAGGGCAACGTGGACCCCGGTCTGCTGTTTGGCAGCCAGGAGGCGATCCAGGCCCGCATCGACGACACCGTGCGCAAGGCCCGCAGCCGCAGGCACATCCTCAACCTCGGCCACGGCATCCTGCCCGGCACGCCGGAAGAGAACGGTCAGTTCTTCTTCGAGGCGGGCAAGAGCGTGATGGAGCGGATCGGAGCGGCGGCTTGAGCACCCCGGCCACCGGCCGGCACCAGCGCATCCTCATCACCGGGGCCTCGGGCTGCGTTGGTCAGCATGTTGCCGACCTGATGCTGAGGGAGAGCGACGCCGAACTGCTCCTCCTGCTGCGCGATCCCACCAAGCTCACGGCAGTGCCGGCCGACCACCCGCGCATCACCCTGCTGGTGGGGGATCTGCGCGACCTCACACCCCATGCCGGCGCGATCGCCACGGCAACCCGGGTGGTGCACACCGCCACCGCCTGGGGCGACCCGGAGCGGGCCCTGGCCGTGAACGTGGTGGCCGTGAAACAGCTCCTGCGCTTCACCAGCCCGGAATGGCTGGAGCAGGTGATCTACTTCTCCACGGCTTCGGTGCTGGATCGCCGCCTGCAGCTGCTGCCTGAAGCCCTGCGTGAAGGCACCGAATACATCCAGACCAAGGCCCTCTGCCTGGAGCAGCTCGAAGAGCATCCGCTGGCTGATCGCATCGTGGCGATCTTTCCCACCCTGGTGTTCGGCGGCCGCGTGGATGGCTCCGGCCCGTTCCCCACCAGCTATCTCACGGCGGGCCTCAACGAGGCCAGTCGTTGGCTGTGGTTGGCCAGGTGGCTGCGGGTGGACGCCAGCTTCCACTTCATCCATGCAGCCGACATCGCCCGGGTGTGCTGGCATCTGCTGCGCCAGCCGCAGGGGCCCAATCCCGAAACGGACCAGGGGCGGGTGAGACGGTTGGTGCTGGGCCAACCAGCAGTGACGGTGAACGAGACCGTGCGGCGGCTGGCCCACTGGCGCCGCTGCTGGATGCCCCCGTCGGGGGTGCCGATCACTCCCTGGCTGGTGGAGGCGCTGATCAGGCTGCTGCGTCTGGAGATCACCCCCTGGGACCGCTTCTCGATCCGGCAGCGCCACTTCGTGCATGAGCCGATCAGCCCTCCCGAGCGCTTCGGGCTGGTGAGCCATGCCCCCACGCTGGAGGCGGTCTTCGCCGATGCGGGGTTGCCCCGTCGCCGCTCTTTGCGGCAGTTCTTTGTGGCAATTGTTGCGAAGCTCGGCAACGCGTGACACACAGGGGCCCGGCACGCCCTAACTTTGCCGGGTTGCACGTGCTGTGAAGCGCCCTTCCATGCGCCGACTCTTTTCCCTGATCGCTCTCTGCCTCGCCCTGGTGCTGGGCGCCGCCCCGAGTTTCGCCGCCGACGTGGCCCACGGCGGTCAGATCTTTTCAGCCAACTGCGCCGCATGCCACATGGGCGGTGGCAACGTGGTGAACGCTGAGCGCACCCTCAAGAAAGATGCCCTCGAGGCCTACCTGGCCAACTACAGCGCCGGCCCTGAGGCTGCCGTGGCCTACCAGGTGACCAACGGCAAGAACGCCATGCCCGCCTTCGGCGGCAAGCTGAGCGAAGGTGACATCGACGACGTGGCTGCCTACGTGATCGACATGTCCAACAAGGGCTGGAGCTGAGATCGCCCAGCCTTCCAGGTCTGAAGGCTCTGAGCCCCGGCTTTAGCCGGGGCTTTTTTGTGCGCACTGTTCTGTTGAGACATCGCGTCCTGTGCAGGAAACGCGTGTTCAGCCCTGCTGCCGGCGGAGCTCAAGCACGGCCAGAAACAGATCCTCCGGCACCTCACGGATGTCATACTCGGAAGGCAGCACACCATGAATGTGCTGGTGAACCGCCATCCAGCAATTGCGCTCCAGATCGCTGGCGGTGGCATCAAAGGCATGGGCTGCCTCTGCCAGCTGGGCGACAAGGGTGGGATCCGGCGAATCAGGGGGCATCATGGGCACAGCGTTGAAGCAGTCCAGCCGATGATCGCTCGCAGGCTGCAACCGCTGCTGGGAGTCGTGCTGGTGCTGGGGAGTGTGGTCCCGGCAGGCGCTCAGCAACCCCAGGGCAGCCAGCGACTGGCCGGGCAATGCCCTCTGGTGGTTCCCGCCACCCAGAGTGAACTTCAGCCGCTGCGGATCCGTCCCTCCCAGGTGGCAGCCAAGAACGCCCGTGGCTGCCTGTCGGCAGCCGATGCGGTTTATGGCCCGGACGGCTGTCCGCTGCGGTTGTGCGGCAAAGGCTCCGGGTTGATTCAGCTGCCGGAGCCGTAGGCCACCTGACACACGGCATTGAGCAGCTGGGCCTGGTCAGCATCGCTGGGAACCTGGCCATTCAGCAGACCTGCCTGACAGTTGGCCGCGCCGAGCAGCTGGGTGCCGTTCACGGTGTAGAAGAAGCTGGCACCGGTGCTGCCCACCGACTCCACAGAGCCGAAGTTGAGTTGATAGCTGGTGTTCGGCACCATGATCACGGTCGATTGCTGATTGGCGGCAGCATTCACAAGACTGCCGATCGCCGCGCCTGTCGCCAGGCCGGCCACGCCCCAGGCAGCGGCATTCGCGCCCCACCAACCCCAGCCGCCCCAGCCGCCATACCAGCCGGCGTTCCAGGGGCGATTTCCCCAGTACCCGCCGTTACGCCAGTTGTTGTTCCAACCGTTGTAGTCGCGGTTGTAAAAGTTGTTGTTAACGTTCACCTGACGGTTAAAGGTGTCGTTGTTGAACCGATCGTTGTTGAAGCTGTCGTTGACGCGGTTGTTGTTGAGATCGTTGACCCGGTTGGTGTTGCCCCAGTTATCCCGCGTGCCAGCGCCATACATCGGGTGATAGCCCTGGTAGCCGGAGCGCCAGTCGCCGCCTCCCTGCAGGCCCCGGTCCGCACCGCCGGACCAGTGGTAGCCGCCGCCACCGAAGCCGCCACCGCCGCGAAAACCACCGCCACCGCCGAAGCCGCCACCTCGGGCCTCAGCCGCCAAAGGCACCAGTGCCGAGGAGCAAAGCAGGGCCGTGCTGAGAACCGCAGAGAGGGCAGAAGGGAGTGAACGAGGGAAAGGCATCAAGACCATGGGCGAATGCCGCAGTGCTAGCCGAAGAGTGGGCCAACCAGGCCAAATGCAGGGATCCTTTACAGATCAGCCGCAGCTGAACCCCCTGGCCACAATCTGAGGAGCCCCTCGCGGGGTAACCGATCCACCTGTTCGGCCTGCACACCCACCCGGCGGAGGACCGAATCGACCCGTTCGGTTGTCCTCTCTGCCGCCACGAAACAGGCGCCATACGGTTCAACCAACTGATCCATCCAGGGAAGTCGCCCATGCATCCCACCGCCGAACTGTTCACCGAAAAAGCCTGGGGCGCCGTTGTCGCCGCCCAGCAACTGGCGCAGCAGAAGCGCCAGCAGCAGATGGAGAGTGAGCACCTGTTTGCGGCCCTGCTGGCCCAGCAGGGTCTGGCAGGCCGGATTCTGGAGAAGGCCGGTGTGGATGTGGGCACCCTCAGCCAGCGGCTGGAGGCCTTCATCGCCGGGCAGCCGTCGTTGAGCTCTCCCCCCGACAACGTGTATCTGGGCAAGGGCCTCAATACCGTGCTCGATCAGGCCAACAGCCTCAAAGACAGCTATGGCGACAGCTACATCGCCATCGAGCATCTGCTGCTCGCCATGGCGATCGATGATCGCTGCGGCAAACAGCTGCTCAGCCAGGCCGGCACCAGCGCCGACAAACTCAAGGACGCCGTGCAGGCCATCCGCGGATCCCAGAACGTGACCGACCAGAACCCCGAAGGCACCTACGAATCGCTGGAGAAATACGGCCGCGACCTCACCAAGGCCGCCCGTGACGGCAAGCTCGACCCGGTGATCGGCCGCGACGAGGAGATCCGCCGCACGATCCAGATCCTCAGCCGACGCACCAAGAACAATCCGGTGCTGATCGGCGAGCCCGGCGTCGGCAAGACGGCGATCGTGGAGGGCCTGGCCCAGCGGATCGTCAACGGCGATGTGCCGGAGGCGTTGCAGAACCGCCAGCTGGTGTCACTCGACATGGGCGCCCTGATCGCCGGCGCCAAGTACCGCGGTGAATTCGAGGAACGGCTCAAGGCCGTGCTCAAGGAGGTCACCGCCTCCGAGGGCCAGATCGTGCTGTTCATCGACGAGATCCACACCGTGGTGGGGGCCGGCGCCACCGGCGGCGCCATGGATGCCAGCAACCTGCTCAAACCGATGCTGGCCCGCGGCGAGCTGCGCTGCATCGGCGCCACCACCCTCGACGAGCACCGCCAGCACATCGAGAAGGACCCCGCCCTGGAGCGCCGCTTCCAGCAGGTGTTCGTGGATCAGCCCACGGTGGAAGACACCATCTCGATCCTGCGCGGCCTCAAGGAGCGCTACGAGGTGCACCACGGCGTGCGCATCGCCGACAACGCCCTGGTGGCGGCCGCCGTGCTGAGCAGCCGCTACATCGCCGATCGCTTCCTGCCCGACAAGGCCATCGATCTGGTGGATGAATCAGCCGCCCGCCTGAAGATGGAGATCACCTCCAAGCCCGAGGAAATCGACGAGCTCGATCGCCGCATCCTGCAGCTGGAGATGGAGAAGCTCTCGCTGGGTCGCGAGTCCGATGCCGCCAGCCGCGACCGGCTGGAGAGGCTGGACAAGGAGCTGGCCGAGCTGCGCGAGCAGCAGAGCAGCCTCAATGCCCAGTGGCAGGCCGAGAAGGGCTCGATCGATGCCCTCAGCGCGATCAAGGAAGAGATTGAGCAGGTGCAGCTGCAGGTGGAGCAGGCCAAGCGCAACTACGACCTCAACAAGGCCGCCGAACTGGAATACGGCACCCTGGCCACCCTGCACAAGCAGCTGGCCGCCAAGGAAGCCGAGCTCAACAGCGGCGCCGGCAAGGGGGGAGAAGGCAGCGAGAAGAGCCTGCTGCGTGAGGAAGTCACCGAAGACGACATCGCCGAGGTGATCGCCAAGTGGACCGGTATCCCGGTGGCCAAGCTGGTGCAGAGCGAGATGGAGAAGCTGCTTCACCTTGAGGATGAACTGCACACCCGCGTGATCGGTCAGAGCCAGGCCGTGACGGCCGTGGCCGACGCCATCCAGCGCTCCCGCGCTGGGCTCAGCGACCCCAACCGACCGATCGCCAGCTTCCTGTTCCTCGGCCCCACCGGCGTGGGCAAGACCGAGCTCTCGAAGGCCCTGGCCTCGCAGCTGTTCGACAGCGAGGAGGCGATGGTGCGCATCGACATGAGCGAATACATGGAGAAGCACGCCGTGAGCCGCCTGATCGGCGCGCCTCCTGGCTACGTGGGCTACGAGGAGGGCGGCCAGCTCACTGAGGCCGTCAGGCGCCGGCCCTATGCGGTGATCCTCTTTGACGAGGTGGAGAAGGCCCACCCCGATGTGTTCAACGTGATGCTGCAGATCCTCGATGACGGCCGCGTCACTGATGGTCAGGGCCGCACGGTGGACTTCACCAACACGATCCTGATCCTCACCAGCAACATCGGCAGCGCTTCCATCCTCGATCTGGCTGGCGATCCCGCGCGGCACAGCGAGATGGAAGCACGAGTGAATGAGGCCCTACGGGCACACTTCCGCCCGGAATTCCTCAACCGCCTGGATGAAACGATCATCTTCCACAGCCTCAGGCAGGAGGAACTCCGCCAGATCGTGGAGCTGCAGGTGAAGCGCCTGGTCCAGCGCCTCGAGGACAAGAAGCTGGGGCTCCAGCTCAACGCCAATGCCCTCGATTGGCTCGCCGGCGTCGGCTACGACCCGGTGTATGGCGCCCGGCCGCTCAAGCGCGCCATCCAGCGCGAGCTGGAGACGCCGATCGCCAAGGGGATCCTGGGCGGGAAGTTCAACAGCGGGCACACAATCAGCGTGGATGTGGTGAACGAGCGGCTACATTTTGAGCAGCACGAACCCACCAAGATGCCTGTGTTAATTTAAACGCAGAACCGTTGTTTAGCGATGCAAAGATCTAGCGGAGAACCAAAAGAGATCGCCAGACCCAATGAACCTTCAGGTCAATTCAAGGGGATAGCGGAAACAGGTCCTAAACAATAGGCAAAGCGCGGCACGCCTTCACCAGTCGTCGCTTCTTCAAGGCAACACCTAGGAGCGTGTCGCACATAGATCAGGGCAAGGCTTCTCCACAGACGCCCTTGAATCTGCCCAGACCCCAGTGACTGCAACGGTTCTGAGCGAGACAATGGGGCATGGTCAAGCCCAAGCCGTTCCGCCCCTGGAACCCCGAGCAGACGCTGCTGCTGCCGCCATCACCGGTGGACTGGCTGCCGGAGAACCACCTGGTGTTCTTTCTGCTCGATCTGGCCGCTGAACTGGATCTGGAAGCCATCCATGCCGTCTACCGGCAGAAGGATCCACGGGGTGAGAAGGCGTACGAGCCCCGGATGTAGACGCAGTCTTCCGCGCAGCGGTTGGTGGTGCTGCTCCTGTACGCCTACTGCGTTGGGTTGCCTAGCTCCAGAATGATCGAGAAGGCCTGCTGGGAAGACGCCGCCTTCCGGGTGCTGACCGGCAACCAGCAGCCAGACCACAGCCGGATCAGCGATTTCCGGCGCCGTCACCTGGATGACCTGGCCGGTCTTTTCATTCAGGTACTGCGGCTGTGCCAGAAGGCAGGGTTGGTGAGCCTGGGGCAGGTGGCTCTTGATGGCACCAAGGTCAAAGCCAATGGCAGCAAGCACAAGGCGATGAGCCACGAGCGGATGCTCAAGTCCGAGCGGCAGCTGGAGGCTGAAATGCGGGCGCTGCTGCGCAAGGCCGAGATCATCGACGCCCAGGAGGATGGGCAGTACGGCAAGGGCAAACGGGGCGATGAACTCCCGGAGGAACTGCAGCGGCGCTCCAGCCGGCTGGAGTGGATCCGCAAGGCCAAAGCTGAACTGGAAGCAGAAGCCGCTGCAGCCAAGGCACGTCAACGCGATCAGCAGGCCGAGGCCGCTGAGCAGGAGGTCGAGGTAGCCGAAGCCAGTGGCGATGAGCCGCGCAGCAGGCGGGCAGCACGCCGCAGCCGTGGTGCGCGTAAGCGGGCCGATGACGCCCAGAACCTGGAGATGGAGAAGGCTGAGGCCGCAGGCCTGGAGCTGAGCACCGTTGCCGCAGCCGAGACCGATCCATTGGCGATGCCGCAGCACACGCTCCCAACCGATGCGGCCGGTAACCCCAACCCCAGCGCGCAGCGGAATTTCACGGACCCCGACAGCCACATCCTTAAGGGCGCTGACGGCTGGATGCAGGGCTACAACGCCCAGGCTGCCGTCGATGGCGACCACCAGGTGATCGTGGCGATCGGGGTGAGCAACCAGGCCAGCGATGCGGTGCATCTGCTGCCCATGCTCGAGCGGATTGAGGTCAATACCGGCCAGGTACCCGCGGCCTTGATCGCGGACGCCGGTTACTGCAGCACCGCCAACCTGGAAGCCTGGGAGAGCCGGGGCCTCAACGCCTACATCTCTACCAGCCGCCAACAGCACGGCCAGCGGCCACGGCCATCGCGGGGAAGGCCGCCGGCAGATCTTGATGCCCGCGGCCGGATGGACAGGAAGCTCAGATCCAAGGCCGGTCAGACCGTTTACGCCCTGCGCAAGACGATCGTCGAGCCGGTGTTCGGTCAGATCAAGGGTGCCCGAGGTCTGGATCGGTTCCGATTGCGAGGGCTGGAGAACGTGAACGGGGAATGGGCGCTGATGGCCAGCACGCACAACCTGCTGAAGCTGTTCCGGGCATCGCTGGCAACGGCCTGAGGAGCTGGCTCAGTTCGCCGCAGCTGCGATCGGAGATTTCGGAATCCAGGGTTCAAGCACTGTCGCCGGGCCTCGGTGCAACGTGCGACACGCTCCAAGGGCAACTCGCTGTTTCTGCCCACCAGAAAGATCCTTGGGCTTGAAACGCGCTTTTTCCGTAAGGCCGACGATCTCCAGCATTTTGCCAACACGACGATGTATGTCGGCACCGTCTCGGCCCTGTGAGCGAGGACCGAATGCAATATTGTCCCATATTGTCAGATGTGGAAACTAGGCATATTGTTGGAACATGGTGTGAACATTGCATTTCTGAGCAGGCAGACGAGCAACATCCATTCCGTTTATACGGATGCGACCTCCATCTGGCTGATCAAAACCTGCAATCAGCCTCACAATGGTGGTCTTACCGTAACCGGAAGCCCCTAGGAGGGTAAAGAATTCACCTTTGTGCAAGCTGAGATCCAGATGATCGACAGCAACAAGAGAAGCAAATCGTCTGCACAAACCTTGAAGCTCAAGGGCAAGCCCGCCTGATGGCGCCGAAAAGGGCACGCAGGAATGCTTGGCTCAGGTTTGGATAATTGTATTCAGGCAACGCTTCAGCTCGATGGCCAGATGCTAAAAACTATCTGGAAGATTCACCTGGGCCAGAGATGCCAAACGTCAGCTCCTCCCCTGCCTAGGGAGAGCATGCTGGCCTGATCATTTCAACAACTGCTTCACGGTTTGCGCGGCGTCTATTCCTGCCTGGATTGCGCCTTCGTAGTAACCCGCCCAACGGGTGGATGATTCAGTACCTGCCCAAACAATTTTGCCAACTGGTTCTCGCCAGATAGAACCCACACTAGTCCAGGTTCCTGGTGTCATGTAGGAAGAAAAAGCTCCAGTGATCCAATTGTCTTCGCCCCAATTCTTTTCGATATAGTCAATCGGTTCAGCCGCACGAGTCCCCCAATAGGTGACAAGATCTCTGATGACTGCCTCACGCCGCTTGACTGCAGGCTCCTGGCCGAGACTGATCGCTCGATCGGCAGCGACAAAGGAGGCTAATACCCCAGGCTTGCCGGAGGGTGGCGATGAATCAGCGGTGAGTTCGACGGTGGGCAAGTTGCCCTGGCCGTAACCATTGAGCCCCTGATCCCTCCACCATGCTGTTGGGTAAACGGTGAGAATCTTGAACATCGAACCCATGGGTGTTCGCTGGCACAAGCGAGTGACCTCTGGTGGCAAACCTGGTTCAAAAACGATGCGTGAGCGCAGTGCTGGAGGCATTGCCACCACAACTGCACGGCACTCGTGGCTGGTTCCATTCGCTGACTTGACGTGGTAACGACCATCAGCACATCGCGTCACCAGTTGGGCAGCGGCGTTGGTCTGAATCGTCCCGTTGATCTGATTCGCCAAGAGCTGGGGAACCTGTCCGGCAGCCCCATGCAGCAACCAGGTTTCAGGCGCCTCCCCTTGGGGTGATGCTTTCTGCGTCTGAGCCAGGTGCAGAATGGAAGCATCACCAGGTTCAAATCCGCCCGATCCTCCGACCCGCGCATACCACCGCAGGATTGCATGGGCAAGCTCTGAATCGGTGCGACTGCGCATCCAGGTTTCGATCGTTTCAGTGTCAAGGGACCTGGCTCCCGGGGTCAGCCAAGGACGTTCTGCATCGACCGTATCCACCAGCTTCAGAAACTGGCGATGCAACTGAAGAGCAGAATCCCGTTCCTGGGGCTGAACAGGAATGTCGTTGTAGGAGACTTCAAGGAACGTACCTGCCCAGTCGCCATTCATCGGTACGGCAACGCGCTTGCCATTCCAGACAAGCACGGTATTCCCTTGGAAGTAACTGTCAAAGATCTCAATTTTCAGTTCCTTCGCTAGTGCTTTGAACAAATGATGAGTTTGCCCCATCCACTGGCCACCCAGGTCCAGCCACCAGTCCTGAATCGTCTGCTGCCTCACGCAGCGCCCCCCCAGTCGCGAGCCCGCTTCCAACACGGTGATGGTGAAGCCCTGCCGTTCGATCTCTCTCGCGGCGGTCAGGCCGGAGACACCAGCACCGATGACCACCACATCAACAACGGTGTTTTTCAAAGACTTCACATCCTGATCAGCAGACATCTTGGACCTGGCGTCGCTCTGACTGCCTGGGACGAACCTGCTCCTGCCGCAGCCAGACCTGCTGTGGTCACACCCAGAAACGTGCGTCGTGTCAGAGCCATAAACCCAGATCACCGATGCCGGCAAACCAAGTCGATTCCTGGCGATGTGTATCAGGTCTTACAAGTTGCCACGATCAAGCTGTCGATGCGCCCGGCCAACTCCAGATCCAGGCTCGACAGACCGCCGACATCATGGGTGATGAGTTCAATCACCACCTTGTTCCAGACATTGCACCACTCCGGGTGATGGGCCATCGCCTCAGCCGCCAGGGCCACCCGGGCCATGAAACCAAAGGCTTCAGAAAAATCAGCGAAGTGCAGCTCCCGCTTCAATTTGCCGTTCTCCAGGCTCCAGTCCGGCAACAACGCCGGTAGGGCATGGATCTGTTCGGAGGTGAGTGGGTTGGCGGCCATGGCAAGGCGTCAGCTTCCTCCCATTCCACCCAGCTCCGGCAGCAACTGGCGGGCCCGGATCACCAGACTGGCCACCGCTGCTGGATCGGCGGCCGCCCGCTCGCCCCGCTCCACCGCCCGGTAGAGATCGGCCACCTTCCAGGCCGGCGACACGGGATCGCCGGCAAAGCGCGGAATCAGGTGCAGATGCAGATGCTGGGCTCCCTCACCAAAGGCGATCGCGTACACCCGATCACAGCCGGTGAGCTCCTGCACCAGCCTGCTGCCGCTCCGCACCGTCAGCCCCCAGCTGGCGGCTTCCTGATCCGTGAAGTCCAGGGGCCCGCCCAGATGACGGCGGGCATCGAGCAGCAGCCAGCCGGCCAGCGGTGCCGGATTGGGGTGGTGGCGCAGCAGCCACAGATCGCTGCGGGCAATCTCATAGGCCGACACCGCCTCCGGGTCGCCATGCAGACGGCAGATCGGGCAGTCGGGGCAGCCGCTGAAGGAAACCATCGGGCACCTACTCCCCGATCAGGTGCAGGCTCAGCCGCCGCTCGCTGCCGGCCTGACGGTGCTCCCACAGATACACCAATCTCGAAAGGGAAGGGCCAGGCACTAAACCCCTGATGCTGCAGTGGTTCTGAGCCTAGACCAGTTGGTGCATTGCATTCAGCAGCGCGCCTCCTTGGGCCGAGCCAGGCCGCCGGCACTGGGAGCAGTCACGTTCCCCCGAAATGCAAACCACCCACCCCCCTGAGGTACGTCCCTCAGACGTGATCGCTTTCGCATTGAGCGAAGGCATCGAAGCAACGCTCGCAGCGTTCCCAGAAATCGATGAGCACCGCACCACCCTGCAGCGCTTGGTGGATGCAGACGCGGAGCTCACCGCCCTGGAGCAGCGGGCCAAGGAGGCTCAGTCACGACTCGATGCCGTGGACCGGGAGCTGTCGGCACTGATCACCGCAGCAGGCCAGAGGGCCAGCTGACCAGACCCAGGCCGAGCAAACAGCTACCCCTCCTGATTGATGGACCTCGAGAAGATTCCCTTGGCGCAGCGGAAGCCGTTGCGCATCACCACGACTTTCCCGGCACCAGTAGCCGCCTGGGTGTTCCAGCAGGCAACGGCACAAGGCCGGAGCGTCAGCAACCTCATCGCCCACTTGGTCGAAACGGCCATGCGGCGCGCACTGATGAACCAGAAGCTCAACGACAGGTAGCCATGGCAATCACACGCAAACGGCTCGAAGACCTCACCGAGTCGGAGAACCTGATCTTCCGGGCCCTGTGTAGCGAGCTGGACAACATCGCCGGCACGATCCAGGAGGAGTCCAGCTGCCCGATGCCGGACTTTGCCGCCATCGCAACGGCACAACAGGACCGGCGCCTGGTGATCGAGTGGCTGCGGAGGCTCAACCTCCCAGCTGCTGCGGTCTATTGCGACGGCCCAACCGAGGCAGAGGAAGCCCACCTGCTGCAGGAGGCAAGCGCATGACACCTGAGCAACAGGAGCGTGCCAACCGCCTGAACAAGCGGATCAATACCTACCTCCAGCACGGTCTGGACAAGGCGATCTATGCCATCTGTACCGAGCTCGAAGCGGTTGCGGCTGCCGCTGTGGCAGTGCGCAGCTTCTACGCCACCGAGCTGATCGCCGCCAGCTCTCAGGTTCCCCTCGAAGACCGGCTGGCCCTGTTTCACACCGTTGCTTCAAGCATCCGCATCACGAACTTGGCAACCACGGCCATGGTCACGATTGAGCCGCTGGTGCAGGAGGTGTCGACCCAGGAAGTGACCCGGGCGCTGCGGTGGCTGGCCGGACCCAGCAGTCCCGTCGGCCAGGAGGGGATCCAGAAGCTCTGCGAGCAGATCGCGACCACGGCGCCCGGCCCCGGTGCAGCGTCAGTCAGGGCCCTGCTTGAGCGGATCTACGACCTCAGCCCAGACCAGCAGGAAGGAGACACCAATGGCTGAGCCATCCCGCAAACCAGACGGCACCCGAACGGCACCCGTAAAGGTCCCCCGCGATGCCGAGGAGCTACAGCGCCTGAACCATCAGGAGATCGAGCAGCTGGCTGCCACGACCCAGCTGCGGCTGAGCCACCAGCACCACAGGCGCTCGAAGCTGCTCAGGGCCGCGAAGGTCGACACCACCGCGCTGGCGGAGGTGGGTGCCCAGATCAAGGCCACCGGCAACTTGTTGAGCGCTGTGCTGCTGCGCCGGGGCCAGCTCCGCTCCCAGCGCCGCCGAGAGCTGGGCTGCATGCCGGCACGCAACACCGCTATCGCCATGGCGGTGGACTCCCGGCTGTCGGGCAAGACCTGGCGGCTGGTGCAGGACGAAGCCGACCGGATCCTCGCCGTGGCGGCATCAGACCTGGGAAAGGCAGATGCCAACGATTTGACCAACGAGGTAACCCCATGAACCCTGCTCTTCTTGCGATCCCATTGCTGCTGGCCCAGGGCCCGCTGTGCGGCGGCACCTTCAACATCCGCCCGGAGGACACCCCCTTCACCGGTTGTTTTGTCCCCAGCGGCAGAGGCGACGGCGGCGGGGCACAGATCCGCATGGACCCACTCGCCCCCAGCGGCTACCGGGCGACACCGGTCCCGCCGCGTGAGCTGCCCCAGTACATCCCCCCTCAACCGCTTTACCGGCCATGACCGAGAAGACACCCGCTGAGCTGGTCGCCGAGCAGCAGGCACGGGCCGACAGGCTCGAGGAGCTTTTCCATGCCGACGGCCGGCATCAGCCCACCCATCCGCAGCGGGGCCTCTTCACCGGCCTGGCGCTGCAGGATCCCGCCCCCCTGCCGGTGGTGATCACCGAGGAGGAAACGCCATGAGCAGCCGATGGTCTGCGGCCGAAGTCGGCATGCTCCAGGAGCTGGTCGGCGACTACCCCTGGCCACAGGTGCCGCCACGCTTCAACGCCTGGGCACGGCGGCATGGGCTGCCGGAACGCAGCGAGCTGGCCTTGTGCCATCGGTGTGAGGTCGAAGGCTTCAGCAGGGTCTGCACCGGCAGCTTCATCAGCACCGGCACAATCCGCCACCTGACCGGCGCCGGGTGGCTCACCATTCAGCGCTGGATCAACACCGGCGAACTGACGGTCGCCCGCTCCGGCCGGAAGCTCTACGTCTCCCGCGATGCCCTGCGGAAATTCGTCCGCCGCCGGCCCGAGTATTTCCACGGGCTGCCGGTCTGGGCCCTTACCCAGTTGGTGGACGACGAGAAGCTGGCCAACCAGCTCGCGTCACAACCCCGCGCCTGGGTGGTGGGGAAGCGCCGCCAGGTGCGGTGCATCGAGACCGGGGAGGTGTTCCCTAGCGCTGCTGAAGCCGGAAGGCATTTCAACCTCAGCCGATCGGCAATAAGCCTGGTGGTCCGAGGCAAGCGCTGCGTTGCCGGTGGCCGGCACTTCGAGGCGGCGTGACCATGAACTCCACCCACCAAACGACTGCTTGACATTCACCCACACAAACAAAGATGGGAAGCGACATCGACCTAAGCGCCGGCCGGGGCCGCGCGACACGAATCCTGTTCTGGCTCTACAGACGGGCCGAGAGACGGAACGCAACCGTTGAGCTGACAACCGAGGAGGAGTTCAAGATCTGGCACCTCAAGTGGAAGCTGGGGCGGCTACTGGATGACGGCAAAGCCGTCACGATCATCCCCGCCATCCCCTTTGAGGAGGGCGGGGTGTTCCACCCAAGCAACCTGAAGATCGCCCGCCTCAGTTCGATCCGGGGGGCCCGCGCCCCTCAGATCGATGGTGCTGCAAAGGGTTAGCGGCTCAGTCGTGAGGGGTTGGCCAGCTCAATCAGCTGCTGCTCAAGACGTTCAGCCCGAGCAAGTGCAGTAGCAGCTATCTCAAATGGACAAGCTCCGGCAGCAATCAGTTCGCGGCGAATTTCCCTCACCCTGCTGGCTTCATTCAAGGCGGTTGCCATCACAACCTCCAGAAAGTTGAGCCAACCATACTGCTCGCATGCGAAAGATTCGAGCTCATGCAGCACGACTGGCCCAACTCTCTTCCAGCTGACACCTTTGAGGCAAGCGCCGCCAAACAGAAGTCCACGCCGTCATGCGTCAAACAACCTCACTGACCTGCCTTCTGAATGACTACGGCAAGAGGCAGGTGCCGAGCCCATCAGAGGAGCTCCACTGGGCCGGCTTGGTCCGCCGCTGGCTGGATCACCCAGGCGGCCCTGACTGCGCCCCTGCAGGCGTCCGGCGCGCTGGGCTGAGGGCCAGGAACCGGCTGGTCGAGGGGAACGTCCGCTGGGTGGTGGCCATCGCCAAGAAGCACTGCAAGGGCGGCTACGAGGAAGAACGCCTGATGGAGTGCATCCAGTTCGGGATCTTCGGGCTGATCAGGGCGATCGAGCGATTCGAGCCGACCCGTGGCTACAAGCTGTCGACCTTCAGCTACTTCTGGATCCTGCAGGCGATCCAGCGGGGAGAGGAGACCAGGGGCACGATCAGGGTCCCCGACACTGTGCTCTTCGAGATCCGCAAGCTCAGCCGAGCCGCAGAGGATCTGCGTGCCGCAGGCCTCAACCCCACCACCGGGCGTCTGTCGGCAGCAACCGGCATCCCGGCCTCAAGGGTCCGCAGCCGGATCGAGGGGGCCGGGGTGGTCACTGTTCAGAGCCTGGATTCCATCAACCCACTCACCGAGGACCAGACCCTGCTGGAGGTACTCCCGGCAGAGAACAGCGAGGCGGCCGCAGAGGATCTGGAGCTGGAGCTACTGAAGGCCTGGCTGGACACCAAAATCCACGTCCTGACCAACCGACAGCGCCAGGTGTGGGAGCTGGCCCGGCAAGGCCTCCCCCGCAGACGGATCGCTGAGGAGCTGGACATCAACATCTCAGCGGTTGGGGCCCATCAGAAGAACTCCCTCACCAAGCTACGGCTATGCCATGCGTCACGAACGGCTGACGAGTCCTTCCTCCAGAAGGCAGGCGGTGACAGGGAGGAGCAGCAAGAGGGCCTACATGTAACAGCGAGGAGGGAAAGAGAACTGGCATAATCCAAAGCCGATTATCCTTACAGGAAAGCCGGCAAGATGGGACTCGTTATTATCCTGGCACTGATAATTGGGATCTTCATCTTTATCAAGTCCAGTCAATCAAGCCAAAGCAAGTCAAAAATTAAATCCAATGCGAATACGCAGGGTTTATCCAACACTCATCCACTACCTCCGCCGCCACCTCTTCCACCACCCCTGCCTGAAACCCAGCCACTGCAGACCGAGGCCCAGGATCGCGAGCGATTCAGCTTTGAGAAAGCAGGCCTACTCCCAGAGCGGATTCGCCCAGTCGACCAAGAAGACCCCCAGGCCAATGATGCCTGGGAAAGCCTTTATGGATTTGGCCCCGAGAAGCGACTGGAGCTTGAATTGGAAATTGATTACAGAGATCGCAATGGGCAGGAGACTACCCGCAGGATTCGATTGAAGCGCTTTGCTTGCAATGACAGCCTTTCCGACGCCGCGCTTATGGCTCATTGCTATCTGCGTGGCGGCTTCCGATCATTCCGCGCCTCGCAAGTGCAGCGTTGCGTTGAAGTCTCTACTGGCGTGATCATTGGCAACATACCTGAATACTTACTGGCGACATACGCTTCAGCTCCCGCTGGCATGCTAGAGGCCATGTGGGAAAAACATGGCGACGAGCTCGCAGCGTTGGTGTACATAGGCAAGCTCGATGGTCGGCTAATGAGGAAAGAAAAAGATGCGATTGTTCATTATATACTGAATCGACTCGGGGAGACCAGTCTCAGCGAGGCCGATTTGCTTGATGAACTCAAGACAGTGGGAGTGCTGAGCAAAAATCAATTCGCCCGCTGCCTCGGGCGACTTGCCACACTGAACGGGCTAGATCAATTCGCCTTCATCGAAGCCATTGAAGCCATGCTTGCAACAAAGAAAACCAATAATGCTGCGGAGCAGGAAGTGATTCCCTATGTCAAAAAGCGACTCGGACTCTCAAAATGAGCTATGCCTCTAGAGGGTTTTGTTTCAATGAAACTGTGCCCCGTACAGGAGGGGAATCTCGTTAATTCCTGATCAACATGGCCATGCAGTTAGAAGCACCGGACGGATACGGACTACTCGCTGAACTCGGGCTAGACGAGCCTGGAAGGCGTCGGCTGCAGAAGCTCTTTGCCAGCAGACCTGTTCGCTGGTCCAAGCTCGCCAACATCGGCCACCAGTCTCCACTGGGCAAACGCTTCGCCCGGTCCTGGGTCGACTACCGCACCCCCCATGGCTACCTGAGCATGCGGGATTTCATCGGCGCCCGCTTGCTGCTGGACACCGCGGCTCGCTACGGCTTCCCAAACTGTGGACCGGCGATTCAGCCATTCCTTGAGACCCGATCACCGGTCCGCTACATCCGCCGAACGCTCCTATCCCAACTGCTCACGGCAGAGGCAGTAGCCCCCTGGCCAGCAATGCGCGCGCCCTACGCCCAGATGCTGGTGATGGCACCAGAAGGGGCCTGCACTGCTGCGGTATCTGGACAAAAGCCCGACTCACTGGCGGCACTGCTGCTCCACTTCAGGGATGGTGCCGGCGGCCTGGAGCTCAGCTGGGATGCGTTCGGGTGGCACGGGGCCTACTGGGCCGACAGCTGGGGAGTGAAGCCCCTGCTTGAGTTTCCGATCTCCCGGATCGCATGGGCCGTGGCTGCACTGCTGCAGAGCGATGAGCCGGCGGGAAGCACCAGTGCTGTCTCAGCGGTGCGTGTCACACGCCAGGGACTGGCAACCAGCCGCACGCCAGAGCCACCCTGGCTGGAGCCTCGCCGACCAGCAGGGTTCCGCGAGCGCTTCGTCGAGAACCCAGACGGCACCCCCAGGGCGCCCCACTGGCGAAGGGCTCATCTGCACCAGTTCTGGACCGGCAAACGGAATGGAGACCGGAAGCTGGTCTCCCACTGGCTGCCGGCTGTATGGGTGGATTCGACTGCCGGGGCAGAGGACTGATCAGGGCACAGCCAAGCCCATCCACGTTCAATCCTGGGGCAAGATGCTTGCCGAATAAGAAGGGGCCATTGAGTAATGCCCGCGCTTTCTCTCGACCTAGAGATCGACTACGAAAACGGCAGTACGACCTCAAGACACATAACAGTTTATGAGTATGGCTTCATAGAAGGAGGGGGCGAGGTGATCCTCAACGCCTACTGCCACTTGCGCAGAGGAGACAGATCATTCAACTCAAAGAAGATCCGGCGATGCGTCAACCTCGCTGACTCAACCCTGATTCCCAGCCTGCCGGCCTATATCAAAGGGATTGAGGAGCAAAATAAAAAGCCCATGGGTCGCTCACAGGAAAGGTATCAACTAGCCAAAAAGTTTCGACCCGAAGTCCTCTATTACCAGTTCAAGCGTAAATTTTTCTTCCTGTTCGATGATCAATGCTTCAAATGCGGACGACCAGCCGAATGGAGGTGCATCCCTGAAACTGATTTAGAGATGGGAGGAGTCCTGATTCAGGAGCAGCTTGTAATGGATCACCATATTCCTTTTGAGAAAGGCGGGAAACTTGAGGCCGGAAATACGGTTTGTCTTTGCAAGCAGTGCAACGGCGCCAAGGGAACCAGCCACCCAGAACGCTTTTACTCTGGCCATGAACTCGACAAGCTACAGCAATACCTTATTGCACAAGAACAGCTCTTCCCAAAAGGCCGGTGGTACTGGACCGTCAACGAGTGGAGACTCTTCCTGAACGGCGACAACGAGACACGCCGGGAGATACTGCTGGGAGAAGGAGTGAATGAAGAGCTGGCAAGATGCTGCCTAGACTCACCAGATCACCGATTCTTTTGTGGCAACAGTGCAAATGATTCGTCACTAGCCCTTTCCATCAGGATACAACTAAGTTCACCAAGGGAAATCAAAGAAGAGCTTGAGAATCTCGATTAATGCAGCAAGCCAGCCATGCACCAAGGCAGCTTCCTGCACTCACCGCAATCGCACAATGAACTGGCTGCCACAGGGCGGGGGGGCTGAGCCGCTGCAGCGGAGCGCCTGCGGCCCCTGCTGGCGGCCCTGCAGGCCCAGGGAGCGAGCCTGCGGCAGATGGCTGATGCCCTTGCTGCGGCTGGCACCACCACCCGCAACGGCCGGCCGCTGAGCCCCTCAACTGTGGCGCTACAGCTGAGACGACTGGGACTGAGCCGGTGCCGCTCCTCGGGATTTACACCAATCGAAGGGTCGCCCTCGACTGTTGGGCTTTATTGCCAAAACTGAGAAGTCATTGCCAGACTTGGCGAAGTGATCATTGTTGACATGCGAAGCATTACCTTTCTATCACTTCTTGTTGCAACAACATTACCTGTGGCCGCGAATCCCCAAGATGATATTCATGAAAAGTGCAAGACAGCAACAGACTATGCAGGCTGCATCAAGGTAAATTCCAGCATTTCGAGGATTGACGGCAACGCTTGCGAACATGGCTTCGCTTATCAGGGACAAGACACGTGCGTGGAGGTCTTGTGCATGCAGGGACGTTCTCAACATGCCGCCATTATCGCTGGGAAGATGTGGACATGTACTAAGCGGCCAGGAGATGTTTTTATTCATATTCTCGATACGGGCAAGAGCTCGGATATGATTTATGATCCTAGTTGCCCTAATGGAAAGCCTGAGATTGGCTGGAACAGCACGTGCAACGCTCCGTATAAAGAGCCGCCCAAGAAAAATCGCGTAGAGGGTCGTTTCATCTAGCCGGCCTCCACCGTGGCGCTGCAGCTTCAACGGTTGCGGCTGATGTCTGTTTGATTGCGAGACCTGTTGAGGGCAGTCAGTCCCTGCCCTCGGCAGGATTGGGCGGCGCTGAACTAGGCCTCCGCCAAATTCTTTCTGGCGGATCTAGTTCTCTAGGGACCCGTCCAATCGGGGGGGGAGGAAGCAAGTCATCTATGGCCCTACGGAGCTTCAGATCGGGGAGTCCAATAGAGGCCAACAGCGCCAGCGGTCCTAATAAAAGTCCTCCCAGGAACCAGTTGGCGCTCTGGTAGCCTTTCGCTTCCGCTACGGTGCTGGTGTAGCAGGCGCACGGCAACGCCACTACCAGTAAGAGGAGCAAAATTTCCACGGTTATGCAAGGAAGCTTCTAGGGGCTAACAGTACGAGCAGCCATCTTCATAGCGTGAAGAGCTGGATTCCCGCAATTTTTGGTAACTATTCAGCCTGACGAGATGCCGCTGCTGATCGAGGGGCTGCAGTAGATGGCGTCGTAGCGCTCGGCCACACCGTCAGGGTCGGTGGCCAGCTCGGCCGCGGCCTCGGGCGTTGTCGAGTCGATCACCAGCAGCCGGGCACCGGGCACCCGCTGCTTATGCAGGGCGGCCAGGGTCTGGGGGGCGTTACGGCTGCCGGCTTAGCTGTTGCATGGACACGCAAGCGACACCGCGCGCTTGCGGGAACGCTGAAAGGGCACTGCACCTATTCCAGTGATCGACCCCAACGCACTTACCAATGAGCAGCTGCAAAAGCTGCTGGCCGTGATCCTCGGTCCACCCATCCGACCAGCCATTCTTCGGCCGCGTCCCCCCTACCTGCCGCATCCACTGCTGCGCCTACCGCGACTGCAGGGGGTTTTCAGGGCCCCGCGAACCCAGCGCCCAGCTTCGGCAGCAGCTCCTGGATGCCCTGCAGCTGCTGGTTGAACTGCTCGTCCTTCAACGCCAGCGCACGGGCAGCCCACTCCTGTTCCACCGGGTCGTCGCTGTTGCGCATCTGGTCCTGCGCCAGCTGGTCGTAGTACGCGACGATCGTGTTCACCAGCTTGGCGGTGACGCCACGGCGGCGCTGGGCCTTCGGCAGGTCGCGGATGTCCGGCCGCGTTGACGCCTCTGGGTCAGCCTCGATCGACTGATACCAGGGGTCGTTCTTCAGGGCCAGCAACGCATCGTGCATGGTCCGGCCACGGACGATGCGGTCGAGGATCGGGCGAATGTCCACCGACTCCGTTACCGACTCGGTGACGGGCATCTTCTGCCCGCCAGGGCCCTGCACCATCACAGTCTTCTTGGCGCTGAAGGAGACCGACCCAGATTCCCCGGCGAGCACCAGCCGAGCCGACAGGGGCAGATCAGCAGGCGCCTGCAGGGTGAACATCCGGGTGCGATACCGCTCCTCAAGATCAGGCGTCATGGTGATGCCATCGAGCCGGCCGTTCATGTTCGGCTTGGCGATGATCCCGTTGTCACGCAGCCACTGGTGAACTGGACTGTCGGGCATCAGCACCGGCACCCACGGCACCAGGGCGTCGACCGGGAAGCCGAAGGGCCGGGTGATCTTCGTCCCCAGCCAGTCGCGGTCTCGTGGAGCTCCAGTGGCCACGGCGATCAATGGATTCGCCTGGTAGGTGAACTCCTTGAGCGACTGCACCAGCTGGTTGAGGCGGTCATCGCCCAGCTGATACCGCTCCTCGGCCGTCATCGGCTGAGCTCGCAGGGGGTAGTTGTCTGGCTCCACCACCCGGGCCAGATCGCGCATGTTGCCGATCTGCGGCACGTAAGAGCCAGCGGCCAGGGCCAGAACGTCGGTGATCTTGTTCCGCACCGGATCGTTGATCCATTCGAGGAAGCGGCTGACGGTGGCAAAACCAGCCTTGCGGCGCACGATCCGGGCCAGCGCTTCGCCGATGCCCGTCACCACGGTCTGCTGGTCGT
The DNA here is from genome assembly GCA_044235095.1 of Prochlorococcaceae cyanobacterium. Lineage (GTDB taxonomy): Bacteria > Cyanobacteriota > Cyanobacteriia > PCC-6307 > Cyanobiaceae > NIES-981. Next base: position 83,663 of record JBIIIC010000005.1, on the reverse strand, counting down.
AGGCGGAGAGCTTGCCCTCGGCTGCCAGGTCCGCCAGGTCAGACCAGACAAACAGCACGTCGAACGGGTCGATTCCACCCAGCGCCATCTGGGCAGCCTTCTGCCCTTCAGGACCGATCGAGTAGGGCCGGTTGAAGCGCAGCCACTCCCGTCGGGCATTGGGTTCCTGAGGGCCGCCACCGCGGATCAGCCCCGCCGAGTGCCCCGCCACCCAGGCCGAGAACATCGTCCCGCTGAGGATCACCTGGGCCATCGCCTTGCGGTTGAACTCAACGTCAGTGCTGCCCTTCGTAAGGCGTTCGTAGATCATTCGCCCGGCGTCCGTTGTCAGCGAGGTCATCGGCCGCACCGGCAACGCGGTGTCGACCGTGAAGAGCGCCATCTGGACCGGGTTGCGGAAGAACGGCAGCAGCTGGCTGGCCTGCCACGACTCACCACGGAACCGGTCAATCGCCCCCAGGAAGCGCCCTCCAGCGTTGTTGGCGTAGTCCTGGGTGCCCGTAACCCGACGGGCCTCCTCAAGGGCATCCACTGACAGCTGGGTGTTGAGGGTCGGCGCACCGACCAGCTCGTTGGCGATCCGCTGAGTGACCTCAGTGTCGGAGAGCTCAGCCGCCCGCAGCCCGTAGTTCCGCCGATAGGTCTTGATGTCCTCAGGCGTCACAACGCCAGTGAAGGTGGCCTGGCGGATCGCGTCATCGACATAGGCACGCACGGCTGACTCAGAGGCGTCCTTGCCCAGCACCTCCAGGGCGTCCACCTCTGCACCGATCCGCACGGCGTTGGTGTACGCCGCCCACTTCACCATCTCGTCGGTGGCGCCCATGAACCGCAGTGCCGGCAGCTTGGGGATCATTCCCCGGCCGACCACATCCGAGAGCAGCAGGCGCCAGGCGGCATAGGCCTTGCCATAGGCCACCGCTGCACGCTCGGCAGGGTTGCCCTGGTACGGCTGGTTGAGCAGCCGATCGATGATCGCTTCGGCTTCGTCGCCCCCGTACTTGGCCTCTGCTGCATTGCGGGTCAGGTCCAGGTCCATCACAGAACGGCCATTGGTCCAGCTGTCGCGCGCCATTCGCCAGCCGGTATCGAGGTTGCCCATCGTTTCCCGCAGGGAGGAGAAGGCAATCGCCACGCCCTTCCAGTTCCCCAACCGCAGGGACGCATCGATCCCCTGGCGGACGGTGCCGGTGAACAGCATCCCAATGCCTGAAACCGGGTTGCGGGTGCCCAGGGTCTGAAGGCCCGACAGCATCCCGTCCTTGCGGAGAGTCTCAATGTCGAGCATGTGCCGGTTGAACCAGTCGGCGTTCAGATCCAGGTCCCCGGTCTTCTGGAGCGAGCGGGCCTGGCTCAGCAGGCGCTGGAGACCATGAACGTCACCAGCGTCAATGTGCTGCATGATCTGCCCCATCAATGTTCGGGGATTGATCTGCTCTCGCCGTTGAGTTGCGATCTTGTCAGGATCAAACTCATCGAAGAAGCGGTCAGGCGAAAGGTTCGAGAATCGACGGCTGACCTGGGCCTGAGCGACTTTCCGGGCAGCGAATGAATCCAGCTCGTTGAGGATCAGGGCCCATTTCCCTGCAGCCCAAGCATCATTCGTGAGCTTGACATCGACATCCAGGCCGGGGTTCTCCAGCGCTTGACGCACCATCGCATCGCCTGCATCAAGGAGGGTTGCAATAGCGTCCTCCTTGATCACGCGAACCCGCGTGACCATCTCAGGTAGAAACTCAAGCCCCCTGACTTGGCGCACCATGTCTTGCAGGAGCTTGTCCTTGTCCTTGATGAACTCCTGCTTGGTTCCAAGGATGAAGTTCGCTGCATCCTCGGCGGTGAACTTACGGGTGAGATTCTTGTGCAGCTCGGGCGTCAGATCCTTGCGAGTGATCGAAAACGCCTCCATCAACTTCGCAAAGTTCTCTCGGTCGGGGACAACAGCGGTGTAGTTGAACATCCGCCCAAGTCGACCTTTGGGCTTCTCATCAACGGCAAAGCCCCGCTGCACCTGCTCGGCAACCTCAGTCCCCTGGGCCTGCTTGAGGGCGTACTGCAGCTGGCGATCCACCTCATCGGGGGTCATCACCACCTTCTCGCCAGCCTTGCGGGTGCGGAAGATCACCGGCTTGGCCGCTGACGATGGTGGGCTGTCCAGGTCAATCGATCGCTGGTTTTCTCGGAGCTGGCGCTCCACATCCCGGCGTTGGGCCAGCAGCTCCTGCCGGCGCTGGAACAGGTCGTTGCAGTCAGCCATCAGTTGCAGCCTCCGTCGCTGGCTTGTTTGTTGAGTTGGGCGATCTCGACATCAAGAGCCGCCAGCTCTTGATCAAGAGCAGCGGCTTCGGCCTTGAGCCGCTGCACCTCCTGACGCGGCAATCGCGAAGGCCCCTGGTAGCCCTGATCAGGGATTTCGAGGGTGACCCCTTGCTTCTGCGGCGCAGCACCACCACCAGCCGCAGACTTCACCGCTGGCTGCACCTGCTCGCGGCCATAACGGGCCACATCCTGAGGATCCAGCCCTGCTGCCTCCAGCGCCTTGCGGAGCTTCCCAGCTGCCTTTGATGCGCCTGTCGCTGAATCCCTGGCAAGGATGTAGGCCGCACGGTCGAGATCAGACGCAAAGGCCAACTCGGCACGGCCATAACGGGGGGCCGCATTGGCCAGCGAAGGGGGGAGCTGGAAGTCGACCACCGGCAGCGGTGCCGCACGGTTGGCCAGATCCATTGGCCCAAATGGACTCAACGGCTGGGCCACCTCCTCCGGCACCAGCCCCTGGGGTGATACCTTCAGCTTCCGCGGCTTGGCCGGGGGCGTGGGCGCGCCCAGCTCATTCGCCATCTGGCGGATGTTCTTGATCGAGCTATCGAGCTCGCGGAACATCCGGGCGTCGGACTCGGCCATCGCCCTGAGGGTTTGACCCAGCACCTCGGAGAGCTTCGGCTGCCCCTCACGCGGCATGACCGTTGTCTCCATCACGTCGTCTGCCGGGGCAAGGGCATCGCTCTGAGTGTTCAGCAACGGCGCTGTGGTGTCGTATTCGCCGACGCCGAACAGGTCCTGCTGGTTCTGGCCGCCGGCCTGCAGCGCATTGGCGACGCGGGACCGCTCCAGCTGCCGCTCCTCCTCTCGCCAGGCCGCTGCACGCTCCGAATCGCCCGCTGCCTCGGCCTGCTGCCGCTGCTGCCTGGCGTAGGCCGCACGGTCATCCAGCCCGGTGCCAACCGGCTCGTCGACAAACCCATCACGGAACTGGCCTGAGGCCATCCGCTCACTCAGGTCCAGCTCGTAGTAGCCGGACTCCTGGCGCATGGCTTCACGGGTCGCCTTCTCGATCGCCGCATCCCGGTAGCCGTACTCGGCCGCCAGCCGCAGCTCATCGGCCAGGGCCTGGGCGCTATCGCTGCCGTACACCAGCCCTTCCTGCTCGAGGGAGTCGAGAGCGCGTGTGAGGGGCACCTGGGGACCCTCCAGCAGCTCAGGCTCTGGCGTCGCCGGGGGGCGCACCTCATCGCCATCGATCGCACGCTGCACCAGCCCGACCTGCAGCTGGTCCCGCTCCTCAGCCGAAAGCCGCTGTGGTGCCTGAGGCTCTGCTGGGACCTCAACAGACGACGCCACTGCTTCAGCCGCGATCGGTCCCCGCTGCTCCGCTGCCGCCACCTCATCGAGGATCCGCTGGGCCCTTTCGTGGTTCTCAAGCTCACGCCGCAGCCGGTTGTCATCCGCCTTCCGAGGCACCACCGGCACCTCTGCCTCAGGCAGATCGGCGTACTTCTCCGGGTTGGAGACCAGATCAGCCACCCGCTCGTACATCGCATCGAACTCCGCCTTCTTCGCCAGGCGGTTCTGGAGCTTGCGGGGGCTCAGCAGGTTCGCCTCAGCCCAGGCCACGTCCTCAGCAGAGGGCAACGCAACAGCACGGGGGACGGCCGCAGTGGCCTGGCCCACCTCTCCGGCCAGGGTCCGCTCCATCGCATCCGCGACCTGGCTTGAGACATCCCGGGCAACAGCGTCGAGCTTTTCTGTGTCCAAGCGAGACACACCTTGATTCAGCAGATCGCCGATCGGCCCGGTCTGGTACTTCAGCTGGTCGAAGATCGACAGAACCTGGTTGGCTTGATCGGCAACCGCACGGCTGCCGGTGGCATCGATCGTGTTGGCCGCTGCAGCCTGCAGGCGCTCCGCGGCACCACGGGCCGCCACCGCTCCAAACAGCTTCCGGTCTGCCGACAGCAGCGACCGGACGCGATCAGCCAGCTTCGCCTTGTTCAGCAGCCCCGTGTTGAAGGCCCGGGCCTCGGCGCTGTCGCCCCCCAACACGTCCCAGATCGAGCCCTGCCGCGCAATGTCCGGCGTCGCCGTCGCATCAGGGGCCGTCATCGACACCAGCTCTCGCAGCACCCGATCCGAGACGTTCCGCTTCTCCGAGTAGCGCCACAGCGCTGACATCTCCTCTGGAGTGCGGCCACTGGCCCCGATCAGCGCACCACGGGCAGGGGAGAGGTCTCCACTGACCACTGCGGCAAAGGCATCGTCCGGCAGCCTGCTGAGTGCCAGGCCCTGCTCTGCCCAGCCGGACTTCATCGGCATGCCCGGCACCAGCTGCTGCAGCTGGGCCATATCCGTCACGCCCGTATCCCGCATGAACTTGGCGGCATCAATCGGCGTGCCCTGGCCGGTTGCGATGTTCTGCGCCGCGCCGATGGCACGGGCAGAGACCGCATCAGGCGCCTCGTAGAACTTCACCGGCAGGCTGCCGACACCCAGCCGGCGTGCCGCCGCCACCCGGTTGTGACCGTTGATCACCCAGGCGCTGCCATCGGCAGGGTCACGCCATGCCGAAACCGTGCCCTCCAGGTCGGTGTTCCAGGCATCCACACCATCGAGGCTCTGCCCCAACTGCTCGCCCGTGGTCGGGTTAATGCCGCCCTTGAACTGGAACCGCGACGGGTCAATGCCGAGGTCCTCCACCGGCATCACCACCTCTCCGGGGCGGTTCAGCTCGCCATTCGGCCGGGGGATGACGAAGCGGTTTTCGGCCCGGGCCTGCTCCAGCAGACCCTCGATCATGTCCTCGCGGGTCCACTCCCCAGGATCACGGCCGGTGTTGCCTTCGATGATCCGCGCCACGCGGGGGTTGTTATCCGGGTCGGTCAGTGCCCGCAGCCCACTCCAGTCCTCCCCCCGCATCGCGGCCTCATACGCCGACAGGCCCTCTGGCCCCTTGAAGCCCAGCGACTCCCCAGGAGCCGTCGCCAGCTGCGCTGCGCTCTCGGGGAAGCGCGGATCACCCGCCGGGTCGAAGGCCTGCTGGTTCGCAAGCTGCCGGGTCACGTTCTCGACAACCGACCCCTGGCCTTCGGCCGCGGCGATCAGGCTGGCGTCGTCCAGGTTCCAGATGTCCCGCACCAGCTGGTCGGTCTCCGGCAGCGACGGATCGGGGATCGGGTTGTAGTTGGCCGGGTCCACCCACGGCTCTCCTTCCTCCACCTCCCAGCGAGGGATCTGGCCATCCGTGGCGGCATCACCGCCGGCTTGAGCGTTCTGCTGCAGCCATTGCTCGTAGGCAGCCTCGTCAGGGTTCTGGGCCGCCTCCATCTGGCGCAGACGGTCCTGCACCGGCGAGTAGGGATCAGCGGTCCCCACCACCCGATCGGGGCGCTGCATCGGCACGTCGTAGGGACCGACGGGCTGGGCGGCAGGAGCCGCCCCTGGGGGCGAAGGAGGGACATCCCCCGGCGCGGGGAGCTCCGGGCCGGTCAGAGCCACATCACCACCAGCAGGCATTGCCGGAGCGCCTTCAATCCCCATCGCCGGCCCTGCCTGCGCTGGTGCCGCGGCTTGGCGATTGAGTGCCATCCCAGCCGCAGGGGCATCAGCGGCAGCACCCTGCACCTCAACGCCTGGGCCGGGATCAGGGATCGCCGCCGCCGGCCGCTGGCGGCCCATCGTCATGTCCCCAACGAACTCGGGCGGGGAGTAGCGATTCACGAAGCCCTGCTCGCCTTCGCTGATCAGCCCCCGCTCCTGCGCCCAAGCCCGCGAACGCTGCACCTCACTGACGGTCCGGCGTTCCTTCAGCCACCGTTTGGTGAAGCCCAGCGAGCCAGCGGCAGCACTGAAGCCAGCACCAATCAAACCCGCGGCAATCGTGTTCGGAATGAAGCTCTTGAGGGTCGCCTCACCCCAGTCGTCTGTCGGGCGAATCGCTCCAGGCACTTCCGCCTGAATCCCCATCGCCCCCAGGGCACCCTCCACCAGGCTGCTCGCATTGCCCTGGGTGTTGTCATCCAGTGCAGTCGACAGCAGCTGCTCAGTCACGAACAGGCCCGCGCCGCGCACCGCAGTGCCGCCGACGGTTGCACCGGCCGCCAACGGAGCCAGTGGCAGCATCGCTGCAGTCACCGCAGCGTTGATACCCACCGTTCTGAGGTTGGCGTCAAAGCCCTGCTCGAACTGGTCCTGCTCCCCAGGTGGCTTGGCACCAAGGGCCCGATAGCCCGTGCTGGTGAGGTTGCGGATCCATGACGCCTGGCCAGGGTTCACTTCCTTGCCCTGCAGCCCCTGCACCAGGGCCTCACCTGACTTCAGGGCGTTGTCCAGCGCACCAAACGTCCCGCCGGCCAGTGCCTGCCGCGCTGCAGGCGAGCTGTACTGCACTCCCCCCTTGGGTGTCCGGTACTGCGTGGCGGGCAGCATCGAGCCAGGGGCGCCCAGCGCCAGTGGCACCGTTCCAGTCGGCACCGTCCCAGCACCCATCTGGCCGATGCTCTTGAGCACCCACTTGGCCTCGTTCGCCAGCCAGCTCCACCCCGTCCGCTTGTTCGCCGGCTGCGAGGGAGGCTTCGGCAGCCGGCCCTGCTTCTGCGCTTTCTGAAAGCTTTGCGGGCTCTGCCAACCCAGGTCCGGCCCCGCCCACACCACCGAGCGACCGCGCAATGTGGCCCGGGCGCCCACCTGCCGGCCGAAGCCCGCAGCACGCTTCGCCTCTGCGCTCCCAGGCTTCAGCTCACGCGGCTGCAGCTCATCACGCGACGCCACCCCAACGGCCTTCCATCGGCCATTGCGATCCTTCTCGTAGCGAATGGGCATGGGATCAGCCTCCGAGCTGTTGGGCGATGCGACGCCGCAGCCGGTCGAAGTGCCGGTAAGGCGTCATGTCTTTGCTCCCCGGCGGTCGCGGCTCGAGGAAGTCGATCGACGCGATCGTTCCGTCCGCACTCCGCACCCTGCCGGTGCCGCCCTGGCGGCCAATGATCTGGCCGGCACGCACCACGCTCCCAATCGCCAACCGCGGCCGCTCGGGGAGGTGGGCATAGAGCACGTCCACCTTCCGGCCCGTTGCCGGATCAGTGCTCTCCACCACAACGAAGTTGCCGTAGCCGTAGCCAGGGCCACCCTGGAAATTGATCTCCTTCACCCGGCCGGTCAACACCGCCGGCACCCGCTTGTCTTCGAAGAAGACATCGATACCGGGCTGGCCAGAGTCGTAGGTAATCGAGCTCACCTGCCGCCGCCGACTCGACAGCGAACCCGACGGCGGACGCATCCCCAGCCGATTCAGCGCCTGCTGCCGATGCCGCTCAAGCGCTTTCAACGTCGAGGGTGATCGAGGCACCACCCCATTGCCATCAGGGCTCCACCCAGCACGGGGATTCCCGCCATTCACCGTGGCGTAGAGGTCCGCCAGGCCCATCCCTGGCTTGGCACCACGCGCCTTCAGATACCGCTCAATCCCCTGGATCTCCCGATCCCAGTTGCCCGTCCCCAGCCCGTAGGCAGCTCGTTCATTCGGCCCGGCCTGGATTAGACCTATCCGCCCAGCAGCAGCACCACGGCCTGGCTCAGCAGGGTTGAGCGTGCCGCCGGTCTCGTAGCTGATGATCGCCGCAATGTCGCTCGGATCCCAGCCGTTCCGCTGGGCCATCGCAATCAGCGCCCTGGCGCGGCGATCAGCCGACACCCACTGGCCACCACCACCTGCAGCAGAACGCACAAAGCCTCTGGTGGGCCGCGGCATCGTTGCGGCAACTGCCGGAGGCGCCACCAGGTTCATCAGCCAGTTGGCCGATGCCTGCATCGCACCGGTGATCGGGTTGAACGCTGTCTGCTGAACAGCCGCGGCGGTCCCGGCAGACGCTCTCTCACGGCGGCGGATGTCGTTCAGCATCTCCCTGGGAACAGGGATGCCGGGATTGAACTTCAGCTGCTCTTCCAGCATCCGCAGCGGTGTGGTCCCAGCACGCCTGGCAGCAGCACGCAGCTCAGCGCTGAAGCCACGACCATTGGCCGCGTTCTCGGCCTCTGAGCGCACTGTCTGAGGCGTCAGCAGTGGCCGCTGGTTAAAGCCCCGCAGATCGGAGTCAGACAGGTTCCGCAGCTGCGAGGAGCTGTAGAGAGCACCCTGATAGGCAGGCCTCTGCTGCGATTGCTGCTGCGACCGCTGCATTGCAGGCGATGGCGTGCCATCAGCATTTGGGTTATCGCCAATGCCAGGAAAGAGCTTCTGGAAATACTTGCTGTTGGTGTATTCCTCAATCGCCGCCTGAATCACAGCTTGCTTTTGCGGACCGGTCATCGCCGGATTCTGCACCTCTTTCTCCAGAAGCCTGTTCTGAACATGCTTCATCAGGCCGTTCTCTACATTGAAAGCTGCCTGTCGGATATTGGCGTTGGCGTTGGAGCGCAGGGCGTAAATATCAACCGTCTTCCCACCCTTCGACATTTCAAGAATCGAGGTTGGAAACCGCTCGGCAATTTCTTTCACCACAGCAGCATCAACACCCGCTTTCACCAACGGATCGAACTTGCCCTTCTCCTCCGCTTTCCGGCGGATCAGCGCCTGACCCTGCTTGAGGAAGTCAGCCTTCTCGCTATCAGGGACCTCCGGCAGCAGCCGGTTGAGCATCTCTGTTGCCTGGCGGGGGTTGAAGTCCCGCAGCGGCAGGCTGTCGATCTCATTCAGCAGCTGCTGCGGCGCTGCCGGATCCATCCCGAAGCTGGCCACCTCCCGCAGCTTGGGGATCAGCGAAGCCTTGGCCTTTGCCTTGTCGGCAGCGCTGACGTTCCCGTAGATCAGGTTGCCGTTGGCATCCTGCGCCTGGTCCAGGGCCGTCATGGCAGCCTCCAACTCAGGCCCCGGCTCCAACCCAAAGGTCGCCTCAGCCAGCGCAGACTCGTAGGTCTGGATCGACTCCTGCCGGGCCCGCTCCTTCCGCTCGAACTTCGCCGAGTCGTACTTCAGCAGGTCATCCACGGCAGTCTTGCCGTAGATCTCACCGGCAAGCAGCCGACGAGTCAGGCCGTCGCCCCCCTTAATCGGGGAACCGATCTCAACGCCAGTGAGCACCTGGCGCATCAGGCTGTTGTCGATGAAGTCCCCACGGCCGGCGGCCACTGCCTCCTCCCCAAGGGAGGTGCTGAACAGGCGATTCCAGGCCTCAGCCACGACCTGGGTGGCTTCACCGGGCAGACCCATCCGCTTGGCGTATTTGTCGAAGATCGCCGTCACCTGCAGCGACAACAGCTGACGCGCTTGCACCGGGTTGTTCTTCAGGCTGTAAGACAGCGGCTGGCCGGTGGCTGGATCGAATCCAGCAACGACATCAGAGCCCATCGCATCACGAAGCAGTGCCGTCGCCTCGCCAACGATCAGATCAGGCGTCTGCGTCTTCAGAAGCTTCTGGTTGTCATCCCACTGCAGTTCAGTGACCTTCTCCCAGGCCTTATTTGCCTGAGAGAGAAAGTATTTCTGAACGGCCGGCATCGACTCGCTCAGCCCGTACTTCTGCAGCACCTGTTGCTGCACGTCGGACTGAAACCGCACGATCTCAGGGCTTCCCGCTGGAAGCGCTGCCAGCTCCATCCGCCGCTCCTGGTAGCTGCGCATGAACGTCGGCATGGCATCACTGGCCGCCATCTGCGCCAGGCCCGTCTGGATGCCGCCACGCCGGTACGGATTCATCGAATCCATCAGCAGCGCAGCGGGCTGGTCGGTCTGCGCCAGCCGGCGGTTGTCGGCCGCATAGACCTCAGCCGACTGCTCGATCTGTCCCTGCAGCAGACGGTTGGCCCGGAGCGACTCGTTCAGTCCCTCCTGAAACTCACGCTGGGCGTACTGCTGCCCAAGGTTGCTGCCGAGCTGAATCAGCTCCTTGTTGAACGGCGCCAGGGCCTGCGCCAGCTGGGCAAAGCCGTTCTGGGTCTGGAATCCACCAGTCCCCCCAGTCCCCACCGTCTGGATGCCTGGCACCGATGGGATCTCGATGGGCCGGGCCGGCGCCACTGGCTCAGGGCGCCCCTGCGTGAAGAAGGTGTCAACCGGCCGCGCCTGGGGCTGGATCTGACCGAGGGGGAGTTGTGGACCAGCCATGTCAGCCGAGGAGGTTGATGCCGCTGAAAGCGACATTCGTGTTGCCCGCCGGGCGCGGTGTGGCGCCACCCGGGCTGCCCCGGAGCGGGGCGAGTGCTGCAGAGCTGCTGAAGTAGGTGTTCACCCCACCCAGCACCCCGGCGCCGATGCTCAGGGCCGCAGCCGCACTGCTCGGACCACCGCCCTGCATCGACGGCGGCGGCGGCTGGATCAAGGTCGGTAGCGGCGCAAACGGCGCCATCGGATCCAGATACGGCTGCTCCGTGTAGAACTGCTGGCTCGAATAGGCCTGCAGGTAACGGGTCACGGCCGCGGCCTGCTCACGGGTCATCTGCCGCCGGTACAGCCGAGCGTTGATCGACTGCAGCGTCGTGAAGTCCCCCTCCTGACGGGCGTAGTCATTCACCAGCCGATCGACACTCCGGCCCTCTCGTCCCATCGACTGCACCGATGACCGGGCCCGCAGCGACTGCAGCCGGTACTGCTGCAACGCCACGGCGTCCTGCATCGCCTTCTCCTGGATCTGTTGATTCAGCGCTTCCGACTGCTGGACGTAGTTCGCACCAGCGGATGCCCGGGTCTGAGCCACCACCTGCGCCTGCTGAATCGCCTTCGACAGCTCGAAGTTGCGCAGCGAATTGACGTAGGCCTGCTGCTGGTTGTAGCCGACCGTCTGCTGCCAATACTGAAATTGATTGTTGGCGTCAGTGAATCGTGCGCTGGTGCTTGCCTGCCAACGGGCGAAGGTGGCATTGGCGTTCGCAAATGCCCGCTGATTGAGATAGTCCTGTCTCTGGGCCTGGTAATTGGCAACGCCCTGGAAGATCCCAAGCCCAGCCTGAGCAACACCCAGCCCCAGTGAGATTGGATCAACGGCCATGGGCGCTGCTGTCAGAGGCCGCGAAAGCGCGGCAGTGCATAGCTCTCAGCGCAATCTAGGCCGACTCGACTGCAGCGCCAGAGCCCACCTATCACTAGTTATTGAGATACACTAAGGATCAATAATGCTGGGAATCATGGGCATCCCAACCATCCAAGTCATTGTCGACGAACCTCTAAAGCGACGATTAGAAGATCTCGCCCGGGCCGACGGCAGAAGCGTCTCCAGCTACGTCCGTGTTCTCATCAATCGACACCTCGTCGCTCTTGATCAGGCCCGCTTCTCTCACGCCCATCTCGCAGGCGTCTACGAATAATCCCCATGCCTCGCGCTCCCATCGACTACGGGGAGTGGCAATTCAGCCTGGATGCCGGCTGCCGGCTTGAGCGCCGCCTCAGCACTCAGAACCGCACTCAACGCCTCAAGCAGCTCCAGCTCCTCTCCCAGTCCGCACACGGCCAGCACATCTTCCAGCAGTTCGTTGACGACGTGGCCCGCTCCGTCAACGAGACCTGCAGCCTGGCCCTCATGCCCACCGGCAACTGGTTTGGCAATGCCGGCCCCCACTACGCCGCCGTCAACTGGCTCCTGCAAATGGAGTCCCCCGAGCAGGTCGCAGCCCTGGCCCTCACCGTCGTCATCGACTCCCTCTCACGCGAAACCAAGTGGACCGTCCTGATCAACCGGATCGGGGCCTTCTGCGAAACCGAAACCCGCGCCGGCCGCCTCCGCGCCATCAACCCATCCCTGTTCCGTTCACTCCGCGCCAACTTCAAGGGCCGCGCTCTCACCTACGCCTTCTCCTCCCGCAAGCTCGAGGAATACGGCATCGCCCGCGCTGATTGGGGCGCTGAAGGTCGCGCCACCGTCGGCGCCTTCCTCCTTGATCGCGTCATCGAAGCCACCCATCTCGTTCATCACGTCTGGCATAAAACCCCAGGCGGCAAGCGCGTTCTCTACATCCAACCCGCCACCGAAGTCCTCGACTTCCTCAAGCAACTCCCGCCCTCCGCAGAAGGCGATCACGTCTCCAGCGCCATTCGCGTTCTCCCCCCGTCCCCCTGGGGCCCGGACACCATCGCCAACTACGCCACCGGCTCCGTCGAAGGCGGCCTGATCCGGCTCCCCGGCTACGCCGCCACACAGCGCGAGGAGCTCGACCTTCACTGGCTGCCACCAGGCGCCATCGACAACACCCTCGCCGCGGCCAACACCCTCCAATCCCAACCCTTCACCCTCTCCCAATCACTCACCGCCCTCGCAGACGAGCTCTGGAACTCCGGCCGCAACGACATCGCTGGCCTCTTCCCCTGTCACCGCGATCCCGAACCCGTCCCACCCTTCCTCGAACAAGACGCCTCCGACTCCGCCTGGAAGGCACGCAACCGCGCTGCAGCACTCGCCTACCAAGACCACCGTGTCAACAACCCCAAGCGCATCGCCATCGCGCGCACCATCCACACCGCCAAACGCTTCGCCGGTCACACCGTCTTCTTCACCACCTCCGCCGATTACCGCGGCCGGCTCTACACCAACGGCGAGCTCTCGTACCAGGGCAACCCCCTCCAGCGCGCCCTCGCCCACTTCCAACCCACTGAACCCCTCTCCCAAGACGGTTTCGACTGGTGCCTCCGCACCGCCGCCGCCGCCTTCCTCGGCAGACGCACATCCTTCACCGATCGCCTCGCCTGGGCTCGGCAACACCTCGACCTCATCACCACCGTCGCCGCTGACCCTGCCGAACACACCAACCGCTGGATCCATACCCCCGACCCCTGGCGCTTCGTCGCCGCGGCCATCGCCATCCACTCCCACCTCCAAAACCCCGCCGCACCCATCGGCCTGCCAATCCCCTTCGATCAGTCCTGCTCAGGCCTCGGCCATATCGCTGCTCTCACCCGCAATCACGCCGCCGCCATCCCCACACGCATCACCGCAGGCGAAGGCAACGACATCGACCTCTACCTCCGCATCGCTGCAGACCTCACCCACCAGGCCGAACTCGACTTCCACGCACCTCCAGAAACAGCCTCCGGTCAACCCAACCACCGAATCCGTAACCGCGCTGGCTTCTGGCTCGAACACGGCATCCACCGCCACACCATCAAAGAAGCCGTCCTCTCCGCCCCCTACGGCATCACACCCTTCGGTGTCCGCCAACTCGTCGCCTCTCAACTCATCAAGCGCTGCCGCTCAAAAGACCCCAAAGACCTCCTCGCCTTCGTAGATGGCCCAGCCCTCTACCTCTCCCAGATCTTCTTCAACGTCATGGGCCCTCACCTCCAACAGGCAGACGCTCTCAAGGCCTGGCTCAAATCCATCGCCTCCGCCGTAGGCAAACTCAACCAGCCCCTCCAATTCACCGCACCTTCAGGTCTCATCATCCGCGACGCTGAACTCCACACCACCCTCAAACAATTCCCCACCGTTCTCAACGGCAAACCCTTCGCCTATCACCACACCGAACCTGATACAAACCCCAACATCAATACCCAGAAACTCGCCTCCCGCATCGTCGCCAATTACATCCACTCCATCGACGCCTCCCTCTGCACAACCGTCATCAACTCCTGCCAGGCCCTCAACATCCCCATCGCCACCGTCCACGACTGCTTCTCCACCACACCCAACCACGCCACCACTCTCCATAACCTCCTCCTCTCCCATGTCCGGTCCCTACACGTCTCCTCCTGGCTCGAAATCCACCGCCAAGAACTTCAATCCCGCTACTCCATCCTCATCCCACCACCACCCATCACAGGCGACCTTGATCCCTCCACCATCGGCTCCTGCTTGACCCTATTCAGTTAGTCACTACCACACGCAGAAAACGGCACAACGCATAAAACAACAGCGCCCTTTCCCGTCTCGCACGACATCAAAGCAATTCCCGTTTTTGGGTCGCGTGATGTGATGGCGACCCTCTGCGCTGCTGGCGCGGATCCCCCCGCATGGGGGTGCTCAAATCCCATGGGAGGCAGGGGCCTCCCCCCTGCCCTGCAGCGATCGAAGCGGGGCCCCTCCCCCCTTCAACCCGGCCGGCCTGGTGCCGCCCTGGGGCCGCATGCCTGCCGCCCTGCTGGTGCTGGCGCTGGTGGTCGGGTGAGCCCTGCCCCTGACTACCGCGCGGCTGGTACTGGCGCTCGAGGCGGCTGCCGGGTGAGCCCACCACACCGCCGGCGATAGGGCGACGGCTGCGGGTCCGCGCCCCGCTGGCACACGTCTTCGCAAGTCTTCACACCCATCCTTGGCCTTTGCAGCACCTGGGCTCTGAGCCGCTGAGCCGGCCAGCTGACCTGGCAGGCCTCGCACTTGTGACGGCTGCGGGTTATGCTTGCGAGTGGCGGTGGAGCCAGGCCCGTAGCAGCGGCCGGCCCCAGCCACAGAACGCACCCACAACCGGCAACCGGCAGCGAGGCCCAAGCCCTGCCGCACCCGGCACCACCGCCCTCACGTTCCCGCCCCGGCTCCTGCCGGGTTTGTCCCATGACCACAGCAACCGCAACCGCTCCAGCGCCCGCCGGGTGGGTGCTGCCTGCCGATCAGATGACCTGGGATCGGGCCGACTGGCTCGAGGCCTATCAGGACGGCATCGGCGACACGTTCCCGAGCTCGGTGATCTGGGCCAGCGATGACGCCTGCCAGCTCCCGATGGCCGACCTGCACCGGCTCCTGCAGATGCACGGGGCCACCGTGGCCGAGCTGCAGGCCGAGCTCACCGCCGGCCAGCTCCAGGGCGCTGCCGTGCTGCCCCTCAACCACGCCGCCCAGGCCCTCACCTGGCTCGGCTACTGACGGGGGCGCGATGCACACCACAGCCGCAACCGTCGCCCGGATCGCCCGGGCCGATGCCGCCACCTGGGGCCAGACCCTCGAGACCACAACCCGATCGGCCGCCGCCGTGCTGGTGGCCGTCTACACCGCCGGCCTGGTGGTCGGTGCCTGGGTCCACCGCCTGAGCGATGCCCTCGCCGCCCTGGCCAGTGGCCGCACCCGCGCCACACCACCCCAGCAGGCCACACAGGCCCCAGCAGCGCGCCTCAGCAACCGCCCGGCACTGATGCCGGCCAAGCCCACCCAGGCGCCCTCAGAGCGCCGCCAGGCCGCCCCTGCAGCCCTTGACGGGCTCACGGTGCGCCAGCTCCGCCAGCTGGCCCGAGAGGCCGGCCACAGGGCCCTGGCCCGCAGCGGACGCCGCGCCGATCTCCTGCAGGCCCTCGCCGCCTGATCTCGCCCACCTGGGGCCGGCCCTGCTGGCCCCTCCCCTCACGTTCCAACCCATGACCAACCGCCCACCCTGCCCCTACCCCTGCGCGGGCAGCTTCTGCCCACACACCCGCTCCGATGCCGAGTGCCTGGCCTGTGAGGCCCGGCCTCGCCTTGATGCCTGGCACCGGGCCATTCAGGCCTGGGATGACGCCTACCACCGCAGCCACCACAGCGAGCCGGTGCCTGATCTGACCGGCAGCAGCCACCCCTACAGCAGCCCGGCTCTGGCCGGCTGGGGAGGTGGCGACCGATGAGAGACCCCAACCCGAACCCCTGGCCCGGCGATCCCCGCGCCTACGAGTGCCCCTGGGGCTGCAACGGCACCGGGACGCTCCCCTGGTTCAGCCACATCGCCGACGGCGTTTGCTTCGGCTGCCATGGCGTCGGCTGGATTCGCGGCCGTGGCCACACCCCCCTGGCTCAGCCCCGCAAGCGCCGCCACTGGCGCAAAGAGGGCGCCCGCCTGGTGGAGGTGGCCCGATGACCACCACCACCCGGACAAAGGCCGAGGAGCTCGCCGCCGTGCGAGCCCTGGCCCAGCAGCTGGGACCCAGCTCCTACCTGGGCCCATGGCTCACCGATGCCCTGCCCTGGCTTGAGGACCAGCTGCGCTGCGACTACATGCCGCAACGGGCCCGGGCGGTGGCTGAAGAGGCCGCCCGCGTCAGGGCTGAGGCCGCCTGCGATGCAGTCGCCATGCGCCAGAGCGCCCAGCTAGAGGCCCGCCGGCTACTGGAGGGCGTCAGCAACCAGGCCGACGAGATCACCCGGGCCGCTCAAGAGAGCGCGGAAGCCATCCGAGGCCGCGCCTGGGATGCGCTCCGGCTCGCCATGAAGGAGCTGGAGCGATGAGCACCACCGACCGCACCATCTGGCACGCCATGGCCTGCCCGGGCGGCTGGTTGCCCTGGGAGCGGATGCAAACCCCGCCCCACCTCACCCCAGCCGAGGCCCACCTAGTCGCCCGAGGTGTTCGCAGGGTCTGCCCCGACGACCTGGTGGCGGTCCGCCCGGATGACGGCTCCCAGCCCGTATGGCCCGACGCCATGGCCGACCACTACGACCTGCCGCCTTACGCGGACTGACCCGCCGGTCCGCACAAGCAACCACCACACCAAACCGCCAACCCGCCAACCCGCCAACCGCGACAGCACCACCAGGCCCGGCCGAGAGCTGGGCCCCTTACCCCTACTCACGTTCCGAACCATGACCGCAACCCCTACCCGAAAGACCACCCGCAAGGGCCGCAAGGCCTACGACGGGCCCAGCGCGGAAGAGCTGCTGGTAGCCGACCTGGTGGCCCTGATGGAGAGCTCCGACCTGCCGCCATGGCGCAGGGAGTGGGCCGGCCAGCAAGGCGAGCACCGCAGCCTCGAAACCGGCCAGCCCTACCGGGGCGCCAATCCGATCCTCCTCGAGCTGGGGTCGATGCTCAGAGGCCACACCCTGCCGCTTTGGATCGGCGGGGCCCAGGCCAAAGCCCACGGCTGGTGGCCCCGCAAGGGCTGTAAGGCCGTCCGCATCGTTCGGCCCCAGCTGAACAAGCGGGAGGAGACCGACGAACACGGCAAGCCGGCCACCGGCCCCGATGGCTCGCCCCTCATCACCGCATGGGTCAGCTACAAGCCGTGCGCGGTGTTCAACGCCGCCGACCTGGTGGGCACCGACGAGGCCGCAGAGGCCGCCCTGCAGGCCCGGATCCGCGAGGCGATCGGCCAACCCCTCGAACTACAGCCGCAGGCCCGCCTGGAGGCGGCTGAGGCCGTGCTGCAGGCCTGGCCCGTGCCGACCAGCTGGGGCGGCGCCCGCGCCTGTTACAGCCCGACCCTCGATCAGATCAGGATGCCGGTGCCCGAGGCCTTCACCAGCCGGGAGGCCTTCTGCGCCACCTGGGCCCACGAACAGGCACACAGCACCGGGCACAGCTCCCGCCTGGCCCGTCCCATGGAGGGCACCCACGGCAGCAAGGCCTACGCCCGCGAGGAGCTGGTGGCCGAGCTGGCCGCCGTGCTGATCGCCTACCGGCTGCAGATCGGCTGCCAGCTGGAGAACCACGCCGCCTACCTCAAGGATTGGGCCCAGCTGCTGCGCGAGGAGCCGCGGGCCCTTTTCAAGGTGCTCAGCCAGGCACGCCAGGCGGCCGACCTCATCGCACCGGAGCCCCTGCCCGAAGACGGCGAGGCCTGAGCACCACCCCAACCCCACCACCTGGGCCCGCTGCAACCCGGCGGGCCCTTCATTGCTACGAAGAAACCATGGCCCTATCCCCTCAGGAGCGGGAGGCACTCGAACGGCTCGCCTGGATCGCAGCCAACCTCCAGCCCGGCGAAAAGCTGGAGGACTTCCTCCCACCGCTACAGCCACCGCCGCCGCCCCTATTCGGCACCCGCAAGGTCAAGCGCTGGCCCGTCTGGCTTGAGCTGGCCGGGTTGGCTGCAGCGGTGGTGCTCTGGCCCCTGGCGGCTGCCGCCGGCTCGCTCGCCATCGTGGCGGTCCTGCTGGCCCTGCCGGTGCTCAGCATCTGGCGCGGATGGCAGCACCGGCACGAACCCCGGCCGAAGCCCTGGGCCCCGCCCCGGCCGATCCCTCCATTCAGGCCCCGCCAACGGCCCCCGCTCTGGGAGAAGGCCGACCGATTCGGGCCCTAACCCGTTCTCAATAAGCCCCAGAACCGCCGCCGCCAAACGCTGCCGCCACCGCCGGCCAGCTGGGGCGGGGGATCTGGGGCCCTGTTTCGCCTTCTGCTCAAAAGGCGAACCCCTCACGTTCCCCAAAAACCATGACCACGACACCACGACGGGGCGCCGATCGCGCAGCCCTGCGCGACAGCAACCACCAGGAGCCCGCACCCGAACGCCGGGCGGCCGTGCTCACCCCCGAGCAGATCGGCCAGCTGCTGGCCATCGCAGAACCGCGAGACGCCGCCCTGGTGGCGGTGCTGGCGGCCGGCGCCTGCCGCATCGGTGAGGCGCTGCTGCTCTGCTGGCACGACATCGACGAACACGGCCGGGTCACGGTTCCGGGCCAGATCACCAAGACCGGCCGGGCCCGGGCCTTCACCCTCCCGCCGCAGGCGCTGCAGCACGTCGACGCCTGGCGGCAGGAGTGCCCCGAGAACCGGCGGGGGTGGATCTTCCCGGGCAACCCAGTCCGCCAACCCCTGAGCACCCGGGCCGGGCAGCTGGCGATCAGCCGGCTCGCGCAGCGGGTGGGATTGCAGGGGGTGAGCTCCCACAGCTTCCGGCGCTCAGCCCTGACCACCGCCCACCAGGCCGGCCTGCCGCTGCGGGCCCTGGCCGAGCTCAGCGGGCACCAGAGCCTGGCCAGCCTGCAGCGCTACCTCGATGCCGACACCGCCCGGGCACAGGCGGAAGAGGCCCGGGGCCTGCTGTTCGAGACCGGCCCACAGGCCCGCCGCAAGAACCGCCCGTGATGATCAGTCCCCACGGCCAGACTTCCCGCAACCGTCACATTTCAGCGATGCCAGGACCGGAGCAGGAGAGGCAGGACAGCTCCAACGAACGGACCAAGGCCTATCGGCAGCGGTTGAAAGAGCGGGGCGCCACCCATGCGGACCGGCCGCCATGCCTGCTGTGCGGGCGGCCGATCCTGCTGGCACAGATCGACCCGGCCAGCGCCCGGGGGCAGTCGAGAACCGGAAGCGCCCTCTGCGCGAGCTGCTGGCGCAAGTCGGACGAGGGACGGGCCGCCGAGAGGGAACGGAACCGAGCCCGAGACCGCGGGCGAAAGGAGAGAGCTGAGACTCAGGCCGAGAATCAGGTGTAAAGACTGAGACTCGAGTTAGGCGAAACCCCCTCTGAAAAGCTCCACCGATGGAGCCCCAACTGTGGAAAACCTCGCGCGCGTATAGAAAAAGAGCCCCCTGAAAACAGTTGACTTGGTTGGAACGCATTGGTGGTGAGGGGTTTGGTGGTTGGCACCAACGGTTGGCAACGGTTGGCAACGGTTGGAGCCAACCAAGAGAACCCAGTGGTGGACAGGGTTCCAACCACATCAACCTTTTTTGGCCACCAACTTTTGTATTGGGAGGCTGTTTGTCGGGGGTGGTTCCAACCGCGAGAACCCAGTGGTGCAGGGGATTCCAACCACCTCAACCGCCTGGACGGTGAGGAATGGTCTCGGAAAACCGCTCCAACCACAAGACGCCAGTGCTGGTCTGGCTTCCAACCAGATCAACCATCCACGGCTCTGTAGTTCCAGCGCGTGACGTTGGCCTGGCGGGACTCGGTGAGGAGGCCGGCTTTGACGAGCGCTCGGAGCTGCTTGCGGGTGTTTTCAACCTCGGATGGGGTGGGCTGACGGTTGAGGTGTTGGACCTTGCAGCTGGCCACCTGGTGGGCAGTGACGCCCTGTGGGCTTTTCCAAGTGCCGATGGCACCACCAACCCACTCGAGGGTTTCGCGCTGCCCGGTGGTGAGGTTGTCGATGGTTTCGCTCTTGCGGTCGTCGCTCTGGAGTTCGGCAAGGGACTGCTGGAACTGACCGATGACCTGCCACTGGCCGGAGGCACCATCGAGGCGAACGAGGAGATCGGAATAGGGGAGACGGCCCTCAGTAACCATTCGTCGATGGGGGGTCTCCTTGTCGGCGACCCACTTGCCCGAACCGCTTGGGCATTTGCGTTCGAGGAAGTGGAGGGAGATGACCGCGGACGGAACGCCTGCGGCAGAGCTGTGACCGCGAATGGCCTGCACGCCTGTGTTGCCGGTCTCCTTGCTGCTGTGGAAGCAGCAGACGTGGGTGTGCCCGCCCTGGCCGAGGAGGGTCTGCACATCGATGAGCGCACCGCCGGCGTCGGGTTCTTGATCGCTGCCGTAGATGCGCTGGACGTTGGCGTAGAAGGAGTCGGTGATCAGGATTGCGCAGGGATTGGCGGCGGTGATGCGGATGAGTTCATCAACGCCCTGGTCGTCCCAGCAGAGGTCGTCCTCTTCGGTGTAGAGGCGAACGATCTGGGGGTGGAGCGTGCCGTCTTGCTCCATGAGGCCAACGGCCTGGAGGTAGGCCGCAGAGTCGACACCGGGCTGGTCGGTCCACCAGAGGATGACCTTGTGATGGCCGGGGGCCGGGAGCCAGTCGGGGTTGCCCATGAATGGCTGCTGATAGATCAGCGACGCGGCAAGGGCGGCAGCGAACTTGGTTTTGCCGACCTTGGCGAATGCGGCGACACCGGTGAGACAGCCCTCGGCGATGAGGCTTCTGATGAGCCACTTCTTCTCGGAGAAGGTGGCCCTGGTGCCACCAGCGGTGCCTTTCTCGGCCGTACCGGCGATGAGCTCGCGCTGCTTCTGGATCAGGCGGGCTCGAACCTGTTGAGGTGAGGCGCGGAGCTCAAGATCCTTGGCGACAGTGGCGGCCTTGATCTGACGGCGAACAGTGTTCCGCTCGTAGAGGGGGTGGGAAGGATCAACGAGGGCGGCGAGGGTCTGGTCCCACTCGTCGATCGGCGGCAGGGCAGGGGTGCTCTCTGCCGGAGGCTGATCGGCGACATCCTCGAAGCAATCAGGGCCAGGCGCTGCGGGGGGCTGGTCTGGCTTGTGGCGCTGCGGGGGCTGCGGCTGCTCTTGTCGTTCGACGTGTTCAGCGAACTTGGCAAACGAACCTATGGAGGGGTTGAAGCCGTGGCCGCAGAAGCCGTAGAGGTGGCCATCGACACCGGTGATCGGCACCGGGCCGATCTTGAGGCCAGGCGGTGGTGAGAAGGTCTGCCCCTCGAAGCAGTTGATGCGGAGCCGACCGCCATCGGTGTATTGGGTGCAGGCGCCGGAGGTGTTGCGGCCGCAGATGGGGCAGGGTGTGCGGGGGCCGGACTGAATGACCGAGCCGGTGGGCGCAGCCCGGCTGATGGCGGATCGGGTGGTGCGGGCCTCATCGCGTGAGCGATCGAGCAACTCAAGGATCAGATCCCACCAGGGATCGGTTGGTTCCTTGACTTCGGATGGATCACCCAACCAGGTGTAGTGGCCAGCGGATTCGAGGTGCTCGCCCAAGACGATGCACTGGCCGGTGCCATAGAAGAACTCGATCTGCTCGGCCGGCTCCAGGGTGATGAGCTTGCCGCCCGCATCACGAGCCGGCTTGTCGTCGGCATCGAGCTTGTAGACCGCCGGCTTGGTGACGAGGACGAGCTTGCCGATGGGGGAGCCATCGGGGCGGTGCAGATGCCGACGCAGGTGTTCAGGGATGCGGAACGCCACCTTCAGCCGACTTTTGCTGGTGGTGCGCTTGACGGCCCAGCCCACGTCGCCGACAACGGTGCAATCCCGCTCTTTGCAGTGATCGATGGCGGATTGGCCGTCGATGTCAGCAAAGGCAATGTGGCCGGCATCAGGCCCCGTGCGCATGCCAACGCAACGGACCCGGCCATTCATCGCCGCGATCTGATCTGGCGTGAAGGCTGCGGTCTGCCAGCCGGCGAGGTGTTTGCCGGTGGCTGGATCCATGGGCGCCTTGCCCTTCTCCCCTGCCCCGCAGGGCAGAAGCGGCAGTCCTTGAAGACGCGGCAGCAACTCGCGCCAGTTGTCTGGGTGTTGAGCGGCCATGTCAGAACCCCTGTGGCTTCGTGCTGGAACGGCGGTGCTGACGGCCCCGTTCCTTCAGGGCCTGCAGCGTGTGGAGGGCGTATGCGGTGACAGCAATCCCCAGGCCACGCCTGGTGGCATGCGTCAACGGCGGGACAACACGCAGTCGCGTGCGCATCCCGGAGGAGGGGCCAGCTGGGCGGCGCTCAACGGCGACACGCCACAGCCGGCCGAGATCAACAACGGCTGTCCAGACCGCCTGATCAGGGAGGAAGTCGGGGGTGCCACCGGGCCCAAAGAGCCCGGCAGTGGGAATGGGGACGCCGAGGGCGTGCTGCTCGTTCCACTCCCCAGAGATCTGGGGGCGGAAGTAGAGGACACCTTGATGGGACTCGAACCAGTCCCGGTCGGCATCCATCTGAAGGTCGAAGACTTCGGCCTGCTCGCCGGCTAGGCGCATGAACTGCGACACCATCAGCAGGCCTCCGGCTGCCAGTGGTGGAGCAGCTGCGCAGGGGTGAGGTGCCGTTGATCGGCAAGGCCACGGACTGCCGCGGCCAGGGCAGCGGTGATGAGCAGTCCGCGCTGTTCCTGCAGGGCCTGGTGGAGATCAGGACACACTGCGACCGGCAGGTGAATCAGCGGGGCAGGAGCGCCATGGAGGCAGGCGCCAGTTGAAGGTTTGATCTGCGATGATTGGGGCAGGTAAGCAACGCGGCCCTTGTCGACACCGACAAGGGCTTTTTTATGCCCTGCAGAAATAACAGTGGGCATGGAGAGAAGATCTGTAAGAGGTAGTGGGAGGAGGACCTGCTGGGGGGAAACGGAGAGTCATGGGTGGTGCCGTCGTGGTGGTGTGGTGGTTGTTGACCGAGAGCTGATCCGAGCAGCTCAACGGATGCAGATGAAGTTCTGACCGGCGATCCGGTCGACGAGTTCATCCCGGAGCTGGGGATCCATCCGGTTGCTCTGTCGGGCGTAGGCACGAACGGCCTGGCGGAGGAAGAGACCCACGCGGGGGAACCCTTCAGCAGCAGCAGCGGCGTGAAGCAGCTTTGCCGTGGGCAGGTCGAGACGGAGGCTCACGACCGTTGAACCTTTCGGCTCAAAGACGCCCTGGTGCGGTGGGGAGTAGCTCATGGATGTCAAGGCACATGAGAGGGAAGACAGCGCAGACGAGATCGACTGATGGGCTGCTCCGCCAGGAAACAACTCATCAGGTCTGCGTTGAGTCGAACCTAACCGGATTGGAGGGGTCCGCAAGACCCAGCGCCCGAAACTGTCGACAGTTACCGAACATGCTTTGGCCTCAATCTCTGGCACCTGCCGTACGACAGTCCTAGGTACTGGGGAGCGCTACGCATCCATAATTCCGCTGAAACCTGTTGCGCTGCAGCCGATCTCAACTGGCCATGCGTTTTCACATTCGCTGCAACCCACCGCCGACTACTAGGAGCGACGGGGTTGGTGGCTGGTGTCGAACTGCAGCGCCTCACCCACTGCCGGCCTAGGGTTGTCCTGGAACGTGAGTCGGCTTCGGCCGACGCTGGGCCCCGGGGGATCAGTCCTCTGGGGCCTTCACGTTGCTGGGGTCTGGAGCAGCGCCAGCCAGGAGGGCTCCAGGGCAACTCCAAATTTGGCGTGGATTAGGAGTTGGCTTGGAGTTGGCCGCTTGCTTGGGCGGTGATCACCACCAGTAGACGGCCTGGTCGGCGCCGGCAGCGTTGGCAGAGCGCTCGCTGCCAGTGGCTGCAACCAGGACGGGCCGCCGCGGCCCACGGAAACGGTCAGCCGAGGCGCCCCAGGGCGACGGTTTGCTGTGGCCGCTCTACAGCGAGCAGCTAAAGCTCCTGGCCCAGCTCCCACCCGGCGAAGCCGAGGCCGCCGAGCACCGGGCCGCGCTGCTGGTGGAGAGGGGGTGGGGTGCCCTGCGCGATTGGCTTGAAGCGCCAGTCCGCCATCCCGGTGAAAGAGTTGCACCACCGCCGCGGCCGGCTGCCAGCGGTGGGATGGCGGATCTGTTCGACGCGGCCTGAAGGGTGCAACCAGGCTCCAGCCCTGGCGAGCGATCGGCGGGCCGCACTTGATGGCTATTTGATGGCTACTTGATCACCCGACGCGAGTGCCTGGCAGGGGCACGCCTGCCCAGCCTCAGGCAGAAGCTGGCCAGGCCCGCCAGCGGTCGCATCAACGGCAACCAGGCCAGCCGCGGCCCCTGGCGCCGCTCTTGCACCCTGGCGCTCAGCAGGGCGGCCAGCTCAGGATCACTGCAGCTGCCATCGGATCGCACCACGGCCCGCCGGCCGTCCGGGTGCCTGTAGACGTGCCAGTAGTCGAGCAACTCGCCGCCGCCGAAGCTGTCGCCCATCTCCACCAGGGCCCAGCCCTGCAGCCCAGAGCGGGCCTCCAGCTGTTCCCAGCGTTCACGGGCAGCAGCAGTGAGAGCCACATGACTACGGGCGCTGAGCCCATCCAAGCCAGGCCAGAGCTGGTAGTCCAGCAGCTGGGCCACATGACACCCGCCTGCCTGCTGCCGGCTGCCATCGGCGGGCTGGCGGATCTGTTCGACGACGTGGCGGCATGACCGCAACATGGGGCATGGGACAACGCCTCACCCAACGCCAGCGAGACCTGCGAGCCGCGCAGGAACGGCTGAAGACTGCGCGCCGTCAGGCCCGGGCCTGGGTTGCAGAGGCACGGAATGAGCTGGATGCCCTGAGCCGATGCGACTGGTGCCGGCGGGTGATCTCGATGCCCAGCGGGGCGGAGCTCCAACTGTGCCGGGAGTGCGCGGACATCCAGATCGAGCGCAGCCGGCAGCAGGCTCAGGCTGATCGGGTAGCGCTGCTGGCAGCGCATGGGTACGACGCCAAAGGCCGGAAGATCCCAGCCACTCCCAGCTGTGCCAGCCCTACTCCCCGATGAGGTGGCAGGCAATCCGTCGGCGCTGGGGGATCGCCCGGTGTTCCCACAAATAAATCCCTTGCCAGACCCCTAGGAGGAGGCGCCCCCTCTCCACGCTGAGCGTCATGGTCTGGGCGGTGAGCGCCGTGCGGATGTGGGCCGGCATGTCGTCGTCGCCTTCGTCGTCGTGCAGGTAGCGGGTGCGATTGCCCTGCCCATCGAGCGGCCCAAAGCCGTCTTGCGGAACCACCGCATTCATCCATGACGCCAGATCCCGCAGCACCCGGGGATCGGCGTTCTCGTTGATCGTCAGGCTGGCGCTGGTGTGCAAGCAGGTCAGGTGCAAGACACCCAGGTCGATGCCGGTGGTCCTGATCCAGCTGTTGAGCTGATCATTCAGGCGGGCGAAGCCCTGCCCCTGCGTCTGGATCTCCAGCTGGTGGAGGGACTGCTTCACGGTGGCAGAGCTGCTAGGCCACCACTAGCAGCCACGAGCGCCAAGACACCGGGCTGGCGGCAGGTGGCGAGCGACTTCAGTTGGTCTTGTAAGCCGAGGGGCAGTAGCTCGGCAAATAGCTGCAGTGTTCGTTTAGGCAAGGCCGTGCCCACCTCAAGGGCTACATGCCCCCGCATCAGCCTGCATGCAGTAACTTTCGAGAAGGCTATTCGGCACCGCGACTTTCAGAAGTGGTCTGCGAGTCCGGCTCGGGACTATCTCGTCCATCCGACACTTCTTCCCACCGGAAACTACCTGCCTCAACTTCCTTCTTGATAGCCTCCAAGTCGGCAACTGCCTGATCGTAGCCGCCAAGGAATACTTCCTCCCTTTCAGCGTCACTGAGCTGAGGGGCCGATGAAGCGGGTTGATGTAGGAAATCGCCCTCCCGCGTCAGCAAGGTACTCCCTACACCTGGGGTGTCGTAAGCAAGCACCGGCTTTACGTGACCCTCTTCTAGAGCCCGGAGCCTTGCCACAGAAGCCAGCGGCTGCCATTCAATACCACCATCGCCGACGCTTAGGCCGATCTGTCGGCGCTTAGCATCAATTGAGATCCTTATATCCAGTTTTCGAAGGAGCTGGTTGATCTGGCGTCGTTGTTCAACGGTGTCCTCTTCGCGCCAGAAGGTCTTGAGCATGTCCGACGCAGCAGCGGCCACCTCCCGACCGAGCTGCCGCTGCGCATCGGATTCCATCGCACGATGAGCAGTGCGGGCCTGGTGAAGCTCCAGCTCCAGCGCTTCGACCTTCTGCTTTGCCTCGGCCACGGCCTGAGCAACGACGGGGACGGCATCGGGAGCTGTTGCCAGCAAGCTGGCGATCTGCTGCTGACCGTTGGCCGCAACGGCCCGCTGCTCCTCAAGCCGCTGCTGAAGCGCGTCGATTTTGGATTGGAGCGCTCCGAGCTCCGACTCCTGGGTCTGAGGAAAAAGCTGGCCCAGGTGCGCCAGAGACAGTCGGGTAAGCAGGTGGGCGTGAACGACTCGAAGTGGCAACGCCGGTGCATCACATGCGCGTTCCGTACGAACTTTTTTCTCACCATCATGGGAATAGTGGACGTTGACACCCCGACATCGGACGTAGCGCTGTTGTATCCGGTTGCCAGTTGATCGCTGTTTGTAGCTGGAAACCCTCCCACCAGCAGGGCGACCGCAGGCCACACAGAAGGTGACACCCATGCCAATGAAGTTGACGTTGTTTTGATTCCCGCCATGGGCCTCGGCTCCATCGCGGGCTGCGATCCGGGCCAGCAGAGCCTGCCATTCGAGCCTCGGCATCAGAGCGGGGAAGTAGTCCCACACCACAGAGGAAGGATCGCGCCGAAGGGGCACACGGCCACCAGCAATCGCCTCTGATTGCACCAGGGATCGCACGCTGCCCTGGGTCCACATCTTGCCCCGCGGTGGGCGATGTCCCTCCCCCGTCAAACGCTGTGCCGTAGCGTTGTAACCCTGGTCATGGACCAGTTCGAGCATCCTCTTAATGGTGGTGGCGTAGCTGTTGAGCTCCCACCGGCCATTGCGGAGATCGATCCAGGAGGGTGCCCATCCCGGCCGGGCGATCTCGCCTGAAGCGATCTTGCGCCGGCCCCTGGCATGGGCGTCCTGCATCCGGGCGGACAGACGGCGGCTGTACTGGTTGGCGCCGTGGAGGATCGCCTGCAGCTGAATCTGCGCGCCGATATCAGCCCGCCAGCGCTCAAGGTTCAAATGGAGGCCGGCGTCAACGATGAAGAGATCAACCCCACCGCGCAGCAGCCCCAGCACCAGTGATTCGAGCTGGACATCAACGTCCTCTCGACCAGCCCGATCCCCTTCCACCAGCACCAGCAGAGCCGGCGTTGTGACGAGGCTGTCTTTGACCTGCTGGAGCAGGGTTCCGAAATCGCCCTCGGTGCGGTGCTTGCCGTGGAAACCGGATTTGCCGCGGTCGATCAGGCGATCGGTGAAGACCACCCCCTCCCGGGCAGCCCACTGGTCGGCTTTGTCGAGCTGACGCTCTTCAGAGGTCCCAGCTGCCTGTTTGGCACTGCTGTAACGGCCGTAGTGGATGACCGTGGCGTAGTCGGAAAAGGCTGGCAGCCCGTGCTGACTGAAGTTTTGGGCAGCCACCTTGACGCTCTTGCACTGCTGGCCCTACCTTACAAGTGCTTGACGGCCTGCCAGGTACCCAGCACCAGCCGTCCCGCATCAAAGCTGAGCTGCAGGCTGGTGGCTGTGAGGGCGGTGCGGATATGGGCCGGCATGTCGTCGGGCCCCTCGTCGTCGTGGAGGTAGGCGCGCTGATCACCGGAGGGCACCAGATCCTTGAGGTAGGTGGCCAGGTCCTGCAGCACGCGCGGGTCGGCGTTTTCGTTGATGGTGAGACTGCAGCTGGTGTGCAGGCACACCAGGGTGGCCACACCCTGTCGCAGGCCACTGGCGGCGATTTCGGCGTTGAGCGCTGCCGTGATGTTGGTGAAGCCCTCACCGCCGGTGCGCAGGCTGAGCCTCTGCAGGTGTTGACGCAGCACGGACAGCTCCAGAGGGCCCACCTTGCCTAGCATTCGCCGAGGTGAGAGCACGCCGCATGGCGCCTGGCGGCGACGGCAGCCCGGATCTGATCGTGGTTGGCAGCGGCCTTGGCGGCCTCTGCGCCGGGGCGATCGCCGCACGCCAGGGCATGGAGGTGCTGGTGCTGGAGGCCCACAGCCAGCCCGGCGGTGCGGCCCACGGCTTTGAGCGACGAGGATTCCAGTTCGAATCCGGTCCATCGCTGTGGTCGGGGCTGGGACGCTGGCCCAGCGCCAACCCGCTGACCCAGGTGCTGGCGGCGGTGGGGGAACGGCTGCCCGTGGCCAGCTACCACGACTGGGGCCTGCTGCTGCCAGAGGGCCAGCTGCGCATCGGTGTGGGGCTAGAGCCCTTCCTGGAGGTGGTGCGCCAGCTGCGCGGCGCAGGGGCGGCCGATGAATGGGCCGCCTTCATGGCCTGGCTGGAGCCCAGCTGTCGGGCGGCCCGCGCCTTGCCGCTGCTGGCGTTGCGGCCCGGCCTCGGGCTGGCCGGCACCCTCGGACCCCAGGCCCTGGGCCTGCTCAGTCAGGCCGGCAAGCTCGCGGCCCTGGGCGGCAGTTTCGGGCCGATGGCCCGGCGCCACCTGCGCGATCCCTTCCTGCTGCACTGGGTGGAGCTGCTCAGTTTTCTGATCTCCGGCCTGCCGTTGGATCAGACCAGCGCGGCAGCGATGGCCACCCTGTTCGGCGAATGGTTTGAGCCCGGCGCCTGCCTCGACTACCCGATCGGCGGCAGTGCCGCCGTGGCGGCAGCCCTTGTGCGCGGCATGGAGCGCTTCGGTGGCCGGCTGCGCACCCAGGCGCCGGTGGAGCAGGTGCTGGTGGAGGGGGGCCGGGCCAGCGGGGTACGCCTGGTGGGCGGGGAGTGCATCCGCGCCCGCCGTGGCGTGATCGCCAACACCAGCCCCTGGGACCTGCTCAGCCTGCTGCCCAAGGAAGCGGTGCCGGACCGTTGGCGACAGCGACAGCAGGCCACCCCCGCCTGCGGCAGTTTTCTGCACTGGCACCTGGGCCTCCGCGGCGGCGAAGAGCTGGCCAAGCTGCCCATTCACCATGTGTGGGTGGGCGACTGGCAGCGGGGCATCACGGCGGAGCGCAACGTGGTGGTGCTGTCGATGCCATCGCTGCTCGATCCGGCCATGGCTCCGGCCGGTCACCAGGTGCTGCACGGCTACACCCCGGCCAACGAGCCCTGGGAGCTGTGGCAGCACCTGGAGCAGGGCAGCGAGGCCTACCAGGCTCTCAAGGCGGAACGCTGCGGCATCTTCCACTCGGTGCTGGATCCCCTGATTCCGGACTGGCGGGAGCGGCTGGTGCTGGAACTGCAGGGCACCCCACTGACCCACCGCCAGTACCTGCGGGTGCATCACGGCAGCTACGGCCCGGCCTGGCCGGCGGATCGCGGCCCTTTTCCCGGTGGCGACACCCCGATCGCCAACCTGGTGCTCTGCGGAGCCGGCTGTTTCCCCGGCATCGGCGTGCCCCCCGTGGCGGTGAGCGGCGCCATGGCAGCCCACCGCTTCGTGCCGGCGCGGCAGCAGCGCCAGCTGCTCGATGAACTGGCGACGCTGACCTGACGCCTCTCCTGCAGGCATTGGGGGAGACCGGCACTGGCCCAGCTCCCTGGCGCCCGGCTTCTTAACATTGAGGCAATGGTCTGCAGACGATGGCGCTTTTGTCCTGGTTGAAAGGAGCCCTGGGTGGAAGCCTGGCCCTGGCAGCGCTGATGGCCGCCGGCGCAGAGCCGGCCCTGGCCCAGCGGGTGGTGCCCAAGATCGGCGATATCTGCCCGCTGGGCTACGTGGACCTGCTCAATGGCAAGTGCAGCACCCTGGGACTGATGAGCTACACCGTGCAGCCCACCAATGGTCAGGCGTGCCCTTCGGGCTGGATGAATGTGGGAGGCGGCTACTGCCGCAGGAAATGAGCACCGTGACCGGCAAGGCAGCTTCGCCTGAGCTCACCGTGCTCTACGACGGTGGCTGCCCGCTGTGCGTGCGCGAAGTGACGTTCCTGCGGCAGCGCGACCGTCGCCGCAACGGCGAGCAACCCCAGCTGGCCTTCGTGGACATCGACGCCGCCGACTACGACCCGGCGGCACACCACGACATCAGCTACCGCCAGGCCATGGGACGGATCCATGGCATTGATGCCAGTGGCAGGGTGCTGCGCGACCTGGCGGTGTTCCGCCGCGCCTACGAACTGATCGGACTGGGCTGGGTTTATGCCCCCACCCGCTGGCCCCTGCTGGGCTCACTCGGCAGCGGCCTCTACGCCCTCTGGGCCAACTGGCGGCTGGCGATCACCGGTCGCCCGAGCCTGGAGCAGCTCTGCAGCGAGCGAGTGGGCTGCCAAATCACGGCAGCCACAGCCCAACAGACAGGTTCTCAAAAACGTCGCTGAAGCTGGGCACCCGCCAACTGCACCTCACGCAGAAACAACAACACAGCAGCCATCAGGGCCAGCATCGCCAGCACAAACAACGGCACCACCACCAGCGTGAGATCGAAGGCGGTCACGGCGCTCATGAACACGATCGCCACCACCAGCGCCACCAGCAGGATCGTGATGGTGCTGCTGCGGATCGCCCACAGCACCAGCGCCATGCGCTGCTTCTGAACCTGCAGATCCCGGCGCAGCTCTCGGCTGCTGGCGATGCCGCCCTGGTGAGCATGTTCCTGCAACCAGCGGGCCCGGTCGATGATCCGACCCAGCCGGTTGGTGAGCACCGTGAGCAGGCCGGTCATGCTGGCCAGCAGAAACACCGGGGCCACCGACATCTGGATGGCACGGCTGAGGGTCTCCACCGATGCGGTGAGGAGCAGGGATGGAATCCACGGCGCCAGAGCCATCGTGCAGGGCAGATTTGGTCGCAGTGACGCTAGTCGCACCCGCATGAATGGCTTCCTGCGCCAGCTGGGCCGCACGGCCCTGCTGCCCCTGCTGATTCTGCTGATCCCGTGGACACAGGAACTCACGGACCAGTTGCTGTTCGGCGGTCAGTGGAACCTGCCGATGGTGCAGGGTGGCCCGTGGTGGGGTGTCCTGACTGCACCCTTCAGCCATGGGGGCTTCACCCATCTGCTCAGCAACAGCCTCTGGTTTTTGCCGCTGTCATGGCTGGTGCTACTCAAGAGCCGGCGCGATTACCTGGCCGTATGGATCGGGGTGATCGCCACCGCAGTGCCCGTGTGGCTGCTCTGGCCCCGGGCCAGCCATGGGCTCTCGGGGGTCGTGTACGGCCTGCTGGGCTACCTGCTGTTGATCGGCTGGCTGGAGAGGCGCCCGTTATCGATCCTGCTGTCGCTGGGGTGCCTGGTTGCCTACGGCGGTTTGCTGCCCAGCCTGATCCCGCTGTTCTCCCCGGAAGGCGTGAGCTGGGTCGGTCACGCTGCGGGCTTTGGCGGGGGCATGCTGGCCGCCCTCGCGATCCACAGGGAGGCGATCCACGGAGAACGGTGAGCGGCTGTACTGAGCAGCCCTCCACTGAACAGCGATGCTGAATAGCCCACGGCCCGTTGGGAA
Source organism: Prochlorococcaceae cyanobacterium (assembly GCA_044235095.1). GTDB lineage: Bacteria > Cyanobacteriota > Cyanobacteriia > PCC-6307 > Cyanobiaceae > NIES-981. The sequence continues at coordinate 52,119 of JBIIIC010000005.1, read as the reverse complement.
CGATCAGGGGAAGCGATCAGGCGAAGGTGGCCATGCGGAAGCTGCCTCCTCAGCTGACGCTGAAGGCTACCGCCCGGCCTGTGCTGTCCACATTGGTGATGTGGGCCCCGGAGAGGGAGAGGGAGAGCGACATGCCAAGCAAGGTCACCTAGGAGAGCGATGCATTGAGGCCCCGACCAGCCCAGCCAGCACTGATACCGAGGTTGGTAGCCAGTTCCATGGCCAGCGACGCGATCACACCGCTGCTCGGCAGATCCACCGCATCGAGGCGTTGAAATCGTCCATCGACACCACCGGGATTGATCTGCAAGGTCTGCCGAAACACCGGATCGTCCGGTGTCAGGGCCCGTGCCGCGGTGATCACGCCGTAGGGAGAAGCGTCCTCGTCGGGCCAGGTCCAGTAGGAGGCCACCCCACGCCAGCCCGCACCGAGCTGCAGAACGAAGTTGTGGGTGCCGATCAACTGCCCCCCAGCTGCATGTCCAGGGTGCCGCCGAAGTTGGTGTCGGCAAGGCGCTCGAGGCTTGGCGGATGCAGGGCTGGGAATCAAAAGGAATCCGAGGTCAGAGCTGAAGTCGCGACCAGGGCTAAGAAGACCAAGGTCGCATGTCAAAGGGTTGATTGAGGAAGTAAATACGGCAACTGCAAAGGAGCTGTAACCTCTGGCATACTCCACAAACAACAGCCAATCATGATCAGAACAGTGGCACCAGCAAGACCGATCTGCGGAAGGTATCGGAGAGAGTGATCACCTTGCCGATGACTCAGCACTGCGATGGACATTGCAGTTACAGCAAATGTGGCTGTGGTGGTCAAGGTGAGCAGCACATAGCCCTGAACCAAGCGGACGGAGTCACCGAGAACAAAGGCAGCCAGAACACCGATCACAACAGCCAACAGATAGGGCATCAGCAAGTAGAAGGGCAGCGGCGGGTTCACTGACTTCTGGCTCTTCACACGAAAGGTGAACGGTTGCCTCCACAGCCATTCCTGCACCGCACCGACAACACCTGCAAACACCCAGGGCCCCCGGCTGAGCTCGAACAGCCAATGCTCCCACGGAACCGGCGGTGTGTTGGATAGACGCAACAGGCCACAGCTGCGGAGAAACAGCATGGGCATGATCGTGAGTGCCATCTGCAGGAAGATGAACACCAGGAAGCTGGGGTCATGAATCCGCATCCAGCGATGGTCAAACAACAACGCAACAACGGGCAGACCAAGAGCGAATAAGCTGAGGCAAGCGCCTAAGGGGTAGAAAGCCCGGGCATAAAGAAATTGCAAGCCGAGATGGGGCGGCAGCCTGAACAGAAGCGGCGGAAGATGGCGGAGCAGGATGGTCGTGAGGCTTCGCGACCATTGCAATTCCTGAACCATCAGGTCGTTAAAAGTCTCAGGGCCGAATGCCAGACAAAGCGCACGATGGGCAAAGGCGCCACGCCAGCCCTGGGCATTGAGGAGGAGGCTGTTCGAGTGATCATCTGCCAGGTCCGGTGCCAGGCCGCCAGCCTCCTGAAGAGCTTGGGTGCGAACGGCATAATGGCTGCCAAAACACAACGCAGACCAACTTCCATTCAGACCCAACTGCATCGGGCCGTGCAGAAGCGACTCGGCATAAAGCCTGCCACGTGCAACCCAACTGCGATTGGCGTTGGAACTGCAGATCGAAGGAGCAGCCACATACCCAACTGCTGAGTCATTGAACGGTTGGAGCATGGCAATCAGGTAGCCGGGTTGAGGCACATGATCAGCATCAAGCTGCACAACCACGTCATAATCGGAATAACCGTGGTGGTCGTAGAAATAGGCGAGGTTTCCCGCCTTACAACCGGTGCGACGGGCCCACGTCGGGCTGTGATGGTCATCCACCCCAGCCCGGGTGGAGAGTTTCACCCCATGGCACAAACACCACTGACGCACCTGATCCGTGGGCAGTTCGTCGACAAGCCATGTGTCATGATCTCCCTCCTGTTCCAACATCGCTTCCAGGGTGTGCTGCACCAGTGGCCAGGTCTCAGAGGGAGCCTTGGTCACCACCATCGCAGCGCGCAATCCAGGAGGCAGCGGCAGATCACTGCGCACCTGGCGCATCCTCAGGAAGAGATAGAAAGGCCAGGCGGGAATGCCAGTGGCATAGATAAGCAGGAGAAGGTTGAATAAGGTGCCTGGCACACTCCCCCACGCCGAGGGTTGGAGAGCCCGGTGCCAGAAGGCAAAGGTTCCCACCAGCCAAAAAAGCACCAGCATCAGCAGAAGTCGCTGGTTCCACTTCGAGAGCACCGGCATATAGATCTCGGCCAGAGTCATCACAAATCAGCAATAAGTGGTCGAGCCAGGCCGGTAATATCCTGACGACGTTGCTCCCAGCTGAGAGCGTCACGCACGATCTGATCCAGATCAGAGTGACGCGGAAGCCAACTCAGCAGAAGTCGGGCCTTCGCCGGATCAGCGACCAAAGCCGGAGGATCACCAAGACGCCGCGGTCCACTCTGAACGGATACCTGCCGACGACAAACATGTTCCACACAATGAATGACCTGACGAACAGAGTGCCCGGAGCCAGTACCGAGATTGAAGTCAGTGCTGCTGCCACCCGCAATTAAATAGTCAAGAGCCGAGATATGCGCTGAAGCAAGATCACGCACATGAATAAAGTCACGGATGGCACTGCCATCAGCTGTATCAAATTCATCGCCATGGATCAGCAACGGCGTGCCATCCAAAGCAGCCTGGATTGCCAAGGGAATGAGGTGCGTTTCTGGGTGGTGGCATTCACCACAACCGTTCTGAGGGTCAGCACCAGCAGCGTTGAAACAACGCAAGATCACCGCAGGAAAGCGGTAGCGGCGCGACAAGTCCTCAAGCATCCACTCAAGCGCCAACTTACTGCGCCCATAAGGACTAATCGGCGTGCGAGGGCAGAGTTCAGCGATCGGCAGTGATGGCGGAACACCAAAGACGGCGCAAGTAGAAGTAAGCACAAAGGCCGGTGGTGATTGGGGGCGATAGGAGATCGCCTCTTCAAGCAGAGCGAATGCTTCAACAGCATTCACTCGATAGTAATCATCCGGATATTCGATGGATTCACCCACATAGGCAAGAGCCGCAAAGTGAAGAATGGCATCCACTTGATACGTTTCAAGTACAGACCGCAGATGTGCACGATCACTGAGCTGGCCAACCATAAGTGGCACCCGATGCGTGTCAACCAATTGGGCAAAGCCTCGGCTGAGGTTGTCAAAGACAACAGGTCGGTGGCCGGCCTCAATCAGGGGATGGAGCAGGTGAGATCCCACATAACCGGCACCGCCGGTCACAAGAACAGTTGCCATCAGAGCATCCCCCCGCAGCCGATCGGCCAGGCATCAAAAATCCATGCAGGACGAAGCATGCTGGCCGCCAGGTCAGTCCGGTTGAGATCGCGATATTGCATCCAAGCCGCAAGAGCCAGAACAGCACCGGGACTAGCGAATTGGGACTCAACAATCAACAGAAAGACCCACTGCTGAGAGCAGCCATTGAGATCCACCACCGAGCACCAACAGTTCACTACATATTTGAGCCCATAATGATCAGCGATATAAATTGAGTCACGAAGGTCCATACCCGTAGCCTCACAGAGATCGGCAATCGCATTGATCAACGCGATGCACGGAGCCAGAAAGGCGTTGGCAGTGAGCTTGGCCAGTTCAGCCAACCAGAGATTGGCTGTGATGATCCGGTTGGAATGAACCCAGTTGCCGTTGACACCAACAAAGGCGTCGATGGCCAACTCACACTCACCACCCACTCGTATCAGATCTGGATCTTCCAGAGCATCGATGGCGGTACCTTCCAGCATGAACTTCGACCTGGAAAGAATGTCGAAGCACTTGGTGGGCGTATTCACTGACAGAAACACGATATCGGAGACCTGAATCGCAGCCGAAAAATCAGTGGAAGATTGAAGATTGCGTCCCCTCACGCGATCGAGAACATCTCGAAAGCCAGGTTCAGATATAAGAAGCTCAGATGGGTTGAGATTGGCACAGCCATCGATTCGGCGCTGATCATGATCGACGACATCGATGTCGACGCCAGGACAGGGTTCGGCCATGACTATGATCGACGGGCATCCGATATAGCTGGCGCGAATACAACAGATACGATTCCGCATGAAGGTTGAAGAGAGCATTAGGACATGTCGAGAGGGGTAATCATGTCAACTGGAGGACAGATTGACTGACCTCAGTGGAGAGATCCTGAATGGTTGCCCGTAGTCCCTGACTGAGCTCCACCACGGGTCGCCTGCCCAGCAACAGCTCAGCCCTCTCGATCGACGGTTGACGTTGCTGGGGATCATCAATAGGCAGGGACTCATGTAGAACGGGCAGACCAGGATTTACCAGGTCGGAGACAATGTGAGCTAGATCCTTGATCGTAATAGCGTGGGGATTGCCAAAATTCAACGGCACACACACTCCACTATTCATCAAGACCTGCAATCCATGCACGAGGTCGGAGCAATAGCAGAAACTACGGGTTTGATCACCCGAACCGTAGATGGTGAGTGGTTTGCCCTGCAATGCCTGGGAAACGAAGTTCGTTACCACACGTCCATCGGCTGAGCTCATGCGTGGTCCGTAGGTATTAAAAATCCGTGCCACGGCCACAGAAAGGCCATGAACTCGGGCATAGTCAAAGCAGAGTGTTTCTCCCATCCGCTTTCCTTCGTTGTAACAGGCTCGCGGGCCAGTGCAGTTGACATTTCCGAGATCGGTCTCGGCCTGTGGCGAAATGAGGGGATCTCCATAAACCTCGCTTGTGGAGGCAAACAAAATGCGGGCGTCACAGCGCCGGGCTAGACTGAGCATGTTCAGGGTTCCGAGCACACAGGTCTTCGCCGTAGCAATCGGATTACGTTGATACTGTCGCGGTGATGCAGGGCAGGCCAAGTGCCAGATCCGATCAACTTCTACGCGCAGTGGCTCCACCACATCGTGGCGTAGCAGTTCGAAGCGAGGACTTTGGAGCCACTGAGCCACATTGCCACGACTACCAGTTTGAAAACTATCCACGCAGATCACCTGATTTGAAGGATCTGCCATGAGTTGGTCAATAAGGTATGAGCCAATAAACCCCGCACCACCGGCCACCAGATGACGCATGCAGCAACCATTAACGATATAATTGCAACTTAGAGACACAATCAAAGACCGATCAACAAATCAGTAGAGCTGCTGTTAATGGACTGCACCGCAAAGCCAATTGCATCATGATTGCACCACAAGAAAGCAAATCAGGAACAAAAGCGGCCAGTACGCAACTACTACGATTGGTGACCAGACTGGGCAGGTCTGATGACGTCTACCTAATCAATAAAATGCACACGAGATGCGGATGCAATCGACCTGACTGATCCCAGACTGATCCCAGACGAACCGGTGGGGCCAAAGCTTGCACTGAAACCATTGGCTCATCAGCAGTGACAGCCTCGACAAGAGCCGAAATGACCGATGAGGAGCCAACGCCAATCGGAACACAAAACGCCAATAACCAACAGATCAACGGCGGCAAACGGGGGTCAGTGCGGCCAGGCTTCGATTCGCTCCGGCTGATTGGCTCACTCACGCTGATTCATTCCCACTCCTATTGAATCGCGCAGGATACGAAGGGGAGCAAACCTCTGCAGCAGCTTGCGATTTTGGGGCTATCCCGCCAAAAGAGAGTGATCCAGTACATCAGCCGAGCACTCAGCACCATCGGCGATGCCCCTCTTCCTGGCATGTTCAACGATCGAGGCTCATTGGCACAGGTCGTGAAAGGCTCGTTATGGTCATTGCAAGCTGAAGGGGTCAGCTATGGCATTTTTCCTGGTCTATGGCTACTCCTGCCCTACTGAGCCGCCGGTGTCTTGATGTGGTGGCTGACCCAGCACCTGGGCCGCAGTCGCACGCTCGCTCAGTTCTGCAGGCCGATTCAACTAGACCTTCGCCCAATACTTGATTTACAGCAGCCAGAGCTGCTGTTTGCGCAGCGCATTGCCTGAGCCTGAAAGCGCACCCCGAGTGGGCAAGAGTATTGTCCACCCTTTAACACCAAGTCATGCTCCAGACCAGATGTTCAAACCATATCGCCCATAATTCACCAAACCAAGAGCAAGCCAGCCCATACAATCGCCAATCCAAGCACGAGTGAATTCACATCCCAACATCACCTTAACATTACCGAGACGCCTTAGGCTTTCAGGTGGGAAACAACCTGAGACATAAGACCGGGCCTGAAGAGAACAACAAAAGATTTAAAAGCCCTGGCAAGGCGCGCCCACTTCGAGGCTGATGAGTACATTTCAGATGATCAGATACTACAGCTTTAATCCATAGACTACCAGCAACAAATGCTATTTTAGCGGCAATCATCGGTGATGATGAGAGGAGCCTGAGCGCACCTAAGAGCGAAAACAAGCATCTCACACCAGACTGGCCAACTGGGAAGATCAGACAGACGTTGCAGGGAAAGTGATGCAGATTGCCGCAGATCTGGCGAAAGACAACAGCAAGGACCCACCCTATACAGAGACTTCACTATGAAGGAAGCGGCTGCTCCATAGGAGCGGTGCGGATCCCAAGAGCAACAGCTGTACCTCTGAAGCTGGAGACCATCCATGAACGATCGACTGCGTGTTTTACAACGCCAACCCCGAAGGGTCTCGATCACCCTGAGCCACCATGTCCATGAGGCGCTGCTCAACCGCTCAGAAGAGGAAGGTCGCTCGGTTTCCAATCTGTGCGCTTACCTACTGGAAGAGGCGCTTCGCCATGATTCGGGAACCGGCAGGCCGAAACCTTCCGAGCAACTGCAGCCGCAGTACACGGAAGGTAACGGCCATCGCACTCTGACTCCAAGAAGCCTTGGCCAGGGACATTAGGGATATCGCCCCACCACGTGAAGTCAGACGCAGCGGCTCACTGGCTCCAGGACAGGAGTGAGAGCGGCACGCAGTTTCAGCAAAGCGCGCCGCTCGATGGCCTGGATCTGAAACTTAGAACGACCAAGCCGCTCAGCAACCTGCTTCAGAGAGCGCCTCTCTTCCGCTGTGTAGCGACAGTGGAGAACATCGAGTTCAAGACCTGAGAGCTGGTGAAGCTGGCCATGGAGCCATAGGTAATCATCCACCGGCTCTGGCACTGTGCCGTCTGTGACACCGTCAAGCAAGGTTAAATCAGACGCGTCGCCACCACCCAGAGGTTGATCCAAGGAGATCACACCCACGAGATGGCGGAGAGCAAGGGCTGCCTCAATCCGGCGCGGTGATTCTCCTAGCCTGGCAGAGAGCTCCGATGTTGGAGGAATGCAACCAGTGCAGTCCAGGATGGTCTCAATCTTGCCGATCAGATTGGCGAGTGCTGCAGGAATCCGCAGCGGGGCATGCACTTCCTGAACATGACGGCTGACCGACTGACGGATCCACCAGTAGGCGTAGGTGGAAAAGCGATACCCACGGCCGGGATCAAACTTCTCGACAGCACGGATCAAGCCGATATTACCGGCTTGAATCAAATCAATTGGCTCAATTGCCAGGTGCACAATGCGACGTCGATAGCGCTTCACCACACTCACAACCAAACGCAGATTAGCCGACACGACCCGATCAAGCGCCCGCTTGCCACGCCGCACCACTGAAGGTGAGGCGTGGGGGTCATCCTGCCAACTGCGCACCAGGCGACCGAGATGGAGTTCCTCAGCACTGGTGAGAAGTGGAACTCGACTGATTGTGTTGAGATAATCGCCGAGAGCATCCGACATGGGCTCACAACAATGGGCTTTGCCATGCTCAACCCCAGTCGTTAGAAATGCCCATCAAGATGCACGACAGCTTCTATTGTGCAGCATCATGCTGCAGCCGAATCATGCATTCCTCACCTGTCAACACGCAGCTGAGCTGCCCGCAATAGAGCAGTAGTGCCGTAATGATCTGACCCAACTCCAGCACCAGCAGGTCGCGCATCTCCTGGGGGCAGAGGGGGTCACTGATCAACAGGCTGTAGTCGTGAATCTGGTTCTGGAGCTCGAGGACTGGCCCACCCACGGAGCCAGAGGAGATCGACAACTGGAGCACTGCAGGAAGGATTGTTGAACAGGAGAATCGCAGCATGGCCTGACTGAATCTTTTCAGTCTTCTGCGCAACTGCACCGCGGCCGCTGCAGTCTGCAGCGGCCATGAAGCTCTGACAGAGGAGCGGAACTCTCAAACCAAGGGCCCGGACCGTAGTTTGTTGCGGCGAGCATTCTCCTCCAGATCGCAGGGGAGATAGTCGCCGCAGGCCTGCAGGGCAGCGGTGTAAGGCCAGATCGCCAGCGGGATCTGAAGCTCGGCCAGAGAATCCGGCGAGAGCTGAGCTGAACTCGACTTGCCAATCAGGCGCGGCGCGGAGCGAAAGAGCACACTTGCCACGCTGTAGTGGCTTGGCGCCGTGCGGGTACACGGCGCCAGATCACCCAGATTGGTGTGCTCAAGTCGTTGGGATGAATCCCAGAAACGGCACGTTTGACAATGGGTCGTGTTCATGGCTATTCCACCGGCACCGAGATGGCCTGGGCACCGTTCACATCGGATTGCTTGTTAACCTCAATCGTGAGCTCGCCCTTGTCACAACGGGCATGCACTGAGCTGGGATCAGCATCAGCGGGAAGACTGAAACAGCGACTGAAGTGGCCGAAGGAGCGCTCAAGACGATGAAATCGCGGCTTGTTGATCTCATGATCGGTCTTGCGCTCCCCTTCGATTGTTATCAGTCCACCGGCAATGGACACGGTTAGATCCTCTCGGCCCATGCCAGGCACATCCACCTTAAATACATAGGTACCATCATTCTCCGAAATATCGAGAGAAGGCCCGCTCAGCATTCGATCCATGAGGGATTCGATATCACGCAGAGGCTCCCACTTGGTGATGTTCGGGATGTTCATTACAGCTGCAAGCATGAAGGGGACCAGCTCACCGTATGCAGCCAATTGTGGAGGATTGATGACCTCAGCGGATCGGCTCTACATCTGCGACAGATTCACGCCAGCACCGTCCATCCATGATTAAACGATCGCCAAACGCAGAAGGAATCCTCAAGCAAACCGATACCACTCAAGCACATCAAAAAACAAGCTCGAGATTAAAAAGATCTTGATCAGCACGTGTCCATCATTGACAGCACCCATGGCTATGAGCCTGATACAGCCCGGCTGAGCGCCTTCAGGTCGTAGCGGACCATGGGTGTGCGTCTCCCACCAGCGCCTGCACCATCACCAGGGCGTCCACGTAGCCCAAGCGCGGGTGATGAAATGCCCCTGGCAAGGTGCCCACCACCTGAAAACCATTCCTCTGCCAGCAGCGGAGGCCGGCGATGTTGGTGCTTACCACCAGGTTGAACTGCACTGCCCGGAAACCCAGCTGCCGGGCCGTCTGCAGCGAGTGCTGGCAGAGGTGGCTGCCGATCCCCTGCCGCCTTACCTGCTCGGCCACAACATAGCCGGCATTGGCCACATGGGCCCCGAGGCAGAGGGAGTTGGGCCGCAGGTAGTAGCTGCCCACCAGATCACCGGCCGCATCAGTACCCACCATCACCACCCGGCTCTGGTCCACCCACGACAGGCGGGCGTCGTCTGCGCTGATCCCCGGATCATGGGGAAAGGTTTCACCAGCGCGGAACACCGGCTCCAGCAGGGTCCACACCGCCGGCCAGTCGCCGGGCTCGAAGGGGCGGATCTGCAGCGACGGTGCCCTCTTGGCCACAGACGGTGACAGTCAGATCGATGATCTTCGCGCTCTGCACTGCGGGGATGGGGCAGCTCCCCTGTCGGATGGGGGGCGTCTAACGAGACTCGGCTTCGTTGAACCTCGCCGTTTCCCAGCCCACCGTTTCCAGCTCCGGCGTGAGCTCCTACCCAAGCATGGCTGAGCTGCTGGCCTGTCTGCCGCCCGATCTGGTTGAGCTCAACCCCCGCAAGGCCTGGCGCAGTCTGGGCATCTCCCTCGCCCTCTCATTGCTGGCCTATGGGCTGGTCACCGGCACTGTGGCGGGTGGCTGCTGGGTGATCGCCCATGAGTGCGGCCATCACGCCTTCCATCCCAACCGTCGCGTCGAGGGGCTGGTGGGATTCGTGCTGCACAGCCTGCTGCGCGTGCCCTACTTCACCTGGCAGCGCAGCCATGCCGTGCACCACGCCCACTGCAACCGTCTGGAAGAGGGCGAAACCCACGTGCCGCCGCGGGCGGATTCGCCGATGGGCAGGCTGGTTCTGGCCCTGAGCCGGCAGCTAGGCACTGCCCTGTTCGGCAGCCTCTCGCTGGTGAGCCATCTGCTGCTCGGCTGGCCGCTCTATCTACTCTTCGGTGTGGCGGTCGGATCCGACTATGGGGCGCCAACCTCCCACTTCTGGATCGGGATGCCATTGCGCAACGGTCGCCGGCAGCTGTTCCCCGATTCCTTCGGCCCATCGATGCAGCTCTCCAATCTCGGCGTGCTGGCGATGCTGCTGATCCTGGTGCTGGCAGCCATCCAGTGGTCGCTGGCACGGGTGCTGTGTGTATGGCCTGCCCTATCTGGTGATCAATGCCTGGCTGGTGGGGTACACCTGGCTGCAGCACACCGATCTCGACATTCCGCACTTCACCAGCGGTGACTGGACCTGGGCCATGGGTGCCCTGCAGACGGTGGATCGTCCTTACGGCCCCTTGTTCAACTTTCTCCACCACGGCATCGGGGCCACGCATGTGTGCCACCACGTCAACCCCCGCATCCCCCACTACAACGCCTGGCGCGGCACTGCCCTGCTGCGGCAACGATTTCCACAGCTGGTGCGTCACGACCCCACCCCCATCCATCAGGCCCTGTGGCGGGTGGCCAGCCGCTGCGCGGTGGTGCGCCAGGCGATCCCCGCCGGCGGCTTCTACTACCAGCTCCAGGAGGGCTGTTCGTCAGAAGAGATGCAAGGAAGGGAGCCTGCAGTCGCCGGGTGATATGCCTGAGCTTGTCTTGCCTGATGAAACGCACTCTCGCCTGTGCTTCTTCATATTGAAAGAGCCAATCTCGGCTCTGTGAACCAAGCCTGCCAACGATTCGCGGCGAGCGAAAGGCCTGACCCAGCCATGAACACCCATGAGCTGTTGTAGCCGGCCAGCGCGACCGTTGAGATCGTGGCTTGCGCAGCAATCAGGCTGCTGCCGGCCGACGCCGCTGCAAAGCGTAGACCGCAGCCCCGCCAGCTGCCAGCACCAGCCCACCGCTGATGGCCAGAAACAACAGGGTCTGCAGCAGCAGCAAGAAGATGCCGAGCGCCGAAAACGCGGTGATGCGGGTCCTGGCCTTGATGAGCAGGGTGAGCAGCAGCAGCACCGTGGCCTTGAGGGCCAGCACCTTGGCGGTGCTGAACGGACAGAAGGGAGTCAGGAGCACGGTGAGTCGGCAGTTGTTCCCATGCTGGCGGGACCACGTTGGCCTCTGCAGGCGGTCGGTTCCGGGCGTCATGCTGGCCCCAACGGCCTCACCGCCCCATGCCTCCAGCAGGGTCCGCCTTCGCCCAGCTTCACCAGCACCTGCACCAAACCCGCCTGCTGGGCTCGATCAGCAGCGCCCTCTACTACGACCAGAACACGGTGATGCCGGCCGCCGGTGCCGCCTGGCGCGGCGAGCAGCTGGCCCTGCTGGCCGGCCAGTTGCACGAGCGCCAGAGCAGCGCCGAATACGCCGAGCTGGTGGAAGCGGCTGAGGCCGAGCTCACCGCCGACACCCCGCCGCAGCGCCGCCGCAACCTCGAGCTGCTGCGGCTGGAGCTGGAGCGTCAGCGCGGCCTCGACCCTGCCCTGGTGCAGGCCCTGGCCAAGGCCCAGTCACGCGGCAATGCCGTCTGGCAGGAAGCCCGCTCCCGCAACGACTTCAGCGCCTTCGCCCCAGCCCTGCAGGAGCTGATCAGCCTGCGCCGCCAGCAGGCCAGCCAGCTCGCAGCTGCCGAACCCGCGGCCCGCAGCCCATGGGAAATCCTGGCCCAACCGTTTGAGCCCGACGTGAGCAAGGGGCGACTGGAGGAGCTGTTTGCCCCCCTGAAAGCCGAGCTGCCTGGATTGCTGGAGCAAGTGGCTGCGGCCGGCACTCCCCCGCCCACGGCAGCCGCAGCACAGAGCCCGGACCTGCCCGAGCCGCTGCAGGAGCAGCTCTGCGCCGACCTGCTCGACAGCTGGGGCTACGACCCCGCGCGATGCCAGCGCTCCCGCTCGGCCCACCCCTTCTCCTGCACCGTGGGTCCCCACGACTTCCGCATCACCACCCGGGTGGTGCCGGGCCAGCCACTCTCGGCCTTTCTGGCCACTGCCCACGAGTGGGGCCATTCGCTCTACGAGCAGGGGCTGCCCCGCACCGACGACCACTACTTCCCCTGGCCCCTCGGGGAAGCCACCTCGATGGGGGTTCACGAGTCGCAGTCGCTGTTCTGGGAGTGCCGCGTGGCCCGCAGCCGCGCCTTCGCCGAGCGCTGGCACCCCCGCTTCTGCGCCGGCCTGGGCAGAGATCCCTGGGGAGGATCCTTTCGCTTCTGGCGAGCCCTCAACCCCCTCAGGCCCGGCCTGATCCGGGTGGAGGCCGATGAGCTCAGCTACTGCCTCCACATCGTGCTGCGCTTCGAGCTGGAGCTCGCCCTGCTCGAGCACGACCTGCCAGTGGAGGAACTGCCCGGGCAATGGAACCGGCGGATGGGCGAACTGCTCGGCATCACCCCGGAGCGCGACAGCGACGGCTGCCTGCAGGACATCCACTGGGCCGAGGGACTGTTCGGCTACTTCCCCTCCTATGCCCTTGGCCATCTCATCAGCGCCCAGCTTGCGGAGGCGCTGGAGCACGATCTGGGCGGCCCCGGGGCGATCGAGCGTTGTGTCGCAGCCGCTGAGGAGCAGCGGCTGCGGGAGTGGCTGGGTGCCAGGGTGTGGCCCCTGGGCCGGGCAGTGAATGGCGAGGAGCTGGTGGCGCAGGTAAGTGGTGAACAACTCTCCGCGACGCCGTTTCTGCGCCACCTCAGGGCCAAGGTGGAGGCACTGCAGGCCCCTGCATAGGATGCTTTGCGCTGATCCCGCCGCCTCGCATGGCCAATATCGACCACGCTCCCAGCCGCACGATGCTCAACCTGCTGCACGTGCTGCCGGCCTTCGCCGACGAGGCTGAGCTACGGCTCAACGCCATCGTGGAGCTGAACAGCAACACCATCAACAAGTACGAGCTGATCACCGAAACCGGTCACCTCAAGCTCGACCGCGTGGGCTACTCCTCCCTGGCCTATCCGTTTGCCTATGGCTGCATCCCCCGCACCTGGGATGAGGACGGCGACCCGCTCGACATCGAGATCGTGGGCGTGACCGAGCCACTCGTGCCCGGCTCCCTGGTGGAGGCCCGGATCATCGGCATCATGAAGTTCGACGACGGCGGCGAAGTCGACGACAAGGTGATTGCCGTGCTGGCCGATGACAAGCGCATGGACCACATCACCAGCTACACCCAGCTGGGTGAGCACTGGCTAAAGGAAACCCAGTACTACTGGGAGCACTACAAAGATCTCAAGAAGCCCGGCACCTGCCGCGTGAATGGCTTCTTTGATGCCGCCGAGGCGGTGAAGATCATCAAGGAGTGCGAGGCCCGCTACACCAGCGAGATCGATCCGCAACTGGTGAACTAAGCCGCGATCTGGTGAACTGACCCCAGCCCGGGTGCTCCACCCGTCCATCACCCCCTGCCTGCCATGTCCTTCTCCCGTGACCTGATCCAGCGGTTGATGCTCGGCCTCGCCCTGGCTGGGCTCTCTGGCCTGGCCGGCCCTGTGCCGACCTCGCTCGCGAGCGAAGCGGCCACCCCTGCCACCCAGGCCAGCCCGCCAGCCAGCACCGCCGCCGTCACCAGCACCCGGGAGATCGTGCTGGAGCTGGGCAAGCGTCAGATCAGCCTGCGCGACAACGGCCGGGTGCTGCACACCTGGCCGGTGGCCATCGGCGACCCAAGCACCCCCACGCCAACCGGTCGCTTCACGGTGGAGAACAAGGTGCTGAATCCGCTCTACCAGAGCACGAGCAGCGGCAAGATCAACAAGAAAGTGGGGCCCCAGGCTCCCCTCGGCGACCGCTGGATCGGCTTCAAGCGCAGCGGCCCCAACCAGTACGGCATCCACGGCACCCCCGATGCCTGGGCCTGGACCGTGACCTCGCGCGCTGCCGTGTCGAACGGCTGCGTCCGCATGCTCACCCCCCATGTGCGCCAGCTGTTCGAGCTGGTGGAGGTGGGCACGCCGGTGATCGTGCAACGCTGAGGCTGGCGCTGCGGCCAGGCGCCCTAGCCCGGACACCCAACCCAGAAAACATTCTGCAGATCTGCGGCGCTGGGCCGGAAGACAGCGCTGTGATCCCTACGGTGTTCCCAACGCGGGCCTGAGCGAGGCCCAACCAGGTTGTCGCGCGATGTCGTCCCCAGTCCCCATGCCCTCCGGCCGCCCTTGCCTTGTGCCTACGGAGAAGGCCTGCCCCGGTGAAGCCCTGCCCTGTGGTGGCTCCAGCACCTCGCTGAAATGGGGCTGTGACGGCGAACTCTCCGAACTCGACCGGGATCGAATCCTCCGGCGACTGGCAGCCGCCGATCCGGTGGCACACGCCCTGCATCACCAGCCGCTCCTGCAGCAGGAGCGGCATCAACGCTCGGCATAGGCCAGCCCTGCCCGCATCCAGCGGCAGGCCAGAGCACGGGCCATGCCATCGCGGCTGGCCACGCCGCAAAGCTGGGCAACCGCCAGCCCGCCACTGGGCAATCCGTGAGGCAGGGTTGCCACGCTGCCTGCCGGCACGGAGAACACCGGCACCTGTCTCAGGCCGTTGGGGGTGAGCTGGTCCTCCAGCTGGGCCAGATGGGCTGAAGCCGGCAGCCACGCCAGATCGGAGCGGCGGCAGGCGATCAACCTCAGTGCGCCTGCGTCTTCGGCAGCGCTGACCAGGGCCCGTTGCAGATCGGGGAGGGTCACCAGCCCCATCACCCAGGCCCCTTCCGCCACCAGGAGACAGTGGCTGCGGGCCTGCACCAGCTGCTGCAAAGCCTCCACGGCCAGGGTGTCGCCTGGGAGCACGAGGGGCGCTTCGGGCTCGAACGCCTGGCGCACCGGCACAGCAGCCAGCTGCAGGCGCCGCTGCTCCTCCATGGGATCCGGGCCCAGCAGACCTGGGTCGCTGATGCCCTGCCAGCGCTCCACCAGGGCGGCACTCAGCCCAGCCGCCGCCATCAGCGGCAGCACGATGCGGATGTCGCGGGTGAGTTCAAACAGCAGCAGCAGGGCGGTGAGGGGCGCCCGGGCGCTGCCAGCCAACACCGCCGCCATGCCCACCATGGCGTAGGCCGGCGGCTCGGCGATCGGCAACCCCAGGCCGCCATCGCCGAGCAGCTGGCCGTAGCAGCTGCCCAGCACCGCGCCCAGAAACAGCGACGGCGCAAAGCCGCCGCCCACAAAACCGGTGGCATTGCTCACGGTGGTGGCCAGCAGCTTCACCCCAAGCAGCAGCAGCAGCGCCAGCAAAGGAATGCCGCCATTGCTGCCGAGCAGGGCCTCGATCGTGTCGTAGCCCACCCCGAGCACCTGGGGGAAGGCCAGCGCCATCAGCCCTACGGCCAGGCCACCCAGGGCGGTGGGCAGCCCCGGGGGCAGCTGGGCCAACCAGCGCTGCAGCCGGCCGCTGCGGCCCAGGGCCAGCAGGCTCACCAGCAACCACGACATGCCGCTGGCCAGCACCCCAAGCCCCAGGTAGAGCGGCAACTCCCAGGGGGAGCGCACCTCATAGGCCGGCAGCCGCAGGATCGGCGCGTCGCCGAGCACCAGCTGGGTGACCAGGCTTGAGGCCACTGCGGCCACCAGCACCGCCCGCAGGCTCGGCCGGCCCTGAATCGCACTGAAACTGCCCTCAAAGGCGAAGAACACACCGGCGATCGGCGCCTTGAAGCCGGCCGCCAGGCCCGCGGCCACCCCTGCTGCCACCAGGGCCTTCTGACTCTGGGGCGGCAGGCAGCCGCGCAGGGCCACCCACAGTCCGAGGTTGCCGCCGCTCTCCACGCTGGGGCCCTCCGGCCCGAGCGAGGCGCCGCTGCCCAGGCTGAGCGAGGCCCCCAGCAGGCGGCGCCAGGGCAACTGGGGCTTGGCTTCGGCGGCACCATCGGCCATCGCCATCAGGCTGGGCAGCCCAGGGCCGATGTCGCCGCCGTAGCGGCGCAGCAGGCCCACCGCCAGGCCTCCGAGCGTGGGAACCACCAGCACAGGCCAGAGGTTCAGCCAGTCGGGCAGACCACTCTGCGGCAGGGGCGGCGGCTCGGGGGCGGCCGGTGGCGGCGGCAGGAAACCCAGCCCGCCCAGGCCGATCTGCAGCAGCGCCTGCAAGGGGGTGCCGCTGGTGCTGGCCAGATCCCCCAGCGGCGGCGGCGGCGGCAGCGCAGCCGAGGGGTCGGGAGATCCGGCGCGGGCCACCTGGAAGAGCAACTCCACCAACGGGCCGAAAGAGGCGTTGTTGATGAAGGAGAGCAACTCGTGGAAGGCCACGATGGCCAGGCCGGTGAGGGTTCCCACCAGAGCTGCCCAGGCCAGCAGGCTCCACTGAAACGGCAGCGTGCCGGGGTCGGCGGGGACGGCCTGGGGCCTGACTCCCTCAGGCCTCGGGCCGGACGGTGGCAAAGATCTCCTCCAGGATCTCTCCTGCGCCCTGCTCACGCAGTGTGTGGGCCAGGGCAACGCCGATCGCCTCGGGGTCGGTCTGCGGGCCACGGGCCTCGTCGCGGATCAGGCGCACCCCGTCGAGGCTGGCCACCATGCCCGTCAACACGAGCTCATCGCCGTTGAAGCGGGTGTTCACGCCGATCGGCACCTGGCAGCCGCCCTCCAGCTCCCGCAGGAAGGCGCGCTCGGCGAGGCAGCGGCGGGCTGTGGGGATGTGCTCGAGCACCTTGATCTGTTCCAGCACGGCGGCGTCACCGTCGCGGCACTCGATGCCCAGGGCACCCTGGCCCACGGCGTGCAGGGAGATGGAGGGATCGATCAGCTCGTGGATGCGCTCACCCAGGCCGAGGCGACCCAGGCCGGCCGCCGCAAGGATCAGGCAGTCGTACTCGCCGGCGTCGAGTTTCTCAAGGCGGGTGATCACGTTGCCGCGCACGTCCTTGAACACCAGGTGCGGGAAGTGATGGCGCAGCTGGGCCAGGCGGCGCAGGGAGCTGGTGCCCACCACCGAGCCCTCAGGCAGGGTGGCGAGGGTCTTGTCGGTGTGCTTCTCGTGCACCACCAGGGCATCGGCCGGGTCTTCCCGCTCGGTGATGCAGCCCAGCATTAGGCCCTCGGGGAGGTTGGTGGGCAGGTCCTTGAGGCTGTGGACGGCGATATCGGCCCGGTCCACCAGCATCTGGGCCTCCAGTTCCTTGGTGAACAGGCCCTTGTCGCCGATCTTGGCCAGGGCCACATCCAGGATCTTGTCGCCCTGGGTGGCCATCGCCTCGATGCTGATCTCCAGGCCGGGATGGGCCTTGGCCAGCTCATCACGCACCCAGTGGGTCTGCACCATGGCCAGCTGGCTGCGGCGGGAGGCGATGCGCAGGGAGTGGGCCATCAGAGGCGAATCACAGCCGCCCAGATTAAGGGCCGAAGAAATCGAGGGGCAGCGGGCCCCAGGTGTCCTCCGCGTCGAGGTCGGCCGGGCTGTGCCCCGTGATCAGCAAGCCCTCACCCAGGCCGGTTTCACGCCGCACCAGAAAGCGCCCGGTGTTCTGGTTGGCCTTGAGAAACACCGGGCCTGCGATCGCCTCCAGCGCCTCCCCGGCGGGATCCAGCTCCAGGGCGTCCCAGCCCAGGGCTGCCTCGAGAGCGCGAAGGCAGTCCAACGCCGCCGCGGCCGAGGGAGCCATCACCCCCACAGTGAACCAGTCGCAACGGGCCATCAGGCCATCAAGCTCAGCCCGCAACCCGCCGCGACCAGCGGCATCCAGCGGCGGTGCGCTGCGCAGGCCCCGCAGGGCCGCCAGGCCATCACTCACTTGATGTACTCCTTGAGAACGCCGTTGCGGTTGGGATGGCGCAGCTTGCGCAGGGCCTTGGCCTCGATCTGGCGGATGCGCTCGCGGGTCACATCGAAGATCTGACCGATCTCCTCGAGAGTCTTCATGCGGCCGTCATCGAGGCCGTAGCGGAGGCGCAGCACATCGCGCTCGCGCGGGCTGAGGGTGGCCAACACGCCTTCGAGGTCTTCGCGCAGCAGGTTCTTGGCCACGTCCTGCTCGGGATTCTCGATGTCGGCCTCGATGAAGTCGCCGAGCCGCGAATCCTCCTCCTTGCCGATCGGCGTTTCCAGGGAAATGGGCAGCTGGGCGCTCTTGGCGATGAAACGCAGCTTCTCGATGGTCATCTCCATCGACTCGGCGATCTCCTCCTCGGTGGGCTTGCGGCCGAATTCCTGGGAGAGGGTCTTGGTGGTTTTCTTGATGCGGGAGATGGTCTCGTAGAGGTGCACCGGCAGGCGGATGGTGCGGCTCTGGTCGGCGATGGCGCGGGTGATGGCCTGGCGGATCCACCAGGTGGCGTAGGTGGAGAACTTGTAGCCCTTCTCGTGGTCAAACTTCTCGGCGGCGCGGATCAGGCCGAGGGAGCCTTCCTGAATCAGGTCCTGAAAGCTCAGGCCCCGATTCATGTACTTCTTGGCGATCGACACCACCAGGCGCAGGTTTGACTGCACCATCTTTTCCTTGGCCCGGCGGCCGAGCATGAGGCGCCGGCGGAACTTGATGGTGGGCATCTCCACCAGGGCCGCCCACTCCTTGGTGTCGGGCTGGCGGCCGTGGTCGGCCTCGTACTGGGCGGCGATCTCTTCGAGCTGGAGCAGATCGGCGATCTTGCGGGCCAGCTCGATCTCCTCATCAGGCCGCAGCAGGCGGATCCGGCCGATCTCCTGGAGGTACACCCGGATCGAGTCCTCGGTGTACACGCCCTTCGGGCCCACCCTGATACTGGCCAGGGCCTTGGCGGCCTTGTCGTCGTCCTTGGCCTTCGCGGAGGCCTCGGCGGCATCAGCCTCAGAGGGTGCGGAGGATTCAGCCGCGGCCAGCAGGTCGTTGGCAGCCGCTTCAAGATCGGCGCCAACCCCGGCTTTGCCGGCCTTGGTCGTGGTGGCCTTCTTAGCCGGGGATTTGCCGGCGGCGGCCTTGCTGCCGGAGGCCTTGCTCGCGGCTTTGCCTGCGGTCGTCTTGGCGGAGGTCGTCTTGGCGGTGCCTGCGGTTTTGGCGGTGGAGGCCTTGGCAGCCGGCTTGGCCTTCGGCTTCACCTTCACCTCCTCTCCCGATGCCGTGGCCACCATCAGGATTTCAACGGCAGGCTTGGCTTGGACGGCAGCAGGGCTCATGGAAGAAAAAGACAGGAGGGAGAAGACCGGAACGTTGAACGACGGCTCTGGATAGGGCTCAGGAGACAGCTGTTAGGCAGGATGCGATCAAGCTGGACTGACCATTCGGGACCGGCACGCGGGACTGACGATTCAGCACTGACCAGCTGGGTGGATCAGCGGCGGAACGGTGCTGATCAGATCAGCACCCTGGCCAGACAGAGCGACGGGCCAGAAAACCAAGTGGATCAGCAAGTGCCGCAGGCTGAGCAGCCCACCGAAGGAGGGCACCGGACCACCTGAGGCAGCACCGGCTTCAGCAGCTGAGGAGGTTCCTGCGCGAGGAACAACGAATGGGGTGAACTGAGCGGTGGGGAAGCAGGGCTGTCAGGGGTGTTCGCAGACTGGGAGGCTGGATCGGGAAACATCCCGGGCGCTCACTTCGTGTCTTCCCTCTGGACGGAACTCTGCTGGGTTCCGCCGACAGCCATAGGACTGCCAACACTCCCATCCTATGAATGCATCCAGACGAATGCAAGGCGGGTGAGCCCGTGGCTCCAAATCTGGCTGGAGGCCGGGCGGGAAGGGCAGGTGTTCAGCTACACCAACCCCGACAACCTTCCAGTGGGGGTGGGCGATCTCGTGCAGGTGCGGCTGCAGGGAAGGCCGCACCGGGGCCTGGTGGTCGAGCTGCTGAGCGAGCCGCCCGCTGACCTCAACCCCGCCAGCCTGCGACCGATCGAGGGGGTGCTGCAGAGTGCGGCGGTGGATCCGGCCTGGCGCCAGCTGATCGGTGCGGTGGCTGAGCAGTGCCACACCAGCGTGTTCCGCACGCTCAAGAGTGCCCTGCCGCCGGGCTGGCTGGGCGGTGGCCGCAACCCGGGCAGCCAGGGCCAGCGCCCCAACTGGCTGATTGCCCTCGGCCGCCCCCTGGAAGAGGGGGAAACCACCACCCCCCGCCAACGGGAGCTGCTCCATCACCTGGGTGCCCAGGCAGCCCCCGTGCCCCTCAGAGAGCTGTGCGGGGCCCAGGGCTTCAGCCGGGCGGTCGTGCAGGCGCTCGAGAAGCGCGGATTGCTCCGACGCCACAATGCCGGTGAGGGGCAACTGGCCAGGGCAGGCGCCGCCGCCGCCACAACGCGTGAACTCACGGAGGCCCAGGCAGCTGCGGTGACCGCCGTGTCGACAGCCCCGCAGGGGTCCGCCTTCCTGCTCTGGGGGGTGACCGGCGCCGGCAAGACCGAGGTGTACCTGCAGCTGGCCCAGCGCTGCCTCGAGGAGGGGCGCAGCAGCCTGCTGCTCACGCCGGAGATCGGCCTGATCCCCCAGCTGCTCGACCGCTGCCGCCAGCGCTTCGGCGGCCGGGTGGTGGAGTTTCACAGCGGCATGGGCGAGGCCGAGCGGGTGGCCGGCTGGCGCCGGTGCCTGGCGGCCACCGAGGAGCCGCTGGTGGCCGTGGGCACCCGCTCAGCCGTGTTTCTGCCCTTGCCGCGGCTGGGCCTGGTGGTGCTGGATGAGGAGCACGACAGCTCCTACAAGCAGGAGAGCCCGATGCCCTGCTACCACGCCCGCGACGTGGCCCGGCTGCGGGCCGCCGGCTGCGGTGCCCACCTGGTGCTGGGCAGCGCCACCCCGTCGCTGGAAACCTGGCTGGCCTGCCGGGGGCCCGGCGCCAACACCCGGCTGCTGCGGCTGCCCCAGCGCATCGGTGCGCGGCCCCTGCCGGCGGTGCAGGTGATCGACATGCGCCATGAGCTGGCTGAAGGCCACCGGCGCCTGGTGAGCCGCGCCCTGATGGGCCGGCTTGAGCAGCTGCGCGAGCGGGGTGAGCAGGCGGTGGTGCTGGTGCCTCGCCGCGGCTACCGCAGCTTTCTGAGCTGCCGCAGCTGTGGCGAGGCGGTGCTCTGCCCCCACTGCGATGTGGCCCTCACCGTGCACCGTTCCGCCGGCGGCCGGGAGTGGCTGCGCTGCCACTGGTGCGACCACCGCGCCGAGATCGGCGAGCGCTGCGGCCAGTGCGGCTCCACGGCCTTCAAGCCCTTCGGCGCCGGCACCCAGCGGGTGATGGAGCTGCTCAGCCAGGAACTCGAAGGGCTGCGGCTGCTGCGCTTCGATCGCGACACCACCCGCGGCCGCGATGGCCATCGCCAGCTGCTGGCGCGCTTCGCCGCCGGAGAGGCCGACGTGCTGGTGGGCACCCAGATGCTGGCCAAGGGCATGGATCTGCCCCAGGTGACCCTGGCGGCGGTACTGGCCGCCGACGGGCTGCTGCACCGGCCCGACCTACGCTCGGGAGAACAATGTCTGCAGCTGCTGCTGCAGCTGGCCGGCCGGGCCGGCCGGGGCGAGCGGCCCGGCCAGGTGCTGGTGCAGACCTACTGCCCTGACCACCCCGTGATCCGCCACCTGGTGGACGGGCGCTATGAGCAGTTTGTGGAGGAGGAGCTGGCCCTGCGGCGCAGCGGTGGCCTGGTGCCGTTCAGCCGGGCCTGCCTGCTGCGCCTCAGCGGCCCCTCGGCCAGCGGCACCGCCACCGCCGCCAGCGCCCTGGCCGAGCGCATCCGCGGCCCCCTTG
Organism: Prochlorococcaceae cyanobacterium; assembly: GCA_044235095.1. GTDB lineage: Bacteria > Cyanobacteriota > Cyanobacteriia > PCC-6307 > Cyanobiaceae > NIES-981. Next base: position 30,151 of record JBIIIC010000005.1, on the reverse strand, counting down.
AGGCGGCCGGGTGGCAGCTGATCGGCCCGGCGCCGGCTCCGGTGGCCCGGGTGGCGGGCAAGAGCCGCTGGCAGCTGCTGCTGCATGGCCCCACCACCAGCGCGCTGCTGCTGCCCCCGGAGAGCGAACTGCGCCAGGGCCTGCCGCGCGACGTGAGCCTGGCGATCGATCCCGATCCCCTCAACCTCTAGTTCCCCCAGCCTCTGGGCCGGGGGTGCCGGCAGCCGCTCAGGCGGGCAGCTCCGGCAGACCGAAGCCCAGCCGCCTGCGCAGAACCGCCAGCAGCGACACCAGCCCCAGGGCCAGTGCGATCAGCACGCTGCCCAGCCCCAGGGGGCTCCAGCGCCAGCAGCGCAGTTCCAGCCGGTTGCGGGCCCCGAGCTCAAGGGGCCACTGCAGCCGCCGGGCAGTGGCCGGGCCGACGGGCCGCGCCGTCTGGGGCTCGGCCCGCTGCACAGCCCCGGGCCGCAGGGGCTGCAGCTCCAGGGCCAGGTCCACGCCGGGCAGGGTGTCGATGCCGCGGAGATCGAGGTCGAGCTGGAGCTGCTGCCGCACCCCCACCAGCCAGTTGCGCTCCTGCAGCTGCAGCTGGGGTGGCGGTAGGCTCGCCCCCGCCAGCCGGGCCGCCTCCGACAGGTTGCTGGCCAACCGATCGAGGGCCGTGGCAGCGGGCAGCACCGGACTCACCCAGCGGGGCTCGGCCCCAGCCCCGACGGCGCTGAAGCCCGTGTGGCCCAGACGCGCGGCAAATTGCTGCTGCCAGGGGGAAGGGCGACCGCCCTGGGCATGCTGCTCGAAACCCACCTGCAGCCTCCCGGGGCCATGGAACTGCAGCTCCGCCCGCACCTGCACACACCCCCCCAGCAGGAAGGCCAGGCCAGCGAGCACGGCCAGCACCACGAGGGCGAAACCGAGCGGGGCACGGGTGGGGCCCACCGGCGGTGGCGGCGGTTCGTCGGCCTGGGGGCGGCGGCGGCGGCGGCCCATCCCCTTCACCCGCCCTTCCAGCGGCGGCGCCTCGCCCAGGGGTGGCAGGGTGAGCGACCATTCCCGCGGCCGCCGCAGCACCGGCGCCTCCAGCACGGCCATCAGCTCCCGTGCCTGGGCCCGCACCGCCCCATCGCCGCAGGCGCGGATGCGTTGGCAGCAGGCAATCGCCTGCTGGCTCTGGCCCTGGCCCAGCCAGGCGGTGGCCATCAACAGCTGCAGCTGGGCGCCCACGGGGGAGCTCGGCGGGTACTGCTCCACCAGGGGCTCCAGCTCCCGGATCACCTGGCCGTAGGCGCCGTGGTCGAGGGCCCGCCGCGCCGTCGCCAGGGGATCGGGGGGCACGAGATCGGCGGCCAGCGGATCAGGGTCCATCACGCAGACAGCTCAGCTCAGGCGGCCGGGGAAGGATCGAGGGGAGGGGTCGGGCCTCGGTCCAGCAGCCGGTCGCTGCCCACCACCATGGTGCCGATGCCGGCATCGGAGAAGACTTCCAGCAGCAGGGCGTGGGGCACCCGCCCGTCGAGGATGTGGGCGGCTGCCACCCCCTGGGCCAGGGCGCGGATGCAGCACTCGGTCTTCGGGGTCATGCCCCCCTCCACCACGCCGGTGGCGATCAGCTCGCGGGCCCCGGCCAGGCTCAGCTGGCGCACCAGGCTGGCGGGGTCGTGGCGGTCGCGCAGGATGCCGGGGGTGTCGGTGAGCAGGATCAGCTTCTCGGCCTGCAGGGCCGCGGCCAGCTCGCCGGCCACGGTGTCGGCGTTGATGTTGTGGGCCTGGCCGTTCACGTCGGCCGCCACGCTGGAGATCACCGGGATGTAGCCCGCATCGAGCAGGGGCAGCAGCACCGAAGGATCCACCGCCGCCACCTCGCCCACCAGGCCGTTGCACCCCTCGCCGTAGGTGCGCGCCGTCACCAGGGCACCGTCGCTGCCACACAGACCAACAGCGGGGCCACCCACCTTGTTGAGCCCGTTCACGATGTGCTTGTTGACCCGGCCCACCAGCACCATCTCCACCACATCCATGGTTTCAGGAGTGGTGACCCTCAGCCCGCCGCGGAATTCCGGCTGGATCTGCAGCCGGCCCAGCCAGTCGTTGATCTCGGGTCCGCCGCCGTGCACCACCACCGGCTGCACGCCCACCGAGGCCAGCAGCACCAGATCGCGGTACACCGCATCCCGCAGGGAGGCCTCCACCATCGCCGCGCCGCCGTATTTCACCACCACCCTGCGGCCGGCGAAGCGCTGGATGTAGGGGAGCGCCTCACTGAGAACCGACACCCGCAGGGTGTCCTGGTGGCTGATGGCGGGATCGGGGCTCAAGGTGATGCGGAAACGAGGACAAGAGGCGGGGCGACGGGCCCGGAGCCCGAGCGGGCGCTGGGGCTCAGGCCTCCCCAGCTTGGGGCAGCAGACGCAGCACCAGTTCGCCACCGGCCTGGGGTTCCAGCTCGGCCCGCAGCCCGGGTCCGAAGAAACGGCCCAGCCGCTCCAGCCGCTCCTGCCAGCGCTCGAGGGGCACCCCGGCGGTGATGAAGCGTAGAGCCAGGCCGTAGCGGCCGTCGCAGTCGAGCTCCTCCACGCTGAGCAGCTGGGGCGGTTTGTCTTCGTCCCAGAGCTTGAGCACCTCCAGGGAACTCTCCAGATGGGCCTTCTGGCCATACCGCCAGCGCACCACATCGGCCACCAGCTTCTTGAGCGGCTCGCTGGCGGGCTGCTCCCGCAGCGCCTTGAACTGTGCCGGAGGGGTGAGCCGGGCAGCGGGGGGCAGCTCCGACGACTTCAGGGCCAGACCGCCCAGCAGGATCGGAATCCCGTAAAAGATCGTGGGCAGGCTGAGGTTGGCGCTGCCGGTGGTGTAAGCGATGGCACCCACCACGGTGAGCACCCCGCCGGCCACGGTGACCAGGCTGCCGGGGGAAAACAGTGCTTGCATGGCGCCATCTTCGTGTATCCGCTGCCAATGGAGCCCATGTCTGCCAGTCGGGGAGTGGAGCAGCTCAGCACCGAGGAGCTGGTGGCCAGGCTGCGGGATGACCAGCTGTGGCTGCTGCGCCAGATCGACGCGGGCCGCTGGCCGGAGTGGCGGCTGGATCTGGCGGCGCTGGAGCGTGAGCTGGATGAGCTGCTCGGCCAACTGGGCGACGCCCAGACCAGCTGAGCAACAGGGCTCAAAAGGGGATGTCGTCCTCGTCCGGCAGGTCGGGCACCAGCGGCGAGGCGTTCCAGGTGGGTGCCGGCTGACTGGCCGCCGGGGCCGGGGCCGCGACCACTGGGGTAGCGGGGGGGGGGGCGGGCGCCGGCACTGCAGCGGCAGGGCGGGGCGCGGCGGTAGCGGCCGACACCCCTCCCATGGCCGGCTGGGCGGCGCTGGCACCGAGGGGGTGGAGGCGCGCCAGGGTGAATTCGGCCCGCTTCTCCTTGATGCCGTCGGGCCGGTTCTGGGTCACCATCCGCAGCCGACCCTCGATCACCAGCCGGGCACCGGGCTGGACCCGGTTCTGCAGGTCCTGGGCGAGGTTGCCCCAGCCCACCACCTTGAGCTGGCCCGGGGGATCGTCGGGCCGGAGTCCATCCACCTGCACGGTCATTTCCGCCACGGGCGTCTGGTTGTCCTGGGTGTAGCGAAGCTGGGGTGCCTCCAGCACCGCCACCTCGAGCAGACAGTGGTTCAAACCTCGCAGGCCAGGGATGGCGCCCATCCTGATGCACGGGCCTGAGATTCACCAGCCCACCGGCGGCCGGCCGCCCGGCTGGATCTGGTTGCTGGCGGGCACCGGCGACGGCCCGCCCCTGGCGGACGCCCTGCTGCTGCAGGGCTGGCGGGTGAAGGTGAGCGTGGTGAGCGAAGCGGCTGCCCGGGCCTATGGCCCCCATCCGCGCCTGCAGGTGGAGGCAGGGGCGCTGGCGGGCGAAGCGGCGATCAGCGCCGAAGTGCGGCGGCAGACCTACGGGGCGGTGGTGGATGCCACCCATCCCTTCGCAGAGCGGATCTCCGCCGCCCTCACCGCGGTTTGCCAGAGCCAGGGACAACGCCTGCTGCGCCTGCAGCGCAACGTGCCCTCCGGCCGGGGCGTGGTGCTGCTGCCCACCCTGACGGCCCTGGGCGTGCAACCCCTGGCCGGTGAGCGCCTGCTGCTGGCCATCGGCATGCGCCAGCTGGCGGCGGCGGTGAGCCTCAGCCCCGAGGCGATCCACCACGCGCGCCTGCTGCCCAGCGCCGAGGCCCTGCAACGGGCCCAGGCCGCGGGGCTGGCGGCGGAGCGGGTGGCCTGTGTGCGGCCCAGCCGCAGTGGCTGGATCGAGGCGGGGCTGCTGCGCCACTGGGGCATCACCGCCGTGCTGGTGCGCCAGGGGGGCGGTTTCAGCGAGGCCGTGTGGCAGAGGCTCTGTGCGGAGCAGGAGGTGCGGCTGCTGCTGATTGAGCGCCCGCGCAGCGATGCCCTGCCCCGGGCGGAGCTGCTGGCCCGTCTGGCCGCCCTGGCGGAGCTGACAGGCTCAGCGCAGCGACCAAACGAGCATGGCTGAGCGCAGCGACCAAACGAGCATGGCTGAGCGATCCCCCTGCAACCCGTCCGGCGGCCCTGATCCCCAGGCCACGGCCGAGCCGGGCGAGGCTGCCGCTGTCGAGCCGGTGCTGGCCCTCACCACCGAGGCCGATCAGGCCAGGGCCGAGGGGCTGGCCCGCCTGACGCTGGAGGCCCGGCTTGCCGCCTGCGTGGCCCTGCGGCCCGTGCAGTCGCTCTACCACTGGCAGGGCGCGATCGAGAGCGCCACGGAGGTGCAGCTGCTGTTCAAGACCTGCAGCCATCGGCTTGCGGCGCTGGAGCAACTGGTGCTGCAGCGGCACAGCTACAGCTGCCCCCAGTGGCTGCACTGGCCAGCCGGCGCCAGCCATGGCTACGGCCAGTGGCTGGATGCCGAGCTCAGGCCAGCCGAGCTCAGGCCAGGTGCTGGGCCACCAGCTGCCTGAGGTCGGCCTGGGGCCGCGGGCCCAGCTGGGTCACCACCTGGCCGGCGCAGAGGGAGCCGAGCCGGCCACAGGCCTCCAGGGACTGGCCCTGGGTGTAGGCGTGCAGGAAGCCGGCGGCGTAGAGATCGCCAGCCCCGGTGGTGTCCACCAGGGTGCCGAGGCTGAACGGCGCAATGGCATAGCGGTCGTCGCCGCTGAGGATCAGCGAACCCTGTTCACTGCGGGTGAGGGCGGCGACACGGCAGCGGCCCCGCACCTGCTCGGCCGCCTCCTCGAAGCTGTTGGCCATGTAGAGGGAGGTGATCTCCATCTCGTTGGCAAACAGGATGTCGACGTGGCCGTCGACCAGCTCCTGGAAGCTGTCGCGATGGCGCTCCACGCAGAAGGCATCGGAGAGGCTGAGGGCCACTTCACCGCCGTTGGCACGGGCCACCTCGGCGGCGGCGATGAAGGCCGCCTTGGCCTCGTCGCTGTCCCACAGGTAGCCCTCGAGATAGAGCAGCTTGGCCTGGGCCACCATCTCCAGATCGAGATCGGCGGGGTGCAGGCCCACCGAGGCCCCCAGGTAGGTGCACATGGTGCGCTGGGCGTCCGGAGTCACCAGGATCAGGCAGCGCGCCGTGGAGGGTCCCGCCGTGGCCGCCGGGGTGTCGAAGCGGGCACCCACCGAGCGGATGTCGTGGGCGAAGATCTGACCGAGCTGGTCGTTGCGCACCCGGCCGATGAAGCCGGCGCGACCGCCCAGCTGGGCGATGCCGGCCAGGGTGTTGGCAGCGGATCCACCGGAGGTTTCGAGGCCCGGGCCCACGCTGGCGTAGAGCCGCTCGGCCTGCTGCTCGTTGACCAGGGCCATGGTGCCCTTGGTGAGGCCATGATCAGCGAGGAAGCGCTCATCCGCCTGAACGAGCACGTCCACGATGGCGTTGCCGATGCCGACAACGTCGTAGGTCTTGGTGGTCATGGGGCTGCCTGGAGGGGGGAGGATCAGACGCTCAGCAGCGCCCGCTTGGGACCGTGGATGGGATCTTCCACCACGATGGTCTGGTCGCGGTCGGCACCCAGCGACACGATCGCGATCGGCACCTCCATCAGCTCGGCCAGGAAGCGCAGATAGCTCATCGCGGTTGCGGGGAGGTCCTCCAGCCGGCGGCAGTCGGCCGTGGAGGTCTGCCAGCCGGGCAGGGTTTCGAAGATCGGCTTACAGCGGGCAAAGTCCTCAGCGGAGCTGGGGAAGTGCTCGATGCGCTGGCCGTCGAGCTCATAGGCCACACACACCTGGATCTCATCGAGCTCGTCGAGCACGTCGAGCTTGGTGATCGCCAGACAGTCGAGGCCGTTGACCTGCACCGCATAGCGGCCGATCACGCCGTCGAACCAGCCGCAGCGACGGCGACGACCGGTGGTGGTGCCGTACTCCCCGCCACGGTCACAGAGATGGTCGTTGAGGCTGCCGTCGAGCTCGGTGGGGAAGGGGCCCTCACCCACGCGGGTGGTGTAGGCCTTGGCCACGCCGATCACCCGGTCGATCAGGGTGGGGCCCACACCGGCACCGATGCAGGCCCCGCCGCTCACGGGGTTGGAGGAGGTGACGTAGGGGTAGGTGCCGTGGTCGAGGTCAAGCAGGGTGCCCTGGGCACCCTCGAACAGGATGTTCTTGCGGGCCCGGGCCGCCTGGTGAATGGCGCGGGTGCAATCCACCACGTGGGGGGCCAGCCGCTGGCCGTAGGCCACGTATTCGGCCACCACGGCCTCAAAGTCGAGCGGTTCGAGGCCGTAGAGCTTCTGCAGAATTTCGTTTTTCTCGGCCAGCACGCCGGCCAGGCGATCGCGCAGGCGGCCCTCATCGAGGATGTCGATGATGCGGATGCCGTTGCGCTCCGACTTGTCGGCGTAGGTGGGCCCGATGCCCCGGCCGGTGGTGCCGATGCGGCGATCCCCGCGGCGCTGCTCCATCGCCTGATCAAGCAGGCGGTGGTAGGGCATGGTCACGTGGGCCGTGGAGGCCAGCTGCAACCCGCTCACATCGATACCGTAGTCGGCGAGCATGTCGAGCTCGCCCAGCATCACCTTGGGGTCAACGACCGTGCCTGAACCGATCAGACAGACGGTGTCGGGATAGAGAATTCCGGAGGGGATCAGGTGGAGTTTCAGCACCTGATGGTTCACAACGATCGTGTGACCGGCATTCACACCGCCCTGATAGCGCACCACCACATCGGCGGAGCGACTCAGCAGATCGGTGATCTTGCCCTTCCCCTCGTCACCCCACTGTGCACCGATGACGACAACGTTGGCCAAGGACACGGCGGCCCGTAGCCGCTTCTGAGCACAATCTCAGAGCCTCTCAGATCGTGGTGCCGTTCGTCAAAGCACAGTCACAACTCTGAAGCGGCAGCGGGGATCAGGCGCCGCGCACCACGCCGGACTCGGCCTTCTTCAGCTCCTTGGTCACCCGGTCGGCCAGGGCCTGGGGCACCGGCCGGTTGGGGTAGTTGGCGTAGTGACCGGCCAGGGAATTGAGCGCCGTCTGCATCGTGGTGAACGACGCGAGGCCGTTCACGTCGCGGCGGGAGCGATAGCGGGCCATGTAGTCGTTGATCAGGCCGCGGGCCGTGGTTTCGGCCTCACCACGGCCGGGATCATCCGCCGGCAGGGCAATGGTGGCGATCAGAACGTCGGCCACCGCCACGGTGTCCTGCTCGTAGTTGCCGCTCATGCCGGAGGCTGAGCTGCAGCCGCCGATCAACAGGCAGCCGCAGAGTGCCAGCGCGCCCAGGGCCCGCCCCCAGCGCCGCAGACCCTGCGAGAACCAGGTGAGAAGGTCGGCGGCCATCGGCAAGTTTCGAGAAACCCAATCCTAGGCAGGGCCCCTGTTGCCTCTGTCCAACCTGGGGATCAGGCCTGGGGATCAGGCCGCCAGCAGACCCTGGCGCTGCCCCTGGATCTGTCCCAGCAGCTCGGGAACCAGGGCATCGGCGGCCAGCTCCTGCTGGGCGCCGCCGGCGCGCTCCACCAGCTCCACCTTGCCCTCGGCCGCGCCCCGCCCCACCACCACACGCCAGGGGATGCCGATCAGGTCGGCATCCTTGAACTTCACGCCGGCCCGCTCACCGCGGTCGTCGAGCAACACCTCCACGCCGGCTGCTCCCAGCTGGGCGTAGAGCCGCTCGGCCAGCTCAGCCTGGGCCGCGTCGGCGGCATTGGCGATCACCACGATCGCCTCGAAGGGGGCGATCGCCGTGGGCCAGCAGATGCCGTTGGCGTCGTGGTGCTGCTCCACCGCCGCCTGGGCCAGGCGCGACACGCCGATGCCGTAGCAGCCCATCCACAGGGGCTCGTCGACCCCGGCCTCGCTGGTGAAGCTGGCGCCGAGGGCGGCGGAATACTTACGGCCCAGCTGGAAGATGTGACCCACCTCGATGCCGCGGCTGGCCTCCAGCACCTGGGCGGGATCGTGGAGGCAGCGGTCGCCCGGCTGGGCGGCGCGCAGATCGAGGCTCTCGGGCAGCGGGCAGAGCCCTGCCCCCCAGGCCGCCCCCACCAGATGGGTATCCACGCGGTTGGCCCCGCACACGAAGGCCTCGAGCCCAGCGGCGCTGGCATCGGCCAGGCGCAGGAAGCGCGGCTGCCAGCTGCGGGCACCGGCCAGCACCGCATCCTCCAGGTGGGGGCCCATGAAGCCGAAGGGGATGGCGGCGATGCCCTCGCGCTCGGCGGCCTCGGCGGTGAGCGGCGCCACCTCCAGCAGGGCGCCGTGGTCGCCGCCGAGGCGGGCGGTCACGGCGTTGGCCAGCTTCACCTCGTTGAGCTGCTGATCGCCGCGCAGGCTCACCAGCAGGGGCTGCTGGCGGCCGTCTTCAAAGCGGGCCAGCAACAGCAGCACCTTCACCAGCTGGCTGGGCTCGAAGCCATGGGCGGCGCAGAGCGCCTCGATCGAGGTCTGGGCCGGGGTGGCCAGCTCCTCGCCGCCGCCCCCGGTGCGGGCGCCGCCGGCCAGGGGCACCGCCTCAGCCGGCAGCGACACGGCCCGCTCCTGGTTGGCGGCATAGCGGCCGTCGGCGCTGGTGAGGATCAGGTCTTCACCGGCATCGGCCGTGACCATGAACTCCTGGCTGGCGGAGCCACCGATGGCGCCGCTGTCGGCCTCCACCGCCACGGCCCGCAGGCCACAGCGGGCGAAGATGCGCCGATAGGCCTGATCCATCGCCGCGTAGGTGTCACGCAGACAAGCCTCATCGGCGTGGAAGGAATAGGCATCCTTCATGATGAATTCACGCCCCCGCATCAGACCGAAGCGCGGCCGGATCTCATCGCGGAATTTGGTCTGGATCTGATAGAGATTTACCGGCAGCTGCCGGTAGGAGCGCAGCAGATCGGCCGCCAGCGCCGTGATCACCTCTTCGTGGGTGGGGCCCAGGCCCAGCTCCCGCCCCTGGCGATCCTCCAGGTGAAACATGATCCCCTCCCCGGCCGTGTAGCCGGCCCATCTGCCGCTGCGCTGCCAGAGCTCGGCGGGCTGCAGCTGGGGCAGCAGAGTCTCCAGGGCGCCGGTGGCGTCGAGCTCCTCGCGCACGATCGCCGACACCTTGCGCAGCACCCGCCACATCAGGGGCAGGTAGGCATAGATGCCGGAGCTCACCCGGCGGATGTAGCCGCCGCGCAGGAGCAGTTTGTGGGAGGGAATCTCGGCCTCGGCGGGGTCGTCGCGCAGCGTCACCAGCATCAGGCGGGAGACGCGCATGGCCGTGTTCAGCAGGGGAGGGCGGAAGCTATCACCGCCCTGCCCGATGGCCTGCCCGGCAGGTGGATCGGCATCCGCCGGTACAGCCCGCCCGCGGAACCTCTGCTAGCGTCTCGCCGCTTTCCCATTCGTCCCAGCGCCGTCTCATGCTTCCCCAGCCAGCCCTTGCCAGCGGCGGATCCAATCCAATCGGGGGGCCAATCGGGGGGGCTGCAGGCATCACCGCCGCCGGCTTGGCCGGAGCCGGCATGCCGGGCATGGAACTGCTCGATGAAGTGGGCCAGCTGCAGGCCAGCGACGCCGCCGCGGGCGGCGATGGGGCCGACAACCTGATCGGCATCGATGAGGTGCAGAAGGCGCTCAATCGCTCCCGCGCCTCGGTGTATCGCTACACCAACACCGATCCGCGCAACCTCAACCCCCCCTTCAACCCCCGCAAGCTCAACCCCGAATACCGCAGCGACCAGAAAGAGCCCCTGCAGTTCCACCCCAACGAGGTGGCACGGTTCGCCCGCGATGTGCTGCGGATCAAGGAAGTGACGGTGGAGGTGCTCAACTCCCCCTCGACCGCCACCCAGCAGCTGCTGAGCTCGATTCTCGATGAGCTGCGCACGATCCGCGGCCGCCTCGATCAGATGGAGAGCCTGGGCAGCCCGGCGATCAGTCGCCTTGAACCCGGCGGGCATCAGGCGCGACCGGCGGCCTGAGCGACTCCGACATCCCATGCCGGCATCCACGCTGCAGGTGTGGTGGATCAATGCCACAATTCAATTCATCCCGATTGACTCGCCGTTAAACCGTGGTCAAGGGCATCTGCCCCGCCACACCCCATGGACAGCGTTCCCCGACTTACCCAGGCTTCTGGCAAGGCCCAGGCCCTAGCTGCACCCTCATCCAGCCCGTACGCCACGCCCGATTCCCACCCCACCGGGCAGGCGCTGCAGGGTGACCCTGGCGAAGATCCCTACAGTCCAGGCTTCTTGGCCTTTCCTTCCCTGCTGGGCAGCCTGATTGCCCTGGCCACCCTCACCCTGCCCATGGCCACAGTGCTGGGCTCGCGGCAGCAGGCCCCCATCACCACCCCTCTGATCTATGGATCTGCGCCAGCTGCCGGCCTCACCGGCACCCGGTCTGGTGAACATCGTGGTGGAGATCCCGGCCGGCAGCCGCAATAAATACGAGTACAACGCCACAGCGGGGGTGATGGCCCTGGATCGGGTGCTGCACTCCTCGGTGCGCTACCCCTTCGACTACGGCTTCGTGCCCAACACCCTGGCCGAAGACGGGGCTCCGCTCGATGCGATGGTGATCATGGAGGAGCCCACCTTCGCCGGTTGCCTGATCCGCGCCCGGCCGATCGGCATCCTCGACATGGTGGACAGCGGGGCGCACGACGGCAAGCTGCTGTGCATTCCTGAGGCGGGATTCCGCCACCGCGACATCCGCTCGATCCGGCAGATCGCCCCCAACCAGCTGGAGGAAGTGGCTGAATTCTTCCGCACCTACAAGAACATGGAAGGGCGGGTGACCACAATCCAGGGCTGGCTGGATGCGGATGCGGTGGACGCCTTGCTGCAGCGTTGCATCGAGGCCGCGACCCAGGCGGCGCCCTAACGGCAGCGCTGCAGCAGGAAACCCTCCACGTTGAGGGCCTGAAACACCCGGGCCGGATCGCTGAAGCCGGCGGCGTTGAGCAGGGCCGTGAGCCTGGCCTCACCGATCGGGTGCAGGGCCTGGAGATGGGGCGTGAGGGCTGCGGCGTCGGCCTCCAGGCCGCTGGCACGCTGGAAGCCCAGCCAGGCCTGCTGAACCTGCTGCTGCAGCGGCGAGCGCTCGGCGGCCATCAGATCCACCAGCACCAGCTGGCCACCGGGCCGAAGGCTGCGGGCCAGGGCGGTGAGAAACGCCAGCTTGGTGCCGTCGTCGGGCAGCGACTGCAGCACCAGCACCGAGAGGGCGCCGGCGAAGGCACCCTCGGCCTGCAGGTCTTCCACCGTGGTCTGCTGCCACTGGATCGCGGTGCAGCCAGGCGGGGCCGCCTCGGCCAGGCGGCGCTGGGCCACCTCCAGCATCTCGGCGGCGGGATCAATGGCGGTGAGCTGCCAGTCGGGGCGCTGGGCGCGGGCCTCCACCAGCTCGGCGCCGGTGCCGCAACCGGCCACCAGCACCGGAGCACCCTCGGCGGCAGCGAGGGGTGAGGCGGCGAGCAGGGCCACCCCCAGCCGGGCCAGGCTGGCGTAGCCAGGGATCAGCTGCTGAACAACGAGGTCGTATCCCTGGATCGCCGACACGGCACATGGGCAAGCATCACGATCGTAGGCAGGGCAGGCGGGCCCGACGCCATTTGACCTAAGTTGGGCGGCGCACTTTCACCCCCGCTCGACCGTGCCCACCATCCGTTTCGAAAAGGAAGGCCAGCAGGTCGGCTGCATCGAGGGCGCCAACCTGCGCAAGGCCGCCCTGGATGCGGGCATCAACCCCTACAAGGGTCTCAACAACCTCAACAACTGTGGTGGGCTGGGCCAGTGCGGCACCTGCGTGATGGAAGTGGTGGAGGGCATGCAGAACCTCTCCCCCCGCAGCGACACCGAGGAGGTGTACCTGGCTGATCGTCCGGCCAACTACCGCCTCAGCTGCCGCACCACCGTCTACGGCGATGTCACCGTGCGCACCCGTCCGGCCGAGGGTGCCGGCAAGGGCTCCAACAGCCTGGTGGGCGCCCTCAAGTCGCTGGTGGGCCGGAAGTAATCCGGAGCTCCCCGGCTGAGCGATCCCGGATCCACGCCATGAAGCTCTACAGCTACGGCGCCTGCAGCACCTGCCGCAAGGCGCTGGCCTGGCTCCGGGATCACGGCCTCACGGCCCAACCGATCGACATCACCCAGCAGCCCCCGAGCCTGCCGGAGCTGCGCCTGGGGCTGGAGCAGCTCGGCCGCAAGCGGCTGTTCAACACCAGCGGCCAGAGCTACCGGGCCCTGGGCAGCGCCACGGTGCAGGCCATGAACGACGAGCAGGCCCTGGCCGCCCTGGCTGCCGATGGGCGGCTGGTGAAACGGCCCTACCTGATCAGCGCCAGCGGCCAGGTGCTCACCGGCTTCAAGCCGGAGGAATGGCAGGCCCTGCTGCTTCCCTAGCGGCCGAATGGCTGCCGGATTGGCCGCCCGACTGGCCGGTTGCGGGCTGGGCTGTCACGAGCTCGTCGAGCTCCTCGATCAGGGCCTCGATGCCGGAGCGACTGATCTGGCTGAGATAGGTGGTCTTGAGCTGTTCGAGCAGGGCGCACACCAGCTCCTGGCTGCGCTGCAGCACCGGCCCCTGCTCCAGCGCCGCCGCCAGCTCCTCCCAGAAACGATCCACCAGCCGCTGCAGCAGCTCCAGCTGCACGTCGTCGCGGCGGGCCAGCTGGGTGCCGGTGCTGCGGGAGAGCTCCATCAGGCTGTCCACCATGCCGGCGGCCAGCTGGCGGCTCACGCCGTTCTCCACCCGCAGCAGGGGCTGCAGGCCGCGCAGCGGCTGGGGCACCACGCTGCGATCCAGGCTGCGGCTCAGGGCGTAGCTGAGCAGGTTCTGCAGGTCGGGGGCGAGGCTGGGGGCGATGCGAGCCAGCAGCAGCGGCCCCCACAGCCGCACCAGGGCCACCAGCTCCTGCTCCTGCTGTTCGAGCAGCGGCACGCTCTGGTGGCTGCGCAAACGCCGGAACCGCTCTGGCCAGTCGCGGCTGCGCACCAGCCCCTGGGCGCCGTCGAGCAGCTGCAGCGCCAGCACCTCGAACAGCTCCAGCGCCAGCAGGGCCACCACCGCACGGCTGATCACGGCCCGCAACGGCTCGATGCTCACCAGGCTGGAGGTGTGCAGCCGCTCCAGCACCGGCAGCAGCCGCAGCCAGCGCCAGAAGGGCAGCAGCAGCGGCAGGTCGATCCAGCGGCGCAGCAGGGCATCGCGCCAGCGCAACCCCGGCAGGCGGCGCTTGAGCCGCACCACCCGCAGCAGGATGTCCACCAGAAACACGCTCTGGAAACAGAGCAGGTCGAGCAGCCAGAAGTGGTCGGTGGGGCGGCCGTTGGCGTCGCTGGAGCGCCAGTAGTTGGCGGCCACCAGGGGCAGCACCTGCTCCTGCCAGAAGCGCCGCTCCTGCTGCCAGCCCTGGCGGCTGATCCAGGCGGGGCTCAGCAGCAGGGCAGCGGCCTCCTGGGCTGAGGCGGTGCCAGCCCGCTGACGCAGGCGCTGCTTCACGGTTTCCAGGCTGGCGGTGTTGCCGGAGGCGGCGAAGCCGTTGCTGGCGATCAGCTCGGCGGTGCTGCTGGCCTGGGCCGCCAGGGCGGGGGCCAGGGGGGCCAGGGGGGCCAGGGGGGCCAGGGGCGCCGGCAGGTCGCTGTCCGGGAGCGCCTGCTGCCGCAGCTGCCGATCCAGCCGATCAAACTGATCCAGATAGGCCTGGGTTTCCTGGTGGGGCTCAATCCCCTTGATCGGGTCGAGCCAGGGGGTGAGATCGGGGATCCAGTCGAGCGGCACTGCCAGGGGCAGCGAGGGGATCGGGTAGAGGTTGCGCTGCAGCCAGAAGCGCCGCAGGGGCAGGTAGGTGAGATCGAAGGCCACCAGCAGCAGGTTGAGGCTGGCCCACACCGCCACGAACCGATCCCAGCGGCGCAGCCAGCGCCCCTCGGCGCGAACGGTGGCCAGTTGCCAACGGGGGCGCGCCATACAGCGGGAAACGGCGGATCTGGTGCCTAATCTGCCCTGAGCTTGCAGGGAAGACCGCCTGAACCCGCCCGTCGACGAACAGCAGCCGTCCCAGCGCGGCGAGAGCGCCTGGGCGTTCTGGCGCAGTGTGTTGATCACCCTGGCGGTGGCGCTGGGCATCCGCCAGTTCCTGGTGGAAGCCCGCTACATCCCCTCGGGCTCGATGCTGCCGGGGCTCCAGATCCAGGACCGGTTGCTGGTGGAGAAGCTCACCTACCGGCAACGGCTGCCCCAGCGCGGCGAGATCGTGGTGTTCCACTCGCCGCACCACTTCGATCCGGTGCTGTCGGCCAACAGCCGCAACAACCCGCTGAGCTGCCTGCTGGTGAACCTGCCCCTGATCGGCAGCCTGCCCGGGGTGGCCAATCCAGCCTGCGACGCCTACATCAAGCGGGTGGTGGCCCTGCAGGGTGAGCGGGTGGAGGTGAATCCGCGGGGCCAGGTGTTCATCAACGGCAAGCGGCTCAGCGAGCCCTACGTGAGCAACTTCTGCCCGGTGGACAGCCAGGGCATCGGGCCCTGCCGCAGCCTCAACGCGGTGGTGCCGCCGGGCCACCTGCTGGTGCTGGGCGACAACCGGTCCAACAGCTGGGACGGGCGCTTCTGGCCCGGTGGCGCCTTCCTGCCCAGCAAGGAGGTGATCGGTCGGGCCTTCTGGCGCTTCTTCCCTCTCGATCAGACCGGCAGCCTGCTGCCCAGCCCTGCCACCGCCACTCCTACAGCTGCCACTGAGCTGCAGCGCTAAGCCCGCTGGCCCGGATGCGGCCGGCGGCGGGCCAGCCCCGCCAGGGGTGATTGGCCGCCAGCGACCCCCGGGGCTGGGCCGGGCCCGAGGCGTGCTCCGCCGAGTCGCTGCCGGGATCAAACAGCACCCAGCGGCGCCCGCCGGCCTCCAGGCCCGGCTCCGCCAGGCCCAGCAGCCGGGCCGGCTGCCAGCAGAGCACCTGCCAGAGCTGCTCGGCGCGCCACCCGCGCTGCCGCACCAGCTCCTGCCAGAGCAGTGGCAGCAGCGGACCGCCGTGGCCAGCCACCCCGGCGCGGCGCTGGTCGAGGGGCAGCAGCTGCTCCTCGCTGTCGAGGGCGATGTGGTGCACGGCCACCGCCGTGATCAGGCCCTCGGCAAGGGCGGCGATCAGGGCCTCGCGGTCGTGGGGACCGCCGAGCGAGGGCTCCAGGCGCCAGCCCTCATCGACCAGGTTGAGCCGGGAGGCATCGGCCAGCAGGTGCCACCAGCTCACAGTGGCCTGGGGGCGGCCGGGCGCCGGCCACTGGCGCAGCACCTCCACCCCGGCGGCGGTGGAGAGGTTGATGAGCACCGGCCGCGCCGCCGGCCGCAGGCGCAGCATGCTGCGCAGCAGCTCCAGCGGCACCACCTCACTGGCCACCGGATCCGGCGGCCAGCCGGCCCGCAGGGTGTGCACCGATTCGCGCACGAAGCCGCCGGCGCCCAGTTGGGGCAGCCGCGGCGCCAGCAGCAGGGGCCGGTCGCCCCACTCGCCCAGGGCCAGCCCCCGCTCCAGCAGCTCCAGCGGCGGCAGAGCCGGCCCGCTGGCCAGCCCCAGGGCACCGGCGGCGAGCTGGTCGGCATGGGGAGCCAGGCCGCTGCCATCGGCGCTGGCGAAGCTGCCCCAGAGGCCCAGCTGCAGGGGCTCGGGCCAGTGGAGCTGCAGCAGCTCCGCACTGTCGCGCCAGGGCTTGCCCCAGGGCAGCAGCCCCACCGTGCCGTAGCCACTGGCGGCGGCAGCCGCCGCCAGGCTGGACAGGTCTTCCGCGCGGCCGGCGAAGGGCACCTCCAGCACGCTGTGGGGATCCACCAGCGCCGGCGCCAGCAGCATGCCCTCGGCGCGCTGGGGCTGGAGGCCCAGGGCGCGGGCCTGCTCGCCGGCCTGCTGGTCGAAGGCCAGCAGCACGCCATCGCTGCCGATCAGCGCCTCACAGCCGCGGGCCGACTGACCCGGGCCTGCCAGGAGCTGAAGGCCAGTGAGCCAGTGGGCGGCCATCGGGCTCAGAGGGCGCCGGCGGCGGTGCGGTCGAGCACCCCTCCGAGGTGGCTGGTGAGGTTGAGGGCACTCACCACGGGCGTGCCCTCGGGCCCGTGGGGGTAATCCACCACGGTCACGCCGCCGTTGCCCTGCTTCACCACCCAGATGTCGGCGGGCGTGAGTCCGAGCAGGGCGCAGAGGATGGTCTTGTTCACGGCGTCGTGGGCCACCACCAGGGCCGTTTCCTCAGCCTCGAGGCTGGCGGCGATCCGGTTCCAGCTGGCCAGGCAGCGCTGCCACACGTCGTGAATGGTTTCGCCCTCCGGCATCTGCACGGTTTCGGGGGCGCACTTCCAGTCGGCCAGCAGCTGGGGCCAGCCCTCGGCGATCTCGCTCTCCAGCCGACCCTCCCAGAGGCCATGGCCGATCTCGGCCAGGCCGGTGGTGGTGGTGAGCGGCACGCCGGGGTGGCTGGCGAGGATCGCCTCGGCGGTCTGGCGCGGGCGGCTCATCCAGCTGCTGTAGGCCCGCTGGAACGGCACCGCCGCCAGAAACTGGCCGGCGGCCTCCGCCTGGGCCCGGCCGTTGGCGTTGAGGGGGATGTCGATCTGGCCCTGGAAGCGGCCCTGGCGGTTCCAGTCGGTTTCGCCGTGGCGCACCAACAGCAGGCGCTGGCCCCGGCCTCGGCTGGGCACCGGCGTGCCGAGATGGGCGGTGCTGTTGAGCGATTCCAGCTGCACCGCCAGGCCGCCGGCCTCGGCGCGGCGCAGGTTGAGCACCGAGATCGAGGCGTTGTCGAGGCGCAGGCGACGGAAGCCGCTGGCGGGCAGCCCCAGCAGGGCCAGCACCAGGCAGCGCAGGATGCCGTTGTGGGCCACCACCAGCACGGTCTGGTTCTGCACCGACAGGCCCGGCCCGGCATCGAGGGCGGTGGCGTGGCGCTCCTGCAGCCACTGCACATAGCCCTGGGCCTGAGCCATCAGCTCGAGCAGCGGGGCGTAGCTGCTGCCATCGGAGCGGCGCAGGCGCAGGGCCTCGGGCGCCTCGCGCCAGAGCCGCTCCTCCTCGGGGAAGCGCTCGTGCACCTCATGGCGCAGCAGGCCGCTCCAGGGGCCCAGGTCGATCTCCAGCAGATCGTTGAGGGGCTGGGCGGTGAGGCCCTGGCCGTGGACCGCCAGCAGCTGGGCGGCCGTGTCGGCGGCCCGGCGCAGCGGCGAGGAGTAGGCCGCGTCGAAGCTGAGGTCTCGCAGGGCGTCGCCCACGGCGCGGGCCTGCTCCTGGCCGGCGTCGGTGAGGCTGGAGAGGTCGTCGCGCCCCTGCACGCGATGGTCCACGTTGAAGCTGCTCAGCCCGTGGCGGACCAGCACTATCCGAAGAGCCAAGACCCGCCCGTCGCTGGGGCCTCATCGTATGGGAGGGGAGAATTGCGGGCAGCCGGGCCCGCGCAGGGCCAGTCGTTGAGGCGGAGGCCCAGCCGTTGAGCACAAACGCCCCCACGGGCCAGGAGCAGGGAGCCGGGCCGGGGCCGGCGGCGCCAGCCCAGCCGGCCTGGAAGCGCTGGCTGGCCCTGCTCAGCCTGCTGCTCACCGGCCTGCTGTGGTTCAACGGCCTGGTCGACAGCTTCGACCGCCCCACCGTGGGCAATGCCCTGCAGCTGCGCCAGCTGGAGCTGGTGGCGCTAGCAGCCCCGGCCCTGCCGGTGGGCCTGCAGGAGCCGCTGGGGGCCGAGCAGCCGCGCCAGGCCCTGCGCAACGAGCTGGAGCGCCAGGTGAACGGGGCAACCGAACCGGCTGCGGCGGAATGGCAGCTGCAGCTGGCACTGCTGGAGCAGCAGCTGGGCGATCCTGCCGTGGCGGGCGAGCGGCTCAGCGTGCTGACGGGCCAGGCCAAGCCGGAACAGCGGCCGCTGCTGGAGGCCCTGGCGGCGGGGGAGCGGCTCAACCCCGCCGATCTCGATGCCCTGGCCCGCCCCTGGCCCCTCTCACCGCTGCGCCGCCAGTTGCTGTGCGAGCAGCTGAGCCGGAACCCGGAGCGCTGCGCCCAGCCGCAGCAGCAGCGGGCGGCCCTGTGGCGGCTGCTGGGCGTGAATGGCCTGCCGTTGGTGCTGGTGCTGGTGGGGCTGGTGCTGCTGGGCCGCGAGCTGTGGCAGTGCTGGCGGCGGCGGCAGACGCTGCTGCCGCCGCTGGCTGGACCGGCCCTGGATCTGATCGACGTGACACTGCTGATCGCCGGCGGCTTCGTGGTGGTGGGCGAACTGCTCACGCCGCTGCTGGCGGGCCCGCTGGTGACAGCGCTGGCCACGGGGCTGAGCGGGGATCCGGCCTTGCAGCAGGGGGTGATGGTGCTGGCGCTGTATCTGGCCCTGATGGCCGGCCCGCTGTGGATCCTGCGTCGGCAGCTGCCGGCGGGCGCGCCGCCGGAGCAGCGGTTGCAATGGCAGTGGCGGCCCCTGGCGAGCACGGCCGGCTGGGCCCTGAGCCGGGTGCTGATGGTGCTGCCGGCAGTGGCCCTGGTGGGCTGGCTGGTGGAGCGACTGGTGGGGGATGGCGGCGGCAGCAATCCGCTGCTGGAGCTGGTGCTCACCACCCGCAACCCGCTGGCGCTGGGCTGCTTCGCCTTCACGGCAATCGTGCTGGCGCCGCTGTTTGAGGAAACCCTGTTTCGCGGGGTGCTGCTGCCAGCCCTGGCGCGGCGCTGGGGCTGGGCCTGGGGCCTGGTGATCAGCGCCCTCACCTTCAGCGTGGCCCACCTCAGCCTGGCGGAGCTGCCAGCGCTGGCGGTGCTGGGGCTGGGGCTGGGCTGGCTGCGGCTGCGCAGCGGCCGGCTGGGCAGCTGCGTGCTGATGCACGGCCTGTGGAACGGGCTCACCTTCGTGAATCTGGTGCTGCTGGCCGGTTAGCCCCTTGCTGGTGAGCAGCGGGGGTGGTTCACTTGCGAAGCTTTCAACCACCACCGTGGTCGCCTCGCCCCCGCCAACACCCCTGGCGCCCCAGCGGCGAAGCCGGTCGCAACGCCACCCTGCTGCGCTGCAGCGCCGCGACAACCGCACACTGGAGCTGATCGAGGGCTCGCTCTCCAGCCAGAAGATCGCCCGGCGGGCACCCTGGCTGGCCAGCCTGCACCGCTTCAGCGACGGCACCCTGGTGGGCCTGGGGGTGTGCATGGTGGCCCTGGGAGGCCTCACCCTGCACTGGCAGGCCCGCTGGGCGCAGAACTACAGGCAGCTGGAAGCCGCCCAGGTGCTGGAGCACCGGATGCAGGAGGCCAGCGCCATGCTCGAGCAGCACCACATGGGCGCCGTGAAGCGGCCCGGCTGGCTGGAGGCCACCCGCAGCGAAAAGCTGGTGTATCTGCCGGCCCCCTCGCCCCGCGCCAGCGACACGGCCGACCAGCTGCTTGAGCGGCTGCAGGCCAAGCAGATCCCAGCGGGCTACTAGCCCATGTCCCAGACACTCAGCAACAGGCGCAACCGTCGGGTGGTGGCGATCCAGCCGGTGCCGGTAGGCCGGCTGCTGGCGGTGTATGGCCTGCTCTGCGCCGGCCTGGCGGGGCTGGCCCTGCGGCTGGCCTGGCTGCAGGTGGTGGATTCCAGCAACCTGCAGAGCCGGGCCCGCGCCATCCAGACCAAGGCGATCACCCCCCTGGGCAAGCGGCGCACGATCGTGGATCGCCACGGGCGGCTGGTGGCGCTCGATGAGGAGCGCTTCACCCTCTGGGCCCACCCGCGCTACTTCAACTTCCCCGGCGACGACCCCCAGCAGGTTCGCCAGGCCAGCGATGTGGCCGACCGGCTGGCGCCCGTCCTGGCCCAGCCCAAGGCGAAGCTGCTGCAGGCGATGGCCAGCAAGCGCAGCGGCGTGAAGCTGCAGGCCGATCTCGACCCGGAAACGGCCGAGCGGGTGCGCCAGCTCGGGATCAGCGGCCTCGACCTCGAGGCCTATCCCCGCCGGGTGTATCCCCAGGGTCAGCTGTTTGCCAACGTGGTGGGCTTCCTCAACCTGGAACGGGTGCCCCAGGCCGGCCTGGAGCAGAGCCGCGACAGCGAGCTCAAGCGCCAGGAGACCACCCTCAGCATGCGCCGCGGCGCCGATGGAACGCCGCTGCCGGAAGGCATCAAGGCAGGCTCCCTCTACGGCGACGACCTGCGCCTGCAGCTCACGCTGGATTCGCGGCTGCAGCAGGTGGCCCAGCAGGCGCTGGCGGCGCAGGTGAAGAAGTGGAACGCCAAGCGGGCCGCCGCCCTGGTGATGGACGTGCGCAACGGCGAGATGCTGGCGCTGGCCTCGGTGCCCACCTACGACCCCAACCGGTTCTGGAGCTTCAACCCGGGGCTGTTCCGCGAGTGGTCGGTGCAGGACCTCTACGAACCCGGCTCCACCTTCAAGCCGATCAACCTGGCCCTGGCCCTTCAGGAGAAGGCGATCCAGCCCGGCGGCAAGGTGCTCGACAACGGCCAGCTCACCATCGGCGGTTGGCCGATCTTCAACCACAACCGCCAGGGCAACGGCCTGATCGACTTCCCCACCGTGCTGGAGGTGTCGAGCAACGTGGCGATGGTGCAGGCGATGGCCCAGGTGCCGCGCAATCGCTTCTGGGGCTGGCTGGATCGCCTCGGTATCGGCGATCCGATCGACACCGACCTGCCCGGCGCGGTGGCCGGCGAACTCAAGAGCCGCAGCGCCTTCACCGGCCACGCGATCGAGCCGGCGGTGGCGGCCTTCGGCCAGGGCTTTTCGCTCACCCCGCTGAAGCTGGTGCAGCTGCACGCCATGCTGGCCAACGGCGGCCGGCTGGTGAGCCCCCACATCACCCGCGGCCTGCGCTCCGGTGAGGCCCTGGCCAGCGGCGGTGCGGCCGGCGGCGTGCAGATGCTCGATCCGGCGGTCACCAAGACGGTGATGGACTGGATGGAGCAGGTGGTGTCACGCAGCAAGAGCCTGGGGATCGCGGTGCCCGGCTACCGCATCGGCGGCAAGACCGGCACCGCGCAGAAGGCCGAGCGCGGCGTGTACATCCCCGGCGCCCTGATCACCAGCTTCGTGGGCCATCTGCCGATCGACGACCCGCGCTATGTGGTGCTGGTGGTGGTGGATGAACCCAAGGGGGGCAACACCTACGGCTCCACCGTGGCGGCGCCGGTGGCACGCCAGATCATCGATGCCCTGCTGGTGCTCGAGCGGATTCCCCCCAGCAAGCCGGTGGTCAGGGGCTAGCGGGGCGTGTCGGGGTTCCCTCAAGGATCGGAACCCGGCCCCGGGTGAATTCAGACAGTCTGGCTAGCGTGGAGTAACCCCCCTTCGGCCGCCCCAACGCGCCCTCGCATGGCCAATCTGCTCGACCAACTCGCCGCCATGACCGTGGTGGTGGCCGACACCGGCGACATCGACGCGATCAAGCAGTTCACGCCGCGCGACGCCACCACCAACCCCTCGCTGATCCTGGCCGCCGCCCAGATCCCCACCTACCAGGAGCTGATCGACCGCTCCCTGCGGGAGTCGCGCGAGGTGTGCGGCGCCGGGGCAAGGGCCGAGGAAGTGGTGCGCGAGGCCCTCGATGAGATCTGCGTCACCTTCGGCAAGGAGATCCTCAAGATCGTGCCCGGGCGGGTGTCCACCGAGGTGGATGCGCGACTGAGCTACGACACGGAGGCCACGATCACCAAGGCCCGCAAGCTGGTGGGGCTCTACCGCCAGGCGGGCATCGGCCGCGACCGGGTGCTGGTGAAGGTGGCTTCCACCTGGGAGGGGATCCGCGCCGCCGAGCAGCTGGAGAAGGAGGGCATCCACTGCAACCTCACCCTGCTGTTCTCCTTCGCCCAGGCGGTGGCCTGCGCCGAGGCGGGCGTCACGCTGATCTCCCCGTTTGTGGGGCGGATCCTGGATTGGTACAAGAAGAGCACCGGCCGCGACAGCTACCCCGGACCCGAGGATCCGGGCGTTGTGTCGGTGACCCAGATCTTCAACTACTTCAAGACCTACGGCTACAAGACCGAGGTGATGGGGGCCAGCTTCCGCAACACCGACGAGATCATCGAGCTGGCCGGCTGCGACCTGCTCACCATCTCGCCGGCGCTGCTCGATGAGCTGCGCTGCACCGAGGGGGTGCTGGAGCGCAAGCTCAACGCCTTTGATCCGGCCCCCACCGAGGCCCAGATCCACCTGGATGAGGCCGGCTTCCGCGCCATGCTGGCCAACGACGCCATGGCCACCGACAAGCTCGACGAGGGCATCCGCGGCTTCTGCAAGGCGATCGAGACGCTGGAGGCCCAGCTGGCCCACCGGCTGGCCGAACTGGAGGGCGGCTCCGCCTTCCGCCACGCGGTGCAGGAGATCTTCCTGCTCAACGACCTCGACGGCGACGGCTGCATCACCCGCGAGGAGTGGCTGGGCAGCGACGCGGTGTTCGACGCCCTCGACACCGACAAGGACGGGCGGCTGGTGCCCCAGGACGTGCAGGGCGGCCTGGGGGCGGCCCTGGCCGTGGGGCGCAGCTGAGCAGCTGCCCTTAATCGCCCCTTGATCTCCGCCTGATCCCGGTGGTTCACACTGGGCCCACCCCGCTTCCTGAGCGCTTCCGTGAATGCCCTCGACACCATGCGTGCCCTGGCCAGCTCTGGCGAGGTGATCACGGTGGAGCCCGGCCAGTTGATCTTCAGCTCGGGCGAGGTGGGCGACTGCATGTATGGCCTGCTGGAAGGCACGGTGGAGCTGAGCTGGAACGGCGACCAGGGCCATGAGCAGATCAAGGCCGGCGACGTGTTCGGTGCCGGAGCGCTGGTGACCAACGAACACCGCCGCTACGGCAACGCCCGCGCCCTCACCGCCTGCCGCCTGCTGGTGATGAACCGCGAGAAATTCCTGTTTGCGGTGCAGGAAGCGCCGATGTTTGCGATCGAGCTGCTGGGCTCGATCGATCAGCGCCTGCGCCAGCTCAAGGACTGCACCAAGCTCTAGCCGCGCCCCGATCTAGCCGCGCTGGAACAGCAGCCGCTTGATCACGCGCTGGGCGATGTCGCCGTAGCCCATCTCGCCGGAGAGGATCTGGGCGATGCGCTGCGGGGCGGTGGGCCGCTTGATGCCGAGCTGATAGCCCACCTTCGGCACCCGGTAGAACACCTGGGCGATGCGGCGGCCCCAGGCCATCGAGTCGCCCCAGCGCTCGCGCATCCGCGCTGAGTAGCCGGCCAGGGCCTGCTCGTCGCCCCGCAGCCAGCGATCAAGGGCGGCGGCGGCCTCACAGCCGCTGATCAGAGCCGGCCGCAGCCCCTCGGCCAGGAAGGGATCGCAGAGGGAGGCGGCGTCGCCCACCGCCACGGCAGCGGGGCCGGGGAGGGGGCTGTGGATGGGATGGTGGCCGCTCCAGATGCGCAGGCGGCTGTGGCGCCGCTCGCCGGCCTGGGGGTCGCAGCCGAGGGGGGGCAGCAGCTGGCTGAGCACGGTCTCGGCATCCACGGCCTGGCGACCGATGAAGCTGCCCACGCCGATGCTGGCACCGCCCCGGCGGGGGAAGGCCCAGCTGAAGCCATGGTGCACGAGGCCGAATTCAAACCAGGCGGTGTGGGGATCGAGCTGGGCACCCTCCAGCTCCACCGACACGGTGCTGGCGAACTGGGGCCGGGCCGGCCCCAGGCCCAGCTGACCCGCCAGGGCCGACTCGGAGCCGTCGGCGATCACCAGGGCGCGGCCTTGCAGCTCCTCGCTGGGGCCCTGCTGGCCCTGCACCTGCAGGCGCCAGAGGCCGGCGGGATCGCGCTGGGCCGCCTGCACCCGCCAGCCGGGGCGGAACTCGGCGCCGGCCGCGATCGCCTGCTCGGCCAGAAACTGATCCAGCAGCGAGCGGCGCACGATCCAGAAGGGAGCATCGCCGGGCAGCTCGGCGATCACCGGATCCTCAAGGCACCAGCTGAAGCGCACCCGCTCGATCACCGCGTCGACCGCGGGGGCCAGATCGAAGGGGAACAGCTGCTGCACCGAGGCGGCCATGCCTCCGCCGCAGGCCTTGGCCCGGGGAAAGGGGCACTTCTCGAGCAGCAGCACCCGGTGGCCGGCCTGGGCCAGGTGGAAGGCGGCGGCCCCACCGGCCGCACCGGCCCCCACCACGATCACATCGGCCGGCGAGTGGCTCACCCGCGGCTCACACCTTGAGGATGTCGGCTTCCTTCTCGGCCAGGTGCTTCTCGAGCTCGGCGATGAACTTGTCGGTGAGCTTCTGCACCTTGTCCTGCTCGTCGCGGCTCTGGTCTTCCGAGAGCTCGCCCTCCTTCTCCTGCTTCTTCACCTTGTCGATGGCGTCGCGGCGGATGTTGCGCAGCGCCACCTTGCCCTCCTCGGCGTATTTGGCGGCGAGCTTGCAGAGCTCCTTGCGCCGGTCTTCGGTGAGGGGCGGGATGTTGATGCGGATCACCTTGCCGTCGTTGTTGCAGGTGAGGCCGAGATCACTCATGGCGATCGCCTTCTCGATCAGGCCCATGGCGCTCTGATCGAAGGGCTGGATCTGGATCGTCTGGGAGTCGGGGGTGCTGAGCGAGGCCAGCGACTTCAACGGGGTCTCCGCGCCGTAGTACTCCACGCTGATCTTGTCGAGCAGGGAGGGGTTGGCACGGCCGGTGCGGATGGTGTTGAAGGTGCGCTGGGTGGCTTCCAGCGACTTGCGCATGCTGGCGTCGAGGTCCATGGCTTGGCTCTGGGGTCAGGGATGGATGCGGGTGCCGATCGGCTCGCCGGCCACGGCCCGGCCGATGTTGCCGGGGCCGAAGAGATCAAACACCACGATCGGGATGGAATTGTCCTTGCAGAGGGCGATGGCGGCGCCGTCCATCACCTCCAACTCGCTGCTGAGCACCTCCAGGAAGGAGAGGCTGTCAAAGCGGCGGGCGGCGGCGTGCTTGTTGGGGTCCTTGTCGTACACGCCGTCCACCTTGGTGGCCTTGAACACCACGTCGGCGTTGATCTCGGCGGCGCGCAGGGCGGCGGTGGTGTCGGTGGTAAAGAAGGGGTTGCCGGTGCCGGCGGCGAAGATCACCACCCGGCCTTTCTCCATGTGGCGGATCGCCTTGCGGCGGATGTAGGGCTCGGCCACCTCCTGCATCGAGATGGCGCTCTGCACGCGGGTGGGCACGCCGGCGCGCTCGAGGCCGTCCTGGAGGGTGATCGCGTTCATCACCGTGGCGAGCATGCCCACGTAGTCGGCGGTGGCGCGGTCCATGCCGGCGGCGCTGCCCTTGAGGCCGCGGAAGATGTTGCCGCCACCCACCACGATCGCCAGCTGGGTGCCGTCGGCCACGCAGGCCGCCACATCGCTGGCGATCGACTGCACGATGGCCGGGTCGATGCCGTAGCCCTGCTCACCCATCAGCGCCTCGCCGCTGAGTTTGAGGAGAACGCGCTTGTAACCCATTGCCGGCCCTGATTTGCCGGAGCGTAGCAACGGCCTTGCGCGCTGCCCTCCTGCCCGCTTCAGTGCCGCAAAGCGGCCAAGCCATGCAGCCAGCCGAGCCAGCCCAGCCCGCACCGGGGCCAGCACCCCGCGCCTCCGGCGTGATGCTGCGGCTCACGCTCTCGGCCCTGGAGCGCGCCAGCCACGACCCCGGCCTCTGGCGCAGTCCGGAGCTGCACCGGGCCGTGCTGGTGAGCGGCCTGTCGGTGCTGGTGAACGGCCTGGCGCTGCTGCAGCAGGACCTGGGCTAGCGGCCCGGCCTCAGCGGGGCGTCGTGAGCGGTGGGCAAGCCGGCATCGAGCAGCTCGCACTCGGTGGTGCCGCTGTCGAGCTGGAAGCCGAACCCCTCCGACTGCTTGTCCCATGCCTAGCCCGCAGTGGTGACCGTTTATGAAGAAGGCCGCCTGCGGGAGCACCGGCGGCGCGCCTGGCGGCAACAGCCTTTTAAAAAAGGGGCATCGGGATGCACCAGAGCGGCGCCATGCGATTCACCTGGGCCCAGCACCTCGAAACGGCTCGCAGCTTGAGCCATGTGGATCAGGCCCACAGCGGCACGGCCCTGGCCCTGATGGGGGTGGCGCTACTGCTACTGCTGCAGGACCTCGAAGGGCAGACCCAGAGCTGATGGCCCCGGGGATGCCGGGGCGCGGGCGCAGGCTGCTGGGGCTGCTGGGCGCCGGTGCGGGCAGCGCAGCCATGCTGGCGGGCCTTGGCCCGGGAGCCCTGCCGGCGCAGGCCGAGGACAGCACCGCCTCCTGCAGCTACAGCCCGCACGACCACACGGCGGCGGTGGAGACCGGGCCGTGCAGCTTCAGCCAGCGCCAAGGCATCGAGATGGTGGTGTTTGGTGCGCGCGTGTTCCGCTTCCGCAGTGCGGAGCAGGGCCGCAGCTTCGAGCGCAGCTCCAGCAGCGAGGGCATCCGCTTCAACCGCGAGGGGTACTTCACCCTGCAGGTGCGCTGGCCCATGCCGCCGGGCTGGGAGCACGACAACGTGTTTCTGGGCCGCTGGCAGGGGCAGAGCACGGCGGGCCGGGCCGTGATCGATGTACTCACGGTGGAGCCCCGGCGGATCCGCTGGGGCAACACACGCAATGGGATCTGCGACAGCACCTACAGCGTGCAGACCCTGCCCTGGGGCCGCGACGGCCGCTACCCCGATCAGCTGGTGCCGCCGAGAGAGCCCAGCAATGCGGTGTTTGGCGTGGTGCGACTCACGCTCAAGCCTGGCCCCTGCCCCACAGGCGATGCGGTGATCCAGCTGGCGATGCCGCTGGATGGCTCCCTCGCCCTGGAGGTGGTGACCTACGACGCAGACGGGCGGCTGACCAGCCAGTACGGCGCCTTCCAGAAGCTGCCGGGGCGGTAGGCAGCGGCGATGCATGCCATGAACCCGGCCATCACCGCAGCAGCCAGTCTGGGCTGGGGATTGCTTCGACACGGCGACGGATGTCCGAGAAGCGCTGGTCAGCCATCGCGACCTCATCGCCCATTCCAGCCATAGGAGGCGGAGGGGACTGGGGGCCTCGCCATGAATCTCCCGGCAACGCATCACGGCAGCCTGGAGATCGTTCTGCCTGACGACTGGTTCTTGCATGTCGATCGGATAGCCAAGCGCCCGTCCAACACGCCGCGGTTGTCGAAAGATGCCTGACGATCTCACGGGGCCATCACAGGGGGATGCTGGCGCCATGGCGGGCGTGCAATTCATGGAGCTGGGCTGCCAGTTGTTGGCAGTCGGCGAGACGCATGGGAGCACGCCCTCATGGCTTTCATCGGTGGCAAAGCCCAGACACACGAGCGGCGTGGAGATACCACTGCCCCGTGGGACAGGAGGCCGTGATCAATCGCTGCACTGAGGGGGTGGTCGTAGAGACCGGGAGGTAGCTCCTGCGGGGGCATGGGATGGGTGCAAAGCCGGGCGCTGATTCAGGTGTAGCAGTCACAAAGGCTGATCAAAACGCCAGGAGCTGGCTGTGCTGGGCTGAGCTGGGAACTCTGTAGTAGATGAGCCAGAGAGGCGCCATGTCTGCAGAAGCCAAGCCCCCAGGGCTGATCCAGCGCTATCGCGAACTGCTCCAGGCTCGCCACTACGCGCGGCGCACGATAAGGATCTATGAGCAGTGGTTGCTGCGATTTGTCCGCTTTCACCGCATGCGCCACCCACAGGAGATGGGCAGCGCCGAGGTGAATGCGTTTCTCAGCCACCTGGCGGTGAACGAGCACGTGAGCGCCTCCACGCAGAACCAGGCCATGGCGGCGTTGCTATTGCTCTACCGCGATCTGCTGGACCGAGAGCCAGCGCTGGTGGAGGGGCTGCTCTATGGCAGTAGTCTGCGCCTGATGGAGGCCCTGCGGCTCCGGTTGAAGGATATGGACATCCAGCGCCGCGAACTGACTGTGCGCGACGGCAAGGGGGGCAAAGACCGACTCACACTGCTGCCCCAGAGCCTGGTGACGGCACTGCAGGAGCATCTGCTGAGGGTGCGCAAGCTGCACCAGGGCGATCGGGCCGCTGGTTGGGGAAGCGTGGTGATGCCCTACGCACTGGCACGTAAATACCCAAATGCCAGCCGGGGATGGGGCTGGCAATGGGTGTTCCCAGAACAGCATCGCTGGCACGACAGGGAATCAGGCGCCCAAGGCCGTCATCATCTGGATCCGAGCTTGGTGCAGAAGGCCGCCAGTTGCCATACGTTTCGCCACTCCTTTGCGACGCACCTGCTGGAACGGGGGCAGGACATCCGCACAATCCAGGAGCTCCTGGGCCACAAGGATGTGAGCACCACCATGATATACACCCATGTGCTCAACCGTGGCCCACTCGGCGTACGCAGCCCTGCGGACCTTGTGTAGCAATCTGAACAGGTGGTTCACGGACCAGTGAACCAAAGCTATGGAGAGGCAGACATAGCCTTCAACCCATGTCAGCACTGGAGTTTCCATGCCAACCACATAGCGCCCTGGCACGGTTCACGGAAAGACCAAGGGCGAGAGCCCTGGTTCACGGAACCTTCCAATAAAAAAGAGTTGAACTAAGCCGCTACGCGGCAGATTCCAACAGCCAATCATAGCCAAGGCCCTGTCAAGACCTGCCATTGCGTCGCCGATGCGACCAGACCACTGGGGCTGAGTGTGGCGGTTGGCCGGGCTTCAATGTCGCGCGGTCAGGAGAGAAAGACACTGAGGAATGCGCATCCATTGATGTGCAGCGTTCCTTTATCTTTCCTTCCGGAGGTATCACCCATGGATCCTGCTGAGCAGGCCAGATTTGATTCGCGCCTAGATGCAATGACGCAGGCCATGCACCTGCATGGTCTGCGCGACAAAACGATCGACAGTTACAGACACACGCTCTATCGGATAGCTGGACACTTTGGCCGCTGCCCGGATGACCTCCGGCCCGAGGAGTTGAAAGACTACTTCTCTACCATGTTGGAGCAATACTCCTGGAGCACGATCAAGGTCAACCTCTCAAGCCTGCTGTTCTTTCACCGATACGTGCTGGAGCGTGAGATGGAATGGATCAAGATCATCCGCCCGCCACGTGTGCGCACCCTGCCCGAAATTCCCACCAGAGAAGACGTGCAGCTCTTAATCAACACGGTGCGCAAGCTGCGCTACCGGATCTTTCTACTGGTAGTCTATAGCCTGGGCCTGCGGATCACAGAAGGCCTCGCCCTCCAGGTAGCCGATATCGATGGCAGCCAGCGGCGCGTGCACATCCGCGATGGCAAGGGCGGCAAGGATCGCTATGTCCCCCTGCCGGCCTTGACCCTGCAGGCCATGCGCCGCTTCTGGAGCAGCCTCCGCCACCCGCGGCTGCTCTTCCCCTCGCCGGCTGGTCACAAGTTCATCGTGCGCATCGCCAGTGCACCGATGGACGCCAGCGGCGTGCAGGCAGCCCTGAGGGCAGCACGGCTGGACTGTGGCATCCAGAAAAAACTCACGGTCCACAGCCTGCGCCATGCCTATGCCACCCACCTGCTGGAGCAGGGGATGGACCTGCGGCTGATTCAGTCGCTGCTCGGCCACAGCCACAGCAACACCACCGCCCGCTATGCCCACATCACCCAGGCGGTGCGGGATCACAGCAGCAGTGAGCGAATCGAGATGCTGCTCGATGGCTTCCAGCTCCGCTGGGAGGAGGGCGTGTGATGGTGCTCTGCCCGGTGTCAACTACGTAGGCGGGTCGCGTCAATTACGTAGGCGGGTAGGGCCCCCACCCCCCTGCCATGGCAGGGGGGTGGGCCGCGGTGTTGACCGGAGGCGGTTGGCGGGTAATTGACGCC
>JBIIIC010000025.1:0-44758 GCA_044235095.1 Prochlorococcaceae cyanobacterium | reverse complement strand
GGCTGATGTTGGCCTTGCGGCCGGTGAAATAGTTATCGAGGCAGATCACCTCCTCGCCGGCCTGCATGAGGCGATCGACGAGGTGTGAGCCCACGAAGCCGGCACCGCCGGTGATCAGGTTGCGGGTGGGGCCTTTCGGCATCCCTCAGCCCTCCCCCACCGTCCACACGTTCAGTCCGGCGGCACGGGCCGCTGCCCCATCCGCCTTGGCCCTGGCATCAAACAACCAGGCCGGCCGACGCATCACCGCGGCCACCGCCGGCCAGTCGATCCCGGCGAAGTGCTGCCATTCGGTGAGCAACAGCAGGGCATCGGCGCCGCTGGCCGCCTGGAGCACATCAGGCACCTGGTGCCAGCTGCCCTCGCCGCTGCCAGCAGGCTGGCCCAGATCCAGCGCCATCTGCCGCTCGCTCACCTTGGGGTCCACGATCTGCAGGATCGCCCCCTCCTCCAGCAGATGCCGGCAGATGCGGATCGCCGGTGATTCGCGCGTGTCGTTGGTATCGGCCTTGAAGGCGAACCCCAGCACGCCAATCCGCTTGCCGCTCACGGTGCCGAACAAACGGGTGATCACCAGCCGGGCGATGCGGCGCTGCTGCCAGTGGTTGAGCGTCACCACCTGCTCCCAGTAGGCCGCCACCTCCTCAAGGCCGTAGTGGCGGCAGAGGTAGACGAGGTTGAGGATGTCCTTCTGGAAGCAGCTGCCGCCAAAGCCCGGGCCGGCCTGCAGAAACCTTGAACCGATGCGGCTGTCGGCGCCGATGGCGCGTGCCACCTCGCGCACATCGGCACCCGTGGCCTCACAGAAGGCGGCAATGCCGTTGATCGAGCTGATCCGCTGGGCCAGGAAGGCATTGGCCGTGAGCTTGCTGAGCTCACTGCTCCACAGGTTGGTGGTGAGGATGCGCTCGACGGGCACCCAATGGCGGTAGATCGCCGCCAGGGCCTCGATCGCCTGCGGGTCGTGCCCACCGATCAGCACCCGATCCGGATGTTCCAGATCGGCGATGGCCGTGCCCTCCGCCAGGAATTCGGGGTTGGAGAGCACCGCGAAGGTCTTGCCAACCTGCTGCGCGCTGGGACCGCTGCCCTCCGCCCCCTCCAGGATCTCCTGAATCACTGCGGCGGTGCGCACCGGCAGGGTGCTTTTCTCCACCACGATCGTGTGCCCCTGCGCGGCCTTGGCCACCGTGCGGGCGCTGGCCTCCACCCACCTGAGATCACTGGCCTGGCCGGCCCCAAGCCCCCTGGTCTTGGTGGGTGTGTTCACGGAGATGAACACCAGGTCGGCCTGGGCGATGGCCTCCTCCACCGCGGTTGAGAAGTGGAGATTGCGGCCCCGGGCCCGGCCCACCACCGCATCGAGACCCGGCTCATAGACCGGCAGCTGGGTGAGGTCGGGGTCGTTCCAGGCGGCGATCCGCTCGCTGTTGAGGTCCACCACCGTGACCTGCACATCAGGGCAGCGATCGGCGATCACCGCCATCGTGGGCCCACCCACGTAGCCGGCGCCGATGCAGCAGATGCGCTGGATTGGCTCCCGCTCAGTTGTGCCCACAGCCTCAATTCCACCTGCGGAGAGACTATGGCGGTTGCAGCGGAGACTCCATGGCCAAGGCGGCGGCCATGGCAACTGAAACCATGCCTGCCCATCCCCGCCTGCTGCTGGCCGGCGGCGGCCACAGCCATGCACTGGTGCTGCGCATGTGGGCGATGCAGCCGCGCCGCCGACCCCGGGCGCAGATCAGCCTGATCAGCCGCAGCGGCACGGCCTTCTACTCGGGCATGGTGCCGGGCCTGGTGGCCGGCCTCTACCAGCCCGAGGCGGTGGAGATCGATCTGCGCCAGCTGTGTGCTGCAGCCGGCGTGCACTTCATCACGGCCGAGATCACAGGCCTGGATGTGGCGCAACAACTGCTGCTGCTGGCAGGTCGCCCAGCGCTGCCTTGGGACTGGCTCAGCCTCGATGTGGGCTCCGTGAGCCATCCCCCCACCGGCGAGCGGGCCGTGAAACCGCTGGAGCCCTTTCTGCACTGGGCAACAGGGCTCCAGGCCGGCGAACCGGTCGCGATCCGCGGCGGCGGCATGGCGGCCGTGGAGCTGGCCCTGGCCCTGGCCGGCCGAGGACTGGGCTGCGAACTGCTGCTGCGCGGCCAGCAGCTGAAGCTGGGCTCGGCCGCAGCCAACCGCCTCGGCGAAGACCTGCTGGAACGGGCAGGCATCGGCGTGCGGCGGGGAATCGGCGCTGCTGGCAACGGGCCCCAGGCCCAGCTGGCCTGCACCGGCAGCTTTGCCCCCGCCTGGCTGGCCGCCGCAGGTCTGCCCTGCGAGGCCGGCAGCGGCCGGGTGATCACCCGAGCGAGCCTGCAGGTGGAGGGTCAGCCACGGCTCTTTGCCAGTGGCGACTGTGGCCTGATCCGGGGGGGCGAACGCCCGGCGTCAGGGGTGTGGGCGGTGCGGGCGGCACCGGTGCTGGCCGCCAACCTGGAACGGGCCCTGCGTGACCAGCCCCTGCGGCGCTGGCGCCCCCAGGCCCGGGCCCTGCAGCTGCTGGGCGATGGCGGTGCCCTGAACGGCAAACCCCAGGCCGTGGCCCTGTGGGGGCTGTGGGCCGTGGGCCCCAGTCATTGGCTATGGACGTGGAAGGATCGGATCGACCGGCGCTTCATGGCCAGGCTGGGCGAGCCAGCCGCCGCCATGGCGGCGATGGCACGCCAGGCACCGATGGCCTGCCGGGGCTGCGGCGCCAAGCTGGCGGCGGCGCCGCTGGAAGCAGCCCTGCAGGCGCAGGGGCTGGGCGGCGAAGCGGAAGACGCCGCCGTGATTCACCGCAGCGCAGCCCATGGCGGCGAGCTGGTGTTGCAGAGCGTGGATGGCTTTCCCGCCCTGGTCAACGACCCCTGGCTCAACGGCCGACTCACGGCCCTGCACGCCTGCAGCGACCTGTGGGCCTGCGGGGCGCGGGTCACCAATGCCCAGGCCCTGGTGACCCTGCCGGAAGCGGATGCCGCCAGCCAGGCGGAGCTGCTCAGCCAGACCTTGGCCGGCATCCGCTCGGTGCTGAAGCCCCAGGGCGCTGCCCTGGTGGGAGGGCACACCCTTGAGGGACGCGATGGCGCCGGCCTGGCGGTGGCCCTGAGTGTGAATGGCCAGGTGGCAGAGGATCAGCACTGGGGCAAAGGGCCTCTGGCAGCGGGCCAGGTGCTCCTGATCAGCCAGGGCCTGGGCACCGGCGTGCTGTTCGCCGCCACCATGGCCGCTGCTGCCCGGGCCAACTGGATCGATGCCGCCCTGGCCCAGATGCAGCGCAGCCAGGCGGAACTGGTGCCCCTGCTGCAACGCCATGGCTGCCGTGCCTGCACCGACATCACCGGCTTCGGCCTGCTGGGACATCTGGGCGAAATGCTCATGGCCAGTGCCGGGGAACTCCAGGTGCAACTGGAACCCGATGCCATCCCTGCCCTTGCCGGAGCGCTGGAGCTGCTGACTCAGGGCCATGCCAGCAGCCTGGCCCCGGCCAACGCCAGGGCGCTTGCCCTGCTCGACACGCGCGTGCGCCCCATGAACGCCATCGGCGCGCCTCTGCAGCAGCTGCTGATCGACCCGCAGACCTGCGGACCGCTGCTAGCTGCTCTGCCCGCCGAGCAGGGCGAAATCGCCCTGGCGGCGATGCGTCGGGCCGGCTTTGATCACGCAGCCCTGATCGGCCGCATCGTGGCGGGCTGAAGCGACAGCGATGGCAGCCAGCAGCAACCTGTGCTGAACCATCGGGGACTGGAACAATGGACAGACCTTGCAACAGCCTGTGTCTGCCCTGAGCCGCTGCCTGCAGGAAGAAGCCAACGCCATCGCCGCCGCCGCACAGCGTCTCAACAGCGAGCAGGTGGAAACAGCCCTGAAGCTGCTGGAGCGATGCCGGGCCCAACGCGCCAAGCTTGTGGTGACCGGGGTGGGGAAAAGCGGGATCGTGGCCCGCAAAATCGCCGCCACCTTCTCCTCAATCGGCCTCACCGCCGTGTTTCTCAATCCGGTGGATGCCCTCCACGGCGACCTGGGCATCGTGGCCGCCGATGACGTGGCCCTGCTGCTCTCCAACAGCGGCGAAACCGAGGAGTTGCTGGCCATCCTTCCCCATCTGAGGCGTCGCGGCACCGCCCGCATCGCTCTGGTGGGTCGCATTCACTCCAACCTGGCCAGCGGCTGCGACGTGGTGCTCGACGGCGCGGTGGACCGGGAGGTGTGCCCTCTCAACCTGGCTCCCACGGCCAGCACGGCCGTGGCCATGGCCATCGGCGATGCCCTGGCGGCCGTCTGGATGGAACGGGCCGGCATCTCGCCGGAAGACTTCGCCATCAATCACCCCGCCGGAGCCCTCGGCCGCCAGCTCACCCTCACCGTGGCCGATCTGATGGTTCCGGCAGCGGAACTTGAGCCATTGGCGCCTGAGGCCCCGCTGCCTGAGGTGATTGCCCACCTCACCCTGGGCAGCCCCAGCCGCGGCAGCCTTGGCGCCACCTGGGTGCACAACGGCAGGGGTGAGCTCGCCGGACTGATCACCGATGGCGATCTGCGCCGCACCCTCCAGCGTCATGGGCCGGCTGAGTGGGCTGGGGTGACCGCACACCAGATGGCCACCGCCAATCCGATCACGGTGACGCCGGATGTGCTGGCCGCCGAGGCCCTTGCCCTGATGGAGCAGAACCCGCGGAAGCCGGTGTCCGTGCTTCCCGTCGTACACCCCGAGCAACCCCATCACCTGCTGGGGCTGCTCCGCCTCCACGATCTGGTGCAGGCTGGGTTCACCTCCAGCGCCAGCGCCCCATGAGCCTCCGCCTGATCGCCGGTCCCTGCGTGATCGAAAACCGCGATCTCGTGCTGCGGATCGCCGAGCAGGTGAGCGGCCTGTGCCGCACCCTGGGCATCGACTACGTGTTCAAAGCCAGCTTCGACAAGGCCAACCGCAGCTCCGGCAAATCCTTCCGCGGTCCAGGGCCCGATGAAGGGCTGGCGATCCTGGCTGAGGTGCGTGAGCGCTTCGGGGTGCCAGTGCTCACCGACATCCACGAGAGCCACCAGGCCGCCGCCGCCGCCCAGGCGGTGGATGTGCTGCAGATCCCCGCCTTCCTCTGCCGCCAGACCGACCTGCTCGAGGCCGCCGCCACAGCCGTGGCCGGCACCAGCAAGGTGGTGAACGTAAAGAAGGGCCAGTTCCTGGCTCCCTGGGACATGGCCCAGGTGGTGGCCAAACTGGCCGAATGCGGCCTCGAGGCCAGCAGCGGCCGGCTCTGGCTCACCGAGCGCGGCACCAGCTTTGGCTACAACACCCTGGTGGTGGATTACCGCAGCCTGCCCCAGCTCCAGGCGCTGGGCTGCCCGGTGATCTTCGATGCCACCCACGCGGTGCAACAGCCCGGCGGGCAGGGCACCACATCGGGCGGTCAGCGGGAGTTCGTGGCACCCCTGGCGCGGGCCGCTGTAGCGGTGGGGGTGGACGGGCTGTTCATGGAGGTGCACCCCGACCCCGAGCAGGCCCTCAGCGACGGGCCCAACATGGTGCCCCTTCGCCGCCTGGAGGCCCTGCTGCGCCAGTTGCTGGCCATCCGCTCAGCCGTGGCCGACGGCCTGGCGGTGAGCACCCTGTGAGCGGCCTGCAGCTGCGCTCGCGCCTGCAGGGCAGGCTGCTGCGGCCGCGCCTGCGCGCCATCCGCCTGCTGGTGTGCGACGTGGATGGGGTGCTCACCGACGGCGGCCTCCACTACGACGAGGACGGCCGGGTGGTGAAGCGCTTCGATGTGCGCGATGGTCTGGCGGTGCGCATGCTGCAGCGCGCCGGCATCACCGTGGCCCTGCTCAGCGGCGGCCGCAGCGGCGCCATCGAGCAGCGGGCGCGCCACCTCGACATCCAGCACTGCCGCGTCGGCGTGGGCAACAAGCAGGCCGGCCTGGAGCAGTTGCGCAGCGAGCTGGGCATCGACCGCGAACACACCGCCTTCCTCGGCGACGACCTCAACGACCTGGCCGTGCGGCCGGCGACGGGCCTGCTGGTGGCTCCTGCCGATGCGGCAGGAGCCCTACGCCGCCAGGCCGACTGGGTGCTGCGCCGTCGCGGCGGCGACGGGGCCCTGCGGGAACTCAGTGAGGCTCTGCTGGACAGCAGGGGAGAACTTGATCGCCTGCACCGTCACGGCTGGCGCGAGGGCAACGGCTGATGGGTCAGGAGGCGTTGGCGGCAACCAGAGCCCTTGCTTGCTCCAGCTGCTCCGGTGTGTCTACCGAGAAGCAGTCGATTTCAACGCTGAAGGTGGCAATGGGAACGCCTGCCTCGATCAGACGGAGTTGCTCCAGTTTTTCGACATCCTCAAGGGTGCTGGCCGGCAAATCACACCAACCGGCCAGTACATCGGCCCTGTATCCATAAATCCCCACATGCCCCCAGAACGTGGTGCGCCTGTGCCACTGATCCGGTGGCAGGTCACGCACATGGGGAATGGCACTGCGGGAAAAGGTGATGGCGCGATGATTCGCCGCAAGCAGAACCTTCACCACATTTGGGTTATGGATCTGCTCGGGTGCGAGGGGATGCACCGGTGTGATCACCGGGGGCCAGCCCAGGGAGACCACCTGCTCTGCCATGGCCTCGATGATGGTGGGATCAAGGAGAGGTTGATCACCCTGCACATTCACCACAAGCGTGCGCTCGGGGGTCGACCCTCCGGCCTTCACCAGGGCATCCACCACCGATGCAAGCCGTTCACTCCCACTGGAGCAGCTCTCGGCAGTCAGTAGCGCCCTGAAACCCCAGCTTTCCACCGCCTCGAGCACGTCAGAGCTGTCGGTGCAGGCCACAACCTCCACCACCCCACGGGCCCGTTGGCAGCGCTCCAGCACCCGGCGCAACATCGGCTTGCCGCCGATGTCGGCCATGACCTTGCCGGGCAGGCGCGATGAGGCGAGTCGGGCAGGCACCGCCACCACCACGGCCGGATCCTGGCGCGCCTCGCACTGCATGGGCTCTGCCTCCACTGGCTGGATCCTATGGAAGCCGCTCAAAGCCGCTCCTGCTCCAGGCGTTCCGCCCGCAGCCGGCGGAGTTCCTCGCCCAGGGCCGGACCAGGACGCAGGCCCCGCTCGATCAACGCGTGTGCCGACACCGGCGAGTGGAGCTGTCGCCAGCGCAGCAACCAGCGCAGGAGCGGACGCCTGGGGCCTGCACCGCTGGCCAACGCCAGGGCCACTGCCTCGGGGCCGTGGCTGTGACCCTCCAGCAGGGCACACCATCCCGGCACCGAGAGGGCATCAGCGCGTTGCGGCATGACGCCACGCAGCGCCTGCCAGCGCGCCAGCAGACGATGCTGCCGGTGGGGCAGCTGCAGGCGCTCCGCCAGCGCCAGCGGGTCGCTGGCCCCGGCCGCCAGGGCCACCATGGGCGGCACGCCGAAACGGGCAGCCCAGAGGAGCCGACGACGCCACTGCCGGTCGGACTGGAGCGATGGATCCAGCAGAACCATCCCCCCCCACTGCTGAAGCGCCGCCAGTGCTTCCCGCCACGGCTCCCGCTCCAGCAGCAGCTCCATCTCCATGCGCAGCCTGGTTCCAAGGGCCGCCGGGGCATCCCCGGGAGGATCTCCAGGCCGCCAGCTCCAGGGCCACGCAGCGAGGGTGCTGCGCACCTGGGCCTCACTCTCAGCGGCAAGACCAAACCCAAGCCTGGCGGCATAGCGGGCACCGCGGACCAACCGGGTGGGGTCATCGCGGATGCTGCCGCCGTGGAGCAGCCGCAGGCAACGCCGCTGGAGATCGACTTGCCCCCCATGGGGATCGAGCAACTGCCCACTGGCCAGATCCACGGCCATGGCGTTGATGCTGAAGTCGCGCCGGCGCAGATCGTCGGTCAGGCAGCCGAGTGTGACCCTTGGATTATCCGCAGGCGCTGGGTAAGTCTCGGCCCGGGCGGAAGCCACGTCGAGAAGCACCGGCTGCCCGGCGATCACGAGCTCCAGCTCCACGGTGCCAAAAGCTCCATGCTCCCGAGCGGCACGCATGGCTGAGGCCGGCAGCACCTCCACCAATCGCTGAACAAACGCACTGGCCCGCCCTTCCACCACCAGGTCGAGATCGGGGAGGCCGCGCCAGGGGTCGTTGTGAACCCGATGCAGCAGGAGATCCCGCACGGCACCGCCAACCAGGGCAACCCTGCTGTCTGCGGCAGCGGCGGCCAGCTTGCTGAGCAGGATGGGCGGCAGGCCCGGGATGTCCATGGTGCTTCAAGGGCAGGCACCCGAATGCACCGGGCACGTCGGGAGCGTGCCACAGGATCACGAGGAGAGCTCAATCCCAGAGGCGAAAGGCCGCGTCACGCGACGCGAACCACTCAGCCGAGCGGTTCGATCGGCGCCAGGCGGGGATCGAGAATCTTCGGTCCCATCCCCTGGAATTTCACGGCGAGAGAGATCTTCTCGCCGCTGCCGAACAGATGGGTCACCTGGCCTTCGCCGAAGGCGGCGTGCAGAAGGCGATCACCCACCGCCCAGGCCTTGGCGGGAGCCCGCCGCCGCACTGCGTTGGCCGGCGCCGCAGCCGCACCGCCACTGGCCACCCGGCGGCTGTCGTCGCGATCCACACGGGTGAGGCGGTCGAGCCGCTGCTCCCGCCGGATCGCCGCGCCGCCGCTGCGGGGGATATCGCCCTGCACCAGCTCCTCGGGCAGCTCGGAGAGGAACACCGAGGGCACGGCCGGCTCGCGCATGCCACCCCAGAGACGCCGCTCACTGGCATGGGAGAGGAACAGCCGCTCCTTGGCGCGGGTGATGCCCACGTAGCAGAGACGCCGCTCCTCCTCCAGGGAGGCCGGATCGTCGAGGGAGCGGTAGCTGGGAAACAGGCCCTGCTCCATGCCCACCAGAAACACCACCGGAAACTCCAGGCCCTTGCTGGCGTGCAGGGTCATCAGCGTCACCCGGTCCTGCTCGGTGTCCTTGGAGTCAGCGTCGCTGGCCAGGGCGGCAGACGCCAGAAAATCCTCCAGAGAGCCCTCTTCGTTCTCCTCCTGGTATTGCAGGGCCGCGTTCACCAGCTCGTTGAGGTTGCGGCGCCGGTCTTCGGCCTCATCGGTAGCAGTGGCGATCAGCTCGGCCAGATAGCCGCTCTGCTCCATCACCTTCTGCACCAGCTGCGAGGGCGGAGCGTCCTGGGCGGAGCGCTGCAGGTCGTTGATGAGCTCACAGAACTGCAGCAACCCCTTGGCCGAACGCCCCCCCAGGGACCGCACCGCCTCGGCGTCGCTCACCACATCCCAGAGGGGGATGCCCAGCTGGTTGGCGGCGTCGGTGAGCCGCTCGATCGTGGTCTTGCCAATGCCGCGCTTGGGCACGTTCAGCACCCGCAGCAGGCTCACCGTGTCGGCCGGATTCACCAGCAGCTTGAGGTAGGCGAGCACGTCCTTGATCTCGCGCCGGTCGTAGAAGCGCAGGCCGCCCACCACGATGTAGGGGATGCCCCAGCGCACCAGCGATTCCTCCATCGCCCGCGACTGGGCGTTGGTGCGGTAGAGCACGGCCATGTCGCCCCAGCGCAGCTCGTCGTGGGCGGCATCGAGCATGCGCATGCGGTGCACCACCGCCTCGGCCTCGGCAATCTCGTCGTCGCAGCGCGTGAGCGTGATCGGCTCGCCTTCGCCGCGGGTGGGGCGCAACACCTTGTCGATCCGCTCGCTGTTGTGGGCGATCAGGGCGTTGGCAGCCTCCAGGATCGTGGCGGTGGAGCGGTAGTTCTCCTCCAGCTTCACCATCGTGCGGGTGGCCTCATCGGGAGCACCGTCGCCGAAGTCGTCCTGGAATCCCATCAGGATCGTGAAATCAGCAGCGCGGAAGCTGTAGATGCTCTGGTCGGCGTCGCCCACCACAAACACCGAACGGCCGTTCCAGTCGTCGAAGGCGTCGGGATCACGGCCGTCGGTCACCAGCAGCTTGATCAGCTCGTACTGGGTGCGGTTGGTGTCCTGGTATTCATCCACCAGCACGTGGCGGAAGCGCCGGTGCCAGTAGTTGCGGATCTGCTCGTTCTGGCGCAGCAGCTGCACCGGCAGGAGCAGCAGATCGTCGAAGTCGAGGGCGTTGTTGGCGGCCAGGGCTCGCCGATAGCGGCGATAGGTCTCGGCCATCAGCTTGCCCCGCTGGCCGCCGGCATCGGCCTCCAGCTGCTCGGGCATCCAGCCCTGGTTCTTGGCGTTGCTGATCGCCCAGCGCACCTTCTTGGGCTCGAAGCGCTTGGGATCGAGGCCCAGCTCCTGGGTCACGATCTCCTTCACCAGGCTCTGGGTGTCGCCCTCGTCGTAGATCGAGAACTGGCGCGTCCAGCTCAGCCCCTCGGGATCCTTGAACTTGTCGATGTCGAAGCGCAGCAGCCGCGCGAACAGGGCGTGGAAGGTGCCGATCCAGAGATCCTTGATCACCTCGCGGTAGATGCGCGAGCGCAGCTGACGCTGCTCCCCCGCCGGCAGGGTGCTCCAGGGCTGGCCGAACTGGCTCTGGGCCAGCTTCTGGGCCAGCAGCAGCTCCAGCCGCTCCTTCATCTCGCGGGCGGCCTTGTTGGTGAAGGTGACGGCCAGCAGCTCGCCGGGATCCACGCCGTGGTGACCCACCAGGTGGGCGATCCGGTGGGTGAGGGCCCGCGTCTTACCACTGCCGGCACCGGCCACCACCAGCAGTGGCCCAATGTGGTGATCCACCGCCCGGCGCTGGGCGTCGTTGAGGCCGGCCAGGAATGCGCTCATTGGCAGACAGTCATTGGCAGACCGGGAGCGCCAGCAGCCACTGAGAAGCTAGAGAGCTCCAACATAGGCAGCCAGGGAGCCCGCCAGGATCATGGGCCTCCGCCAGCAAACCTGGCCAGCAAACCTGGCCGGCAACTCAGGCGTTGGAGGCTGATGGGTTGTTTGGCGCTCCATCGCTTTGCCGACCCATTGAAATCCATGCCTCTGAATGCAATGGGGCAGACACCATCAGCAAACCCATAAGATGGTGTCGAGTGGTGTGAAGACGCAGCCAGCACGGTGCTCCTTCGCCACAATTGAGCCCGAGCCACCATGATCTCGCGTCAGCGAAGCAACCTTGAAAAACGCCTTTATCATTGACCACATAAGAAATATTATTTACACGGAGGTGCCGAAATGCGGCTCAACCACCGTTCACCAGCTGTTTCTTGACGTTTTTGGATTCAAGAATGATCGCGGCCCGCATCATGCAATCTGGAGCAGGGATATGCAGGCCGAACGCGAACAAGCCGGGATCGAGTCGATCCGGATCAAGGATGCAGCGCTTGACACCTTCATCGCCAATCACCCGAATTACCGTTTTTTCACGATCACCAGAAACCCATATTCGCGCTGCATCTCAGCCTACACAAATCAACTCCGACGCTTTGCAAAGAAACGCCATCCCGCCCAATACCTTTCAGCAAAGATTCAAGTCAAGCTTTCTCCCCTGAAATCTTCAGTCAAATTCCCATCCAAATCATCCCAATATGATTTACTAAACAATATACTTAGTCAGCGCATATCTTTTGATGAACTCCTGGAAAGTCTCGAACGACACGGGCCTTCATTCGACAAACACTTCGACCTTCAAGTCAATATTGTCAAACCCGACATCATTCCCTATTTTCGCATATT
This sequence comes from Prochlorococcaceae cyanobacterium, assembly GCA_044235095.1. Lineage (GTDB taxonomy): Bacteria > Cyanobacteriota > Cyanobacteriia > PCC-6307 > Cyanobiaceae > NIES-981. The sequence goes on along the minus strand of JBIIIC010000025.1, from coordinate 33,090 downwards.
AGACCTCGAGAATCTCTCCGAGGGCCTGGGGTCAATCTTTGGCGAAACAATCGATTTCGGCAAATCGCGAAAACTCAACACAAGTAATCCCGCAATCACACCCCAGACCATGCCCAGGCACAACAGAAAAGCCATCCATCGGATTTACGCCCGAGACTTTGAGGTTTTCGGCTACAGCGCTTAAACCTCATTCAGGTCCTCCCGAATCGCCTGGCCAGCCGCTGCTGCCAGCGCTCAAGCCGCAGTCGGGCCAGCGAGGGAGCGTGCAAGGGCCGCTCCCCCGCATGCAGCCGATCGAGATGGGCGTTGATGGCCAGGAGAGCCTGGCGCCAGCGCTGCCGCAGCCGCGGCTCGCTCAGCTCATCGAGCAAGGCCTCCAACCGGCTCGGCGGAGGCAGCCAGGCGGGTGGATCGAACACCGCCGCGGCAATCCGCTCCACGTCGGCGGCGAGCGTGCCAGCCCCGATCTGGTGCGCCGTGGTGCCGGGATCGAGCGTGTCGGCCAGGGCGTGGTTGAAGCTGCTGAACAGCACGCAACCGCAGGCCAGGGCTTCGATCGGGGGCAGGCCGAACCCCTCGCTCACGCCGCTGCAGCGCCAGTGGTCGGCGGAGTCGTAGAGCACCACCGTGGCGCTGTTGAACAGGTCCACCAGGTCGTCGACCCAGCCGTCCTGCACCTCCACCCGCAGGCCGCGGGCCCGCAGGGCCGGCACCAGCTGCTGCAGCACGTAGGCACTGCTCTTGCGCCGCTGCACCAGCACGTCGATCGTGCGTCCGCCGGGGGCCGGCGCGCCGGCGGGGTTGTGGGGGCGATCGCCCCGCTCAAGCCAGCGGGCCTCAAGCGCGTTGGGCACCAGAAACAGGGGATTGCGGCTGGCCCACTGCCCCCAGTAGCCGAGGGTGTTGCGGCTCACCGCCAGCACGGGCACGCCCGGGGGCAGGCGGAAGCCGTAGCCACTGCTGTGGGCGTGATAGGCCACCGGCCGGCCCCGCAGGGCCCGCAGCTGGCGCGGCACATCGAAGCCCCAGCTCACGATCCAGAGCGACTGATCAGCCGCCGCGTTGCCGCGGGGTTCAGCCCGCAACAGATCGGCCAGAAAGGGCAAGCCCGGCTCCCGCTGCCGGTAGGTCACGAGCTCGGTGGGCACCAGCTCGCTCAGCAACCGGGCCGTCTGCTGCTCCACCAGGAGGCCGCCGCAGCGGTAGCGACCGCTGGTGCCCGGCACCAGAAAGCGGAGGGAGCGCAAGGGGCGAGGACAGATGCTGCCCGTCGACTCTGACTCAGGCGGCCACCGCCTCGGTGCTGCCGGCGCGCTGGCGGCGGGTGAGGAAGCCGAACAGCACCTTGCCGATGGCGGCGATCAGGTTGCCCTCCAGCTCCTGGAACATCTTCATGTTGAGGTGGAAGGCGTGGTTGGCCTCCTCCACGATCCGATCAGCCATGGCCTGATCGATCGGCAGGGCATCAAGGGTGGCGCGGTAGTTGGTCTTGAAGCCCTTCTCGTCGGGGATGGCGTCGAACTCGTAGAAGCGCAAGCCGTCGTGTTCGCCGAGGTTCATCGCCTTCTGGGCGATGTTCTTGAGGATCTGACCGCCGGAGAGATCGCCGATGTAGCGGGTGTAGTGGTGGCCCACCAGCAACTCGGGCGACTCCTGGGCAATCTGGTGAATGCGGGCCACATACTCCTGGGCAGCCGGAGTGGCCTTCACACTGCTGCGCCAGCCTTCGCCGAAATAGAAGGCCAGATCCTGCTCGAGGGTCTCGCGGCGGTTGAGCTCGGGGAAGCCCACCGGGCCCACCACGGGATGGCCGGCGGCCCGCAGCTTGCCGATCTCCTCCTCCATCGCCGCATACACGAAGAAGAGGTCGGCCACCAGGGTGCGGTAGCTGGCCTTGTCGACCACGCCCTTGAGGAAGCAGCTCACGAAGCCGGTGTTCTCGGCCATGGTGTGCGATTTCTTGGTGCCTTCACGCAGCTGGGAAGCGAGGGCAACGGGCATGGCCAGGCGAGCGCGCAACGGGAGCGAGGGGTCAAATTAGGCGGGGCGTTTGCCGCGGCGCCGCCAAGGTTGCGAAGGATTACGCCGCGAGGGGATCACGCCGCCGCCGCGTCGGCACCGTTCAGCAGGGCGAACAGGGCTCGGCAGAAGCTATGCAGCTTGTCGACCACCGCCGGATCGGGCAGGTGACTGCCGCTGGGCTGCCAGTCGCCCACCGTGGCCAGCCGCCAGCGCTCGGATTCATAGGTGAGGCCGCGAATCGTCACCCCCAGCAGGCGCGGGCGCCCGACAGCCGGAGCGGCGTCGAGGCGCAGCTGCACCAGCACCGAGCGGCACTGGTTGCGCGGGTTCCAGCCGGGGAAGTGAAACGAGAGATCCAGGCTCTCGGCCTCGGCCCAGGCGCGGGTCTGGGGGTCGTCGCGCCAGGGGGTGAGGTTGGCGCGCGCCGCCGGGAACTCACTGCGGAACAGGGCAGCCGTGGAGGCGATCGCCTGGGCCCATTCCAGATTCCGGGCCTGATCGGCGGCATTCATGCCGTTTCCCCTGAGCAGAACCGCAGATCACCAAAACCTAGGCTCGCCGCACCGCCAGTGCCGCAGGAATGGCTACCAGCTCCCCGCAGTTCGAGAAGCTCACGCCCCCCAGCACGGGCACTCCGATCCGCTTCGAGAACGGCCAGCCGATCGTGCCCAACGACCCGATCATCCCCTTCATCCGCGGCGATGGCACCGGCGTGGACATCTGGCCCGCCACCCAGAAGGTGCTGGATGCGGCGGTGGCCAGGGCCTACGGCGGCGAGCGCCGGATCGAGTGGTTCAAGGTGTATGCCGGCGATGAGGCCTGCGACCTCTACGGCACCTATCAATACCTGCCCGAAGACACTCTCACCGCCATCAAGGAGTACGGCGTGGCCATCAAGGGCCCGCTCACCACACCGATCGGCGGCGGCATCCGTTCGCTGAACGTGGCCCTGCGCCAGATCTTCGATCTGTACTGCTGCGTGCGCCCCTGCCGCTACTACGAGGGCACCCCCAGCCCCCACAAGCGGCCCCAGGACCTCGACGTGATCGTGTATCGCGAGAACACCGAGGACATCTATATGGGGATCGAGTGGGAGGCCACCGATCCTGTGTGTCTCGATCTGATCCGGCACCTGAATGAGGTGGTGATCCCGGCCAACGGCAAGCTCGGCAAACGCCGGATTCCGGAGGGCTCCGGCATCGGCATCAAGCCGGTGAGCAAGCACGGCAGCCAGCGCCACATCCGCAAGGCGATCCAGCACGCCCTGCGTCTGGAGGGCGACAAGCGTCACGTGACGCTGGTGCACAAGGGCAACATCATGAAATTCACGGAAGGCGCCTTCCGCGACTGGGGCTACGAACTGGCCACCACCGAATTCCGCGACGTGTGCGTGACCGAGCGCGAGAGCTGGATCCTCGACAACGCCGATCGCAACCCGGGTCTGAGCATCGAAGCCAACGCAAAGATGGTGGATCCCGGCTACGACGCCCTCACGCCGGAGAAAAAGGAGGCGATCTGCGCTGAGGTGAAGGGCGTGCTCGAGGCCATCGGCGCCAGCCATGGCAACGGCCAGTGGAAGCAGATGGTGATGGTCGACGACCGCATCGCCGACAGCATCTTCCAGCAGATCCAGACCCGCCCGGCCGACTACTCGATCCTGGCCACCCTCAACCTCAACGGCGACTACATCTCCGATGCCGCCGCCGCCGTGGTGGGCGGCCTGGGCATGGCCCCCGGCGCCAACATCGGCGACACCGCCGCCATCTTCGAGGCCACCCACGGCACCGCGCCGAAGCACGCGGGGCTCGACCGCATCAACCCCGGCTCGGTGATCCTGAGCGGGGTGATGATGCTCGAATACATGGGTTGGCAGGAAGCCGCTGATCTGATCACGGCCGGCCTGAGCGCCGCCATCGCCAACCAGGAGGTCACCTACGACCTGGCCCGCCTGATGGAGCCGCCCGTGGAGCCGGTGAGCTGCAGCGGTTTCGCCGACGCGGTGATCCGCCACTTCGGCGGCTGAGCGGGCCGCCAATCCAGCGCCATGCCGGGCAGACTGCCCCGATGACCCTACCCGGCCTACCCGCTGGGGGCACCGACCCCTGCGTGCACTGCGGTTTCTGCCTGCCCACCTGCGCCAGCTACCGGGTGCTGGGCACCGAGATGGACTCGCCGCGGGGCCGCATCCATACCCTCAAGGCGATCGAGGCCGGTGAGCTGGAGCTCGACGCCACCGTGGCCCGGCATTTCGACAGCTGCCTGGGTTGCTTCGCCTGCGTGAGCGCCTGCCCCTCGGGGGTGCGCTACGACCAGCTGATCGAGGCCACCCGGCCCCAGCTCAATGCGCCCGAACTGCGCAGTGCGACCCAGCGGGCCTTCCGCAGGCTGCTGCTCAGCCTGCTGCCCTACCCCAGGCGGCTGCGGGCGGCCCTGGCGCCCCTGCGGGCCTACGCCGGCACGCCCCTGCAGGCCCTGGCCCGCCGCAGCGGCCTCACCCGACTGCTCGGCCCCCAGCTGGAGGCCATGGAGCAGCTGCTGCCGCCGCTGGCGCCGGAAGCCTTCCGCGATCCCTTTCCTGTGGTGGTGCCGGCCCTGGGCAAACGCCGCGCCCGGGTGGGGCTGGTGCTGGGCTGCGTGCAGCGGCTGTTTGATCCAGGCGTGAACCGGGCCGTGGTGGAGGTGCTCAGCGCCAACGGCATCGAGGTGGTGATCCCACCGGATCAGGGCTGCTGCGGCGCCGTGACCCACCACCAGGGCGAGCTGGAGCAGACCGACCAGCTGGCCGCAGCCCTGGTGCGGAGCTTCAACGCCGCCGTGGGGCCGGGCCGGGCCGCCGGGGCCGAGCCCCTCGATGCCGTGCTGGTGGCGGCCTCCGGCTGCGGCCACACCCTCAAGGCCTACGACCACCTCACCAGCACCGGCTTCAGTGCCCCCGTGCGCGACGTGCACGAATTCCTGCAGCAGCTGGGGCTGAGCGCAGCCTTCCGCGCCCGCCTCCAGCCCCTGCCCCATCCCGACGGCAGCCCCGCCACGGCGGAGCGCCCCCTGCAGGTGGCGGTGCACGACGCCTGCCACATGCTCCATGGCCAGGGCATCCGCGAGCAGCCCCGCGACCTGCTGGCCGCCATCCCCCACCTGCGCCTGCGGGAGGCGGTGGAGGCCGGGGTGTGCTGCGGCAGTGCCGGCATCTACAACCTGGTGCAGCCCGAGGAGGCCGCCGAGCTGGGCCGGATCAAGGCCGCCGACCTGGCGGGCACCGGCGCCGAGCTCGTGGCCAGCGCCAACATCGGCTGCACCCTGCAACTCCGCCGCCACCTGGGCGAGGGCGAGTTCCCCCAGCCTGTGTTGCACCCGATCGAGCTGCTGCAGCGCAGCTGGCAGGCCGGGCGTGGCTGAGCCCGCCCCAGCCCCGGGCCGCCTGCTGCACATCCTGGGCCTGGGCTTCGGGCTGGCCGGCGCCGTGGGCGGCACGATCGGCGCCGGCATCCTGCGCACCCCGGGGCTGGTGGCCGCCCAACTGCCCTCGGCGCCGCTGGTGCTCACGGCCTGGCTCGCGGGCGGCCTCTACGCCCTGCTGGGAGCAGTGTGCACCGCCGAGCTGGCGGCGGCCCTGCCCCGCGCCGGCGGCTGGTCGGTGTATGCCGAGCGGGCCTTCGGCCGCCGCGCGGCGCTGCTGGTGGGCTGGACCGACTGGCTGGCCCACGCCATCGGCCTGGCCTGGGTGGCCACCACCGTGGGCGAGCTGGCCCAGCCGCTGCTCCCCGGCGCCTGGGGCATGAGCCCCCTGGTGATCAAAGGGATCGCCCTGGCCAGCCTGGCGCTGTTCACGGCGATCCAGCTGCGGGGCCTGCGGGCCGGCAGTGCCAGCCAGGAGTGGCTGAGCCTGGCCAAGGCGGCGGCCCTGCTGGCCCTGGTGGCGGGCTGCCTGTTCTGGCCCCTGCCGCTGGAGGCGCGCCAGGCACTGGAGCGCAGTGCCGTGCTGGCCGGGCCGCTGCCGCCGGTGGGTGCCTGGCAGAGCCTGGGCGGCGCCGCCGTGCTGGCCCTGCAGGCGGTGATCACCACCTACGACGGCTGGGCCAGCCCCCTCTATTTCGCCGAGGAGTTCAGCGAGCCGGAGCGCGACCTGCCCCGGTCTCTGATCGGTGGGGTGCTGGCCGTGCTGGCGCTCTACCTGCTGATCAACGGCGCCCTGCTGCACGTGCTGCCCCTGCCGCTGCTGGCCCGCGCCCAGCTGCCGGCGGCCCTGGCGGCCCAGGCGCTGCTGGGCCCGGCCGGCGGGGCCGTGATCACGGCCGTGGCGCTGGTGGCCCTGCTCGGGCTGATCAACACCGTGGTGATGGCGGCGCCACGCATCCTCTACGGCCTGGGCCGCACCGGACTGCTGCCGGCCTTCACCACCGGGGTGAACCCGGGCGGCACCCCCGTAGCGGCCCTGCTGCTCACCAGCGGCGCCGCCAGCCTGCTGCTGCTGGCGGGTTCGTTTGAGCAGCTGCTGGCGATGGGCGCCGTGCTCTATGTGAGCCTGCCCCTGGCCGGCGTGGCCGCCCTGATGGCCCTGCGCCAGCGCGAGCCGGAGCTGGCGCGGCCCTTCCGCTGCTGGGCCTATCCGCTGCCGCCGCTGCTGATCGCCGCTGTGTCGCTGGCATTTCTGGTGGGGGCTGCGGCCAGCGCCCCGCTCACCTGCCTCACCGCCGCCGCGCTGGCCGGCCTGGCCCTGCCGGCGGGCCTGCTGGCCGCGCGACTGGGCTGGCTGGCCCCGCCGCTCAACCCCGCTCCATGAGCCGCCAGGCCTCGGCCAGCGTGCCGGCCTCACCGAGGTTGCCGGGAAAGGTGAGCAGCGGCAGCCGCTCCGCGGCGGCCGCTGCCGGGGTGAGCACCAGCGACAACCCCGGCAGCAGCTGGCCCTGCAGCTCCACCTGATCCACCGCCAGGCCGTCCGCCAGCAGGGTGTGGCTGGTGATGCCGCCCTTGCTGATCAGGTAGCCCAGCTGGGGTGCCAGGGCCGCCGCCAGCCGCGCCATCAGGGCCGCCAGCCCCAGCCCCAGGCGCCGGCGCTCCTCGGGCGAGGCACAGGTCACCTCCCCCCGGCTGGTGGCCAACACCGGCGTGCGACCCGCAGCCAGCAGGGCCCGCAGCTGGGCCAGCCAGCTCCGCTCCAGCGAGCCCAGCAGCTCCGTGGGAGCCGGACCCTCCAGCACCCGCCACAGCTTGGCCACGTCCAGTTCCACCAGCGCGCAGGCCGGCTCCCGCAGCAGTTGGGCCAACTGGGCATCGGCCAGCGGCACATGGGAGCCCACCAGCACCAGCCCCGGCAGCGGCTCGCCATCGCGCCCGCGGCGTCGCAACCCCGCCAGCCCCCGGGCATCCAGCGGCTGCGGGCCGATCTCCACCAGGCCGTTGAGCAGGCTGGCGGCCGATTGAAACAGGAACCGCCGCGGCCGGCCCCAGCGCTCGGCAGCGGCTGGAGCCGTGAGCGCCCGCACCGCGGCCCCCAGGGCCGCCAGGTGCTGCGGCCGCTCCGCATCCACCACCACCCAGGGCTGGCCGCGCAGATCGGCAATGCGCTGGCAGAGGCGATCGGGATCGCCCTCCAGTTCCGCCAGGCCCAGCCGCTGCACGACTGCGGCCGGAATGCGCCCGGCACTCTTCTCCTCCACCCAGGCCGCCAGATCGCTGGTGCCGTAGCCAAACAGGCGATCGGCGGCGAAGGGGGTGGTGTGCACGGGCTGGCCGTGGAGATAGTGCACGCCACCAAGCGTGGTGCGCCCCCCCGGCAGAAAGGCCGGCGCCAGGAAGGCCGCGTCGAAGGGGCCCAGCTCGGCGGCGATCACCTCGGACTCCAGCGGGAAGTGGCCGCGCAGGGTGGAATCGCCCCGGCTCACGATCAGCCAATGATCCAGCTCGCCGGCCGCCTGGGCCTGCTCCAGCACGGGCTTGAGGGCCCGGCAGATCTCCCGGGTGCGCGCCGCCGCCGCCGCCGGATCGAGGGCGCGGCTGTTGGCCAGCACAAACAGCAGCGGCGAGGGGTGGGCCAGGCCGCGCCGCAGGGTCTCGCTGTCCCAGCGCAGCAGCAGCGGACAGCCATGCACCGTCTGGGAGCCGGTGGGGTCGTCGTCGAGCACCACGACCTGAAGCCTCTCGGCTCGAAACCTCTCTGCTGGAAACCTCTCTGCCATGGCACCATCGTGCCGTGATGCGCCCTGAGCCCAGCGAGCTGCAGGAGCTGGTGCACGACCTGCACCGGCAGGCCACCCCCTGGCTGCCCGCCGGCCAGTGCAGCCGGCTGCAGTGGGGCCCGGCGGTGCAGGGAGAGCCCCTGGTGGTGAGCACGGCACGGCTGAGCGGGATCGTGGAGCACAACCCCGGCGATTTCACAGTCACGGTGGCGGCCGGCACACCACTGGTGGTGCTTCAAGAGGAATTGGCACACCACCGGCAGTGGTTACCCCTCGACTGGGCCTGGGGCAGCGGAACGAGCGGCGAAGCCAGCGGCAGCATCGGCGGCCTGGTGGCCCGCGGCCTGGCTGGGGGACTGCGCCAGCGCTATCTGGGCGTGCGCGATCAGCTGATCGGCATCGAGCTGCTGCGGGCCGACGGCACCGCCGCCCGCGCCGGCGGCAAGGTGGTGAAGAACGTGGCCGGCTACGACCTGATGCGGCTGCTGTGCGGCAGCTGGGGATCGCTGGCCCTGATCACGGCCGTCACCCTGCGCACCCAGCCCCTGCCGCCCCAGCGCCGCGGCCTGTGGCTGAGTGGGCCGGCGCCCCAGCTGGCGGCCATGGCCCAATGGCTGCTGGGCTCAAGCCTCAGCCCGGAGCGGCTCGACTGGCAGCGGAGCGCCCCCCTGCAGCAGGGCCTGCTGATCAGCCTGGCGAGCATCAGCGCCCAGACCCTCGGTGAGCAGATCGCCTGCATCCGCGAGCGGGCCCCGGAGCTGGAGGTTGAGGAGCTCGATGCCGAGGCCCTGCAGGAGCGCGTGGCCCAGGGCCTCGGCGATCGCGGCAACGGCGCCTCACCCACCAACGCGGCCGATCCCGCCTGGCTGCTGCGCCTGGGGGTGCGGCCCGACCAACTTCCGGCCCTGCTGCAGGAACGGGCCCTCGCGAACGCGTCGTGGTGCTGCGCCACCGGCAGCGGCCTGGGCCTGGCCTGGGCCAGCGGCGAGCAGCTGGCCGGCCACCAGGTGGAGGCGCTGCGGCGCCGCTGCACCGAGCTGGGGGGTTACCTCACCGTGCTGCGGCAGCCGGCCGGCAACGCCATTCCCGCCTGGCTGGATGCGCCCTCGCGCCCGCTGATCGAGGCGCTCAAGCGCCAGTTCGACCCGAAGCAGCAACTGGCTCGGGGGCGACTGCCGGGGGTTCAGCCGCTGCGGGGCTGAGGCCCGCCAGCCACGCCAGCAGGGCCGCATTCACCTGGTCGGGCACCTCGTCGTGGGGGCAGTGCCCCGCCTCCAGCACCACCTCGGTGGTGGCTGCCGGGGCGTGGCGCTGGAAGGCGGCCCGGCGACCGGCCGCATTGATCCAGGGGTCGCGGATGCCCCAGAGCAGCAGCAGCGGGCAGGTGAGCTCGGCAAACAGCTCATCGAGGGGCTGGCCGCGGGGGATGTCGAACACGGTGCGGAACACGCCGAAGGCCCCCGGGTCCAGGGAGGGGCGACGGATCGCCTCCACCAGGGCGTCGTCCACGTTGGTCTTGTCGAGATACACCTGGTTGAGGGTGCGGCGGATCGTGGCCGGCCGGCGCAGGTTCTCAAACAGCAGCCGCTGCAGCACCGGGCTCTTCAGCAGCGCCCCGCCGATGGTCTGGCGGGCGATAGCGCCCCAGCCCTTCGGCGGGGCCTGCTCATCGCTGAAGGGGCCGGCGGCATTGAGCAGTGCCACCCCGGCGGCCTGCTCAGCGAGGGCCACGCCGGCCGCCAGCGACGCAAAGCCCCCCAGGGAATTGCCCACCAGCACCGTGGGCCGGCCGATGCGCTCCGCCACGTAGGCGGCCAGCTGGTCGCGCCAGAGGGCGCCGCCGTAGGAAAGAGCGGCGGGCTTGGCGCTGCGGCCGAAGCCCAGCAGATCGATGGCGTGCACCTCATGGCGCTCGGCCAGGGCCGGGATGTTGTGGCGCCAGTGGTCGGTGCTGGCGCCGAAGCCGTGCACCAGCAGCACCGCGGGCCCCTCCGGCTCAGCCGGACCGGCCGACACCGCATGCACGGGATGGCCGAGGTGACTCCAGGGCTGGATCCGGGCGGTGGGGGTGAGCAAGGCCGGGCGGCGATGAGGACCGATGCTAGGGAGATTCGCCACCTGCCCTTTGCCCCCCGTCGGCCCCGACTGGAGCGCCCTGCTGCCGGGCATCGCCCTCTGGGCCCTGGCCCTCTACCTGCCCCTGAGCCTGCCGCTGACCCGCCTGGAGCAGGCGTTGGCGGAGGGCTCGCTGGATCCGGGGCTGCAGCAGCTGCTGCTGGTGCTGGCCAGCCTGGCGCTGGCGCTGGCGATCGGCACCCTCACCGAGCTCGGCCTGGGCTGGGCCCTGGGTCCGAGCTGGGCCAGCAGCCTGGGCCTGATGGCCGCCGGCTGGGGCCTGTTCACAGCGCTCGCCAGTCGAGCCAGAGACAGCGGGGAATGATCGCCGGCGTGCGCAGGCGATAGGCCGCGTAGTCGGGATGCACCCGCTCCAGGGCCCGCTCCTCCCGCCGTGCCTTGCCCCCCAGCACGGCGCAGAGGCCGAGCAGCAGGGCCAGGTGCAGCAGGCTGCCCAGGGCCAGGGTCACCCCCAGTGAACAGAGCAGGATGGCCTGATAGAGGGGGTGGCGGCAGCGGGCATAGGCGCCGGTGGTGACCAGGGCCGCCCCGGCCATCGGCTCCGGCAGGGGCGTGAGATTCGGGCCCAGCCGCAGAAACGCCTGCAGAGCCAGCACCAGCCCCAGCAGAAACAGCACCGCGCCACCGAGGGCCAGCGGCAGGGGCCAGGCGTAGCCCCAGCTGCCCGGCGCCGGCCAGGGCGGCAGCAGGTGGGCGGCGATCAGGGCCAGCTGGGCCAGCAGCCACCACTCGCCGCGGCGGTTGTCGAGCCAGCCGCCCCAGCTCAGTCCCCAGCGGGAGAGCAGGCTGCGCCCGGAGGCGGGCGGTTCAGGTGGGGATTTCGGCGAGGGGGTCACGATCGGGGCCTCCGGAACTGCCACCCAGCACCACCCGTAGCAGGATCGGCGCCAGGAAGGTGGTGCCGATCACCATCAACAGGATGGCGGCCTCCAGGGCCGGGGTGAGCAACCCAGCCTGGCTGCCCAGGCCCAGGAAGATCAGTCCCACCTCGCCGCGGGGCATCATCCCGAGGCCCACCACCAGGCGATTGGTGGGCTCCTTGCTCACGTAGCTCCAGCCGGCGGCCACCTTGCCGGCGATCGCCACCACCAGCAGGAAGGCGGCCACGATCAGGCCCTCGCGGTTGGCCGGATCGAAGGGGTTGAGCACCGAGAGATCCATGCCGGTGCCGATCAGCACGAAGAAGATCGTGGCGAACAGCGCCACCAGGGGCTTCACCGTTTCCTGGATGGCATGGGTGTGGCGGGAGCTGCTCAGGATCAGGCCGGCGGCGAAGGCGCCCAGGGCCGCCTCCAGGCCGATCGCCTGGGCAGCGAAGCAGCAGAGCGAGAGCACCACGAAGCTGGCCACCACCACCTCACCCGGGGCCTTGAGCTGATCCAGCACCCAGTCGAAGCCCGGGGCGGCGGTGCGACTAAGAAACAGGGCCGCCGCCACAAACACACCGGCGGCCGCCACCAGCTTGAGAATCGGGCCGAGGGCGAAGCCGCCGCCACCGGCCAGGCTCACCACCACCGCCAGGATCACGATGCCGAGGATGTCGTCGAGCACGGCGGCGCCGATCACCGTCTGGCCCTCACGGGTGCGCAGGTAGCGCAGCTCGCCGAACACACTGGCTGTGATGCCGATCGAGGTGGCCGTCATGGCGGCCCCGGCGAACACCGCCGGAATCAGGGGCACATGAAAGAGGTAGTAGAGCCCGGCGGTGCCGAGGGCGAAGGGCAGCACCACGCCGGTCACGGCCACCGTGGTGGCCTGCAGGCCCACCGCCACCAGCTCATCGAGCTCGCTCTCCAGGCCCGTGAGAAACAGCAGGGCGAACAGGCCGATCTGCGACACGGCCTGCAGGTTGGGGAACGTCTCGCGGTAGAGATCGGTCACGGCCTCGCCCGGCAGGTCGGCCAGGGAGCTCAGCAGCGCCACCCCCCAGCCACTGAGCTGGGCCTGGGTTTCCGGCGGCACGATCAGGTGCAGGCCCGACACGCCGATCAGCACGCCGGCCACCAGCTCGCCGAGGATGGTGGGGAGCTGCAGCCGCACCATCAGCTCGGCCAGCACCCTGGCGGCCACGAAGATCACCAGGAACTCACCCACCGAAATCAGGGTGTCGGCCACCTCGAGCTGGTGGCCGCCCACCTCGAGCAACAGAGCTGGCAAGGTCATGGGGTCGCGCAGGTGGGGGCGACGCTAAGGCCGCCCAAGTGTTCAGACCCTGATCTCTAGGGGCCTGAGGGTCGTGGCTGAAGCAGCCATCGCTACGGTCCGAGCAGGCCGGAGCTGGTAGGCAGTGACCCTCGAACCCTTCGTCGCGGCGGCGCCAGCGGCAGCCGACGTGCAGCGCGCGGCGGCGCCGGATCAGCAGGAGCTGGAGCGCCTCGATGCCTGGTGGCGGGCCGCCAACCTGCTGGCGGTGGGGATGATCTACCTGCAGGACAACCCCCTGCTGAGCGAGCCGCTGCGGCCGGAGCACATCAAGAACCGGCTGCTGGGCCACTGGGGCTCGAGTCCGGGGCAGAGCTTCATCTGGACCCACGCCAACCGGCTGATCCGCCAGCGGGGTCTCGACATGATCTACCTGTCGGGTCCGGGCCACGGCGCCCCGGGCGTGCTGGCGCCCACCTATCTCGATGGCTCCTACAGCGAGATCTATCCCGACAAGTCACAGGATGCGGAGGGACTGCGCCGTTTCGTCAAGCAGTTCTCGTTTCCGGGCCACATCGGCTCCCACTGCACCCCCGAAACCCCCGGCTCGATCCATGAGGGCGGTGAGCTGGGTTATGTGCTCTCCCACGCCTGCGGGGCGGTGTTCGACAACCCCGAGCTGATCGCGATCGCCTGCGTGGGCGATGGCGAGGCCGAAACCGGCCCGCTCGCCACCAGCTGGCACATCAACAAATTCCTCAACCCCGCATCCGACGGCGCCGTGCTGCCGGTGCTGCACCTCAACGGCTACAAGATCGCCAACCCCACCCTGCTGGCCCGCATCCCCAGGGCCGAGCTGGAGAGCCTGCTGCGCGGCTACGGCTGGGAGCCGCTGTTTGTGGAGGGCTCCGATCCCCTGGCCATGCATGCAGCCATGGCGGCAGCGATGGATCAGGCGGCCGATCGCATCGCCGCCATCCACGCCGAGGCACGCCGCAGCGGCGATCCCGCCAATGTGAGCCGGCCCATCTGGCCCATGCTCGTGCTGCGCTCGCCCAAGGGCTGGACCGGCCCGGCGGCGCTGGGTGAGCAGAAGCTCGAAAACTTCTGGCGCAGCCACCAGGTGCCCCTGCCCAACCCCAAGGGCGACCCGCAGCAGCTGGAGATGCTGGGGGAGTGGATCAGGAGCTACCGCCCCTGGGAGCTGTTTGATGGCAACGGCACCCTGATCCCCGAGCTGCAGGCCCTCTCGCCCAAGGGCAACCGCCGCATGGGCTCCAACCCCCATGCCAACGGCGGCCTGCTGCGCCGCAAGCTGCGCCTGCCGCCGATCGAGACCTACGCCGTGGCCGTGGAGTCGCCCGGCCAGCTGGAGCACGAGAACACCGCCCCGCTGGGGGAGCTGCTGCGCGATGCCATCGGCCGCAACCCCGATTCCCTGCGGGTCTTCGGGCCGGATGAAACAGCGTCGAATCGCCTCCAGGCCATCTATGCGGTGAGCAAGAAGGTGTGGATGGAGGAGTTTCTGCCGGAAGACATGAACGGCAGCGAACTCTCACGCCACGGCCGCGTGGTGGAGATGCTCAGCGAGCACACCCTGGTGGGGATGATGGAGGGCTATCTCCTCACCGGCAGACATGGCTTCTTCCACACCTACGAGGCCTTCGCCCATGTGATCGCCTCGATGTTCAACCAGCACGCCAAGTGGCTGGAGAGCTGCATCCACCACGCCCCCTGGCGTGCGCCGATCTCCCCCTGGACCTGCCTGATCTCCTCCACCGTGTGGCGGCAGGACCACAACGGCTTCACGCACCAGGACCCGGGCTTCATCGACCTGGCCGGCAACAAGAGCGGCGAAGTGGTGCGCGTATATCTGCCCGCCGATGCCAACGCCCTGCTGGCGGTGGCGGAGGAGGCGCTGCTTGAGCCCAACGTGTGCAACATCATCGTGAGCGACAAGCAGAAGCACCTCCAGTACCTCAGCCTCGAGCAGGCCCGTGCCCATGTGGCCAAGGGGATCGGGCTGTGGAGCTGGGCCAGCAACGACGACTGCGGCATCGCACCCGATGAACCGGATGTGGTGATGGCCTGCGCCGGCGACATCCCCACCAAGGAGACGCTGGCGGCGGTGGAGATCCTGCGGCGCGAGATCCCCTCGCTCAAGATCCGCGTGCTCAACGTGGTGAAACTGTTTGCCCTCACCACCCCCAATGAGCACCCGCACGGTCTGAGCGACCGCGACTTCGATTCGCTGTTCACCACCGATCGGCCAGTGATCTTCAATTTCCATGGCTATCCCTGGCTGATCCACCGCCTCACCTACCGCCGCACCAACCACGTCAACTTCCACGTGCGCGGCTACAAGGAGAAGGGCAACATCAACACGCCGCTGGAGCTGGCGATGAACAACCAGATCGACCGTTTCAATCTGGTGATCGATGTGATCGACCGGGTACCGGGGTTAGGGTCACGCGCCGCCCACGTGAAGGAACGGATGAAGGAGGCGATTCTCTCCAACCGCGCCTACGCCCACACCCACGGCATGGACGCCCCGGACGTGACCGGTTGGCGCTGGCACGCCGACATCACCGCAAACACCAACGACAACGCCGTGGAGGCATCGGCATGAGCGACCCGCACACCCTCAACCTGCGCCTGCCCACCCCCGGCTGCTACGCCGATCCCGACCGCAGCGGGCTCACGGCCGACGACGTGTTCGACGGCATGACCGAGCACCTGTTCTTCACGATGGGCAAGCTCGCCCCAACGGCCAGCCGCCACGACCTCTACATGGCGCTGAGCTACGCGGTGCGCGACCGCCTGATGACCCGCTACCTGGCCGGGCTGGAGGCGATCCGATCCACCCCCACGCGGGTGGTGGCCTACCTCTCAGCCGAATTCCTGATCGGTCCGCAGCTGGGCAACAACCTGCTGATGCTGGGCATCGAGGAGGCCGCCGCCGAGGCCCTACGCCGCTTCGGCATCAACGACATCAACGAGATCCTCGACGTGGAGGAGGAGCCGGGCCTGGGCAACGGCGGCCTGGGACGCCTGGCCGCCTGTTTCCTGGAATCGCTGGCCTCCTTGGAAATCCCCGCCACGGGCTACGGCATCCGCTACGAGTTCGGCATCTTCGACCAGCTGATCCGCGACGGCTGGCAGGTGGAGATCACCGACAAGTGGCTCAAGAGCGGCTGGCCTTGGGAGCTGCCCCATCCCGATCAGGCCTGCTTCGTGGGCTTCGGCGGCCGCACCGAGAGCTACCGCGATGAGCACGGCCACTACCGGGTGCGCTGGATCCCCGACGAGCACGCCATCGGCATTCCCCACGACGTGCCGGTGCTGGGCTATCGGGTGAACACCTGCGACCGGCTGCGGCTCTGGCGCGCCGATGCCACCGAGAGCTTCGACTTCTACGCCTTCAACATCGGCGATTACTACGGCGCCGTGGAGGAGAAAGTGGGCTCGGAGACCCTCTCCAAGGTGCTCTACCCCAACGACGGCACCGACGAGGGCAGGCGCCTGCGGCTCAAGCAGCAGCACTTCTTTGTGAGCTGCTCACTGCAGGACATGATCCGCAACCTCGATGCCCGCGGCATTCCCGTGACGGAATTCGCCGACCACTGGGCCGTGCAGCTCAACGACACCCACCCGGCGATCGCCGTGGCCGAGCTGATGCGGCTGCTGCTCGACGACAAACTCCTCGACTGGGACACCGCCTGGCGCATCACCACCAGCTCGGTGGCCTACACCAACCACACCCTGCTGCCGGAAGCCCTGGAGAAATGGGGCCTGCCGCTGTTCGGCTCCCTGCTGCCTCGCCACCTGGAGATCATCTACGAGATCAACCGCCGCTTCCTGCAGCAGGTGCGGTTGAAGTACCCCGGCAATGAGGAGATCCTGCGCCGGGTGTCGATCATCGATGAGGAGGGCACCAAGGCGGTGCGGATGGCGAATCTGGCCACCGTGGCCTCCCACCACGTGAATGGGGTGGCGGCCCTGCACAGCGAACTGGTGAAAACCGAGCTGTTCCCCGAGTTCGCCGCGCTCTGGCCCGAAAAGTTCACCAACGTGACCAACGGGGTGACGCCGCGGCGCTGGATCGGTCTCTCGAATCCCCAGCTCTCAGGCCTGCTCAACGAGGCGATCGGGGAAGACTGGATCCGCGACCTCCACCAGCTGCGCCGGCTCGAGCGCTACGTCGACGACGAGGGATTCCTGGAGCGCTGGGGTGCCACCAAGCTGGCGGTGAAACACCACCTCAGCAACTACATCCACCGCCACAACGGCGTGCTCGTGGATCCGGCCTCCCTGTTTGATGTGCAGGTGAAGCGCATCCACGAATACAAGCGCCAGCACCTCAATGCCCTGCAGGTGGTGGCCCAGTATCTGCGCATCAAGAACGGCCTGGCCGATGGCATGGCGCCGCGCACCGTGATCTTCGGTGGCAAGGCGGCCCCGGGCTACTACATGGCCAAGCTGATCATCCGCTTCATCAACGGCATCGCCGAAACGATCAACGCCGACCCCGACATGGACGGGCGCCTGCGGGTGATCTTCCTGGCCGACTACAACGTGAAGCTGGGCGAGCGGGTGTATCCGGCCTCGGATCTCTCCGAGCAGATCTCCACCGCAGGCAAGGAGGCCTCCGGCACCGGCAACATGAAGTTCGCCATGAATGGCGCGCTCACGATCGGCACCCTCGACGGCGCCAATGTGGAGATCCGCGAGCAGGTGGGAGCCGACAACTTCTTCCTGTTCGGCAAAACCGCCGACGAGATCGCCACCCTGCACCGCGATGGCTACATGCCCTGGGAGCTGATTCCCTCGATCCCGGAGCTCGGCGAAGTGCTGCGGCTGATCGAGCAGGGCCACTTCAGCAACGGCGACGGCGACCTGTTCCGGCCGCTGCTGCAGAACCTCACCGGCCGGGATCCCTTCTTCGTGCTGGCCGACTTCGCCGACTACCTGCGCGCCCAGAGCGAGGTGGACCGGGCCTGGGCCGATCGGCGCCGCTGGAACCAGATGTCGCTGCTCAACACGGCCCGCACCGGCTTCTTCTCCTCCGATCGCTCGATCCAGGAATACGCCGAGCGGATCTGGAAAGCCGAGGCTTATCCGATCACGATCACCTGCGATCTGGATTAACCAGGGGGCAGCCGCCTAGCCGGGCAGGTCGGGCGTCTGGTGGAGCAGCCGGTTGAGGCGCAGCCGGTCGGCATTGAGCGGATCGGGGGCCAGCTCGCCGGCCAGCTCCCGGAAGGTCTGCTCCACCTCTTCGGGCACGCGCACATCGAAGATGCGCTCCATCAGGGCCTCGATCGAGAACAGGTGGGCGTTGATGTTCTCCAGATCGGCCATGGCCTGCTGCATCGCATCGGGCTCAGCGCCTGCCTCCGCCGTGCCGATCCCGGCGTTGGTGTCGCCGGCTGAAGCCGGGGCGCCGGCAGGCCCCTGGGCCGAATCGCCATGCTGCTTCTGCAGCTCATCAAGCACGCGGCCAGCCAGGGTACGAAACGCCTGCAGCGCCGCCCAGTTGAGCTCCTGCTGCTGGCGCAGGGTGGGATTTTCGCGAATCAATCGGTCGTGCTCCCGATAGAAACGCTGGCAATCAGGGCACTGGCAGGGCTCTTCGGGCACCGCACTCCCTTTGTCTGTCAACCCCCATCATGGCACCGGGGGGCTCTCAGGCGGCCAACGGACCCCGATCGCGGTCGCCGCCCGGGCCTGCATCGCCCGGGTCGCCGCCCAGATCGTCGTCTGAATCAGCGCTGGCGGCAGGCAGGGGGATCTCGATCGAGCTCACCACGTTGATCACATCCCGCAGCCGCATGGAGTCGGCAAACCAGCCCATGGCCTGCTCGGTGTCGCCCCGACGCTCGGCATCGCCGGCCTGCTCCTCATGGGCCTCAGCCAGCAGCGCCAGCCAGCAGAGGCAGCGCGCCTGCACCACCGAGAGGTCGAGTTCGTCGGGCTGGCTGTTGGCGATGCGCTCACTCTCCTGCTGCACCAGCAGACGCAGGCGCAGGTCGTGCAGCTGGGTCATCGCGGTCGGGCGACTCAGGCCACGCTAGCCGCGGTGGCTGAATTGGGAAGGGCGCTACCGGTAGTGGTGACTACCGACGCGACAGAGCCGGGGAGGGAACACCAAACCGGATCCCCGGGGGCCACTGTCCTGCAGTGCACCGGCTTGCAGTGCACCGGCAGTCAGTGCACCGGCTGGGCCTGCACCGTGATGGTCAGATTGCCGTCGCTGTCGCGCTGCAGGGCATAGATCAGTTCCTGCAGCAGGCCCTGCAGCTGCTGAACGGCCCGCCGCTCCTGCTGGCTGGGATGGCGCACAGCTGAGGTGAGCAGCCGCACACCCAGGCCGGCGCTGCCGATCACGCCCAGCGGACCCATCACCGCCGCCAGGCCAGGCACCAGCATCAGGGCCACGGCCAGGAACATCGACACCGGCAGAGCACCAGCCGCCATCAGGCCGCTGGTCTGCAGGATCTGCAGGAGTCTCTGCTGGCGTGTCTCAACGGTGCCGTTGAGCAACGCGTCGCGGTGCACCAGCAGTTGATCCACGGCCGTGATGGCTGCTGCGTACACGCTGGCCTCAAGGGCATGGCCCAGGGTGCGCTGCCAGAACTCAGGGGTCTGGGCTGCAGCGATCAGAGCATGGAGGTGGTTGTCGGCACAGGAGCGGAACCGCTCCAACCAAACAAGATCGGTCCCAACGTTGTTGAGCTCGCTGAGCGATGCCGCCACCGCACCGGCGGCCACGGCCAGCAGCCTGGTGGTGCGATCGAGACCCTTGCGCACCTTGGCGGCGGCGAGATCGGCCATGGCCAATCCGCGAGGAGGGTTCATCCGGTGTTCTCTCACCGGTTCATTCTGAGCCCTGCACCCCGTTGCGCTGCTTCCAGGGGGTGAGGCACGGGGCTGGCGGGACTCGAACCCACGACCTACGGTTTAGGAAACCGTCGCTCTATCCGGCTGAGCTACAGCCCCATGCGGCCCAAACCGCAACGGCATTATGGGGTCTGAAAGCAGGCGAGGTGATCGCGATCAGGGTCTGGGCCGCTCCTTGGAACGACCCAGGCGCCTGGTTGAGGAAAGTCCGGGCTCCCCAATGGCCAGGCCTGCTGGGTAACGCCCAGTGCGGGTGACCGTGAGGAGAGTGCCACAGAAACACACCGCCGATGGCCCCTCGGGGATCAGGCAAGGGTGCAAAGGTGCGGTAAGAGCGCACCAGCAGCATCGAGAGGTGCTGGCTCGGTAAACCCCGGCTGGGAGCAAGGCCCAGGGACAACGGTTGGCCATGACACCCGTCCCGACACAAGCGCGCCGCTCGAGGCCGCCGGCAACGGCGGTCCCAGACAGATGATCACCCCCCGCCGCTGGCCTTCGGGCTGCCGGCGGGAGAACAGAACCCGGCTTACGTCCTGCTTTCACCCCTTTGATCGACCCAGCGTCTACGCCCCCTCTGCCCCCGCCGTGACTCCGGAACGCCGCCGCCAGCTGGTGACCTTCCTGCGCGAGCTGGGCCTGGACCCCAGCGCCGCCGGCGGCCCCGGTGACGGCGCCGAGGCCCTGGCGCCGATCGAGGAGGCCCTCACGCACACCTCCGCCGGCCTGGCCCGCAACCACGAGCGGCTGGAATTTCTGGGGGATGCGGTGCTGCGCCTGGCGGCAGCAGCTTTCCTGCAGCGGGAGCACGGCGGGCTGAGCGTGGGCCGGCACGCCGCCCTGCGGGGCCAGCTGGTGAGCGACCGCTGGCTGGCGGAGCTGGGCGAGCGCTGCGCCATCGAGCGGGTGTGGCGGATCGGACCGATGGCGGCCGGGGATCAGGCCGGCCAGGCCACCGTGCGGGCCGAGCTGTGCGAAGCCCTGATCGGCGCGCTGTATCTGGCCTGGGGCGGCGAACAGGGCGGACTGGGCCCGGTGCTGCAGTGGCTCGGCCCCCACTGGCGGCTGAGCACGGCCGAACTGCTGGCCGATCCCGACCAGCACAACTGGAAATCAGCGCTGCAGGAATGGACCCAGGCCCGCCGGCTGGGGCTGCCGCACTACCGCAGCGAAGAGCGCAGCCAGGTGCACGGCGACCCGCGGCGCTTTCACTGCTGGGTGGAGGTGGCCGGCGAGGCGAGCGCCGAAGGCTGGGGCCGCTCCCGCCGTGCCGCCGAACAGGAGGCGGCGCGGTCGGCGCTGCAGCGGCTCAGACCTGCTCCAGCACAGTGATGGGCATGGTCACGAGCTTGTCCCAGTTGCCGCCCTCAAACAGCACGGCCGCCCGGCTGTCGCTGATGCGCTGCACGAAGCCCCTGTAGCCGTTGTAGATCGAGCGGCCGTCGCGCACCACCACGGTGGAGCCGGGCAGGATCGGCAGGTCGGCCATGGTGGAAGGCGAGCGCCACCCCATTATCGACGCCCATGGAGCAACCCGACGCCCTGCCCACCCCGAACGACCAGCCGGAGGAGCTGCTGGTGGTGGGGCGGCTGGTGGCCGCCCAGGGACTGCGGGGCGAGCTGCGCCTGCTGCCGCTGAGCGACTTCCCCGAGCGCTTCACCAAGCCCGGCCGGCGCTGGCTGCGCCGCGCCAACCAGCCCGCCCAGGCGCCTGCCCAGGCGGTGGAGCTGCGCAGCGGCCGCCCCTTGCCCGGCAAAGACCTCTATGTGGTGCGGCTGGCCGGCATCGACGACCGCACGGCCGCCGAAAACCTGGTGGGCCACGAGGTGCTGGTGGATGGGAGCCAGCGGCCCCAGCTGGCCCCCGGCGAATTCCACCTGCTCGATCTGGTGGGGCTGGAGGCGCGGCTGCTGGAGCCCGGCGGCGGCGCGGGCCCGGCGATCGGCGTGGTGCGCAACCTGCTCCACGGCGGCAACGACCTGCTGGAGGTGCAGCTCAACGCCGCCCACGGCAACCGCGTGGTGCTGATTCCCTTCGTGGAGCCGATCGTGCCGGAGGTGCGGCTGGAGGAGGGCTGGATCGGACTCACCCCGCCGCCGGGGCTGCTGGAGCTCTGACAGCCGCCTGGTGGATTTCCCTATGCAAAGGGGATGTCCATTTGAATGGCGGCATCACACCCAGCTCCAGCCGAGCCCGCCATGGCCACCCGCCCGCTCGTTCCGGTGATTCTCTGCGGCGGCACGGGCACCCGGCTCTGGCCCCTCTCGCGCGCCACCTACCCCAAGCAGTACTGGCCCCTGGCCGGCGGCGGCGAGCACACCCTGCTGCAGCAGACCCAGCTGCGGCTTGAGGGCCTGCCCGGCCTGGCGCCACCCCTGCTGGTGTGCAACGAGGAGCACCGCTTCATCGTGGCCGAACAGCTCCGCCAGATCCAGGTGGAACCGGCGGCGATCCTGCTCGAACCCATGGGCCGCAACACCGCTCCGGCGGTGGCCATCGCTGCCCTGCAGGCCACCGCCCGGGGCGAGGACCCGCTGCTGCTGGTGCTGGCGGCCGACCATGTGATCCGCGATGCGGCCGCCTTCCGCCACGCGGTGGCGGCGGGCCTGGCGGCGGCAGAGGCGGGCCAGCTGGTGACCTTCGGCATCGTGCCCACCGCGCCGGAAACGGGCTACGGCTACATCGAGGCGGCCGAGGTGCTCAGCACCGCCGCAACCGGCGGCACCCTCCAGCCGGTGCCGATCGCCCGCTTTGTCGAGAAACCGGATCGGGCCACGGCCGAGCAGTTCCTGGCCACCGGGCGCTTCACCTGGAACAGCGGCATGTTCCTGTTCCGCGCCAGCGCCATGCTCGCCGAGCTGGAGCGCCTGGCCCCCGAGGTGGTGAGCGCCTGCCGCGCCGCCCTGGAGCACGACAGCGCCGATCTGGATTTCCTGCGGCTGGAGCGCGAGGCCTTCGCCCGCTGCCCCAGCGTGGCCATCGACGTGGCCGTGATGGAGAAGACCGACCGCGGCGCCGTGCTGCCGCTCGACGCCGGCTGGAGCGATGTGGGCAGCTGGAGTGCCCTGTGGGAAACGGCCGACCGCGACAGCGCCGGCAACGTGACCCGCGGCCGCGTGATCAGCCAGGACAGCCGCAACTGCTACCTGCGCAGTGAAAACCGCCTGGTGGTGGGCCTGGGGGTGAACGACCTGGTGGTGGTGGAAACCGACGACGTGGTGCTGGTGGCCCACCGCGATCGCGCCCAGGATGTGAAAACGATCGTGGGCCGGCTCGAGGCCGAGGGGGCCAGCGAGAGCAAGGCCCACCGCAAGATCTACCGCCCCTGGGGCAGCTACGACGGCATCACCGAGGGCGACCGCTGGCAGGTGAAGAAGATCGTGGTGAGCCCCGGCGCCAGCCTGTCGCTGCAGATGCACCACCACCGCGCCGAGCACTGGATCGTGGTGCGCGGCACCGCCGTGGTGGAGAAAGACGGCGTGGAGGAGCTGGTGAGCGAGAACCAGAGCACCTACATCCCCCTCGGCTGCCGGCACCGGCTTACCAACCGGGGCAAGATCCCGGTGGAGATGATCGAGGTGCAGAGCGGGCCGTATCTGGGCGAAGACGACATCGTGCGCTTTGAAGACCGCTACGGCCGCAGCGACGAAGCGGCGAGTGCTGCCGGCGCCACCCCGGCTCCTACTCCACGGTGACGCTCTTGGCGAGGTTGCGGGGCTGATCCACATCCAGGCCCCGGTGGGCAGCGATGTGATAGCTGAGCAGCTGCATCGGCACCACGGTGAGCAGGGGGCTCACCAGCTCATCCACCTCCGGCATCGGCAGCAGCACATCAAACAGCTCGGTGTCGGCGCACGACGGGCCCACGCCGATCAGCTGGGCGTCGCGGGCCTTGGCCTCCTGGGCGTTGCTGAGCACCTTCTCAAACACGGAGCCCGGCATGGCGATCGACACCACCGGCACCCGGGCGTCGAGCAGGGCGATCGGGCCGTGCTTCATCTCGCCCGCCGGATAGCCCTCGGCGTGGATGTAGCTGATCTCCTTGAGCTTGAGGGCCCCCTCCAGCGCGATCGGGAAGTTGATGCCCCGGCCCAGGAAGATCACGTCCTGGGTGCTCTCGAAGCGGTGGGCCAGGGCCGCGGCACGCTGGTCGTGATCGGCGATCAGCTCCCGCAGCTGAGCGGGCACCGCCCGCAGATCCGCCGCCAGGGCCAGCAGCCGCTCGCGGGTGATCGTGCCACCGCCGGCCTGTTGCTGGCCCACACGCCGCTCGGCGAAGGCCAGGGCCAGGCCATAGAACGCCAAAAGCTGGCCGAGGAAGGTCTTGGTGGCGGCCACGCCCACCTCGATGCCGGCGCCGATGTCGAGGATGTGGTCCACCATCCGCGCCAGGGAGCTCTCGGGCCGGTTGGTGATACCCAGCAGCCGCGGCGCGTAGGCGGGATCGGCCACCAGCTGGCGGCGCTCCTGCTCCATCGCCAGGGCCGCCAGGGTGTCGGCCGTTTCCCCCGACTGGGTCACGCCGATCGTGAGCGTGTGGGGGCTGAGCGGCGGCGGGGCGTAGCGGAATTCACTGGCGTAGAACACGCTGGTGGGGATGCCGGCCAGCTGCTCCAGCAGGTGGGCCCCCACCTGGGCGGCATGGCGGCTGGTGCCGCAGGCCAGCACCTGAATCCGCTCCACCCCCACGAAGAAGTCGTCGTTGAGCGGCAGGGCCACCAGCGGACCCGTCACGGCTGCATCAGCCGCCCCGGCCGCCGGCTCCGGCAGATGCCGCGCCACCCACAGGGCCGCCGTTTCCGGCTGCTCGTGGATCTCCTTGAGCATGAAGTGGCGGAAGCTGCGCTTGTCGGCCACGTGCTCGGTGCCGCTCAGCAGGCTGGGGGCGCGCTGCACCCGCGCGCCGGCCTGGTTGTAGAGCTCGATGCCCAGGGGGGTGAGCAGCGCCACCTCGCCGTCTTCCATCGGCAGGATGGTGCGGGTGAAGCCGGCCAGGGCGGGGGTGTCGCTGGCGCAGAGGAATTCGCCTTCTCCCAGGCCGATCAGCAGCGGCGCCGCCTTGCGGGCCACCACCAGCGCCCCCGGAGCCTCGGCCCACACCACCGCCAGGGCATAGGCGCCGTGCAGGCGCGGCAGCACCGCCTGCACCGCCGCCAGCAGCAGGCTGCCGCTCGCCGCACCGCCACCGGGCTGGCCGGCGGCGGCCGGCTCCCCTGCGCCCTGCAACCGCTGCAGCTCCCGCGCCACCAGGTGGGGAATCACCTCGGTGTCGGTGTCGCTGCGGAACACCACCCCGGCGGCCTGCAGCTCCTCCCGCAGGCTGCGGTGGTTTTCGATGATGCCGTTCTGCACCACGGCCAGCCGGCCGCTGCCATCGAGGTGCGGATGGGCGTTGCGCTCCTCCGGCTTGCCGTGGGTGGCCCAGCGGGTGTGGCCGATGCCGCACTGGCCCGGGGCCCCGGCCGCCTCATAGCGGGCCGTGAGGTTGATCAGCTTGCCCTCGGCCTTGAGGCAGTGCAGCCCGGCCCCATCCACGGTGGCGATGCCGGCGGAGTCGTAGCCGCGGTATTCCAGCTGACGCAGCCCTTCCAGCAGCTGGGGAGCCGCCTCCCGCGATCCGATCAGGGCAACGATTCCGCACATCGGCGTTCAGGCATGAAAAAAGCCCGACTAGGGGCCGGGCCTGAGCTTATGGGAGCTGGCTCAGTACGCCAGGCCCATCGAGCGGGTGGTCTCGTCGCCGAGATACACGCGGATGCTGAGGAAGTCGGTGGGGCAGGCGGTTTCACAGCGCTTGCAGCCCACGCAGTCTTCAGTGCGGGGGGAGGAGGCAATCTGGCCGGCCTTGCAGCCATCCCAGGGCACCATCTCGAGCACATCGAGAGGGCAGGCCCGCACACACTGGGTGCAGCCGATGCAGGTGTCGTAGATCTTGACGGCGTGAGACATGGGCCTGGGCCGGAAACCAAACGGCGTGGCGCCCAACGTACCCAAAGCGGCCGGAGGCAACGGCGACCACCGCCCAGCCCGTCACCCTTGTTCATACGTGAGGAGACCAGGGCCAGGGCGACCCGTAAAGTGCGGCAACTGACACAGCGGCCATGTCCCAGGAAGCGATCTACGAGAAAGTGCGCTCGATCGTTGCCGAACAGCTCAGCGTTGATGCTGGCGATGTGAAGCCCGAATCCAACTTCCAGACCGACCTGGGCGCCGATTCCCTCGACACCGTGGAACTGGTGATGGCCCTGGAAGAGGCCTTCGATATCGAGATTCCCGACGAGGCCGCTGAGGGCATCGCCACCGTGGGCGACGCCGTCAAGTACATCCAAGACAAGCAGGCCTGAGCCGCTCCATGGTCCAGGGTCTCCGCAGCGTCGTTGTCACGGGTCTCGGCGCTGTCACTCCGATCGGCAACGACGTTCCCAGCTATTGGGAAGGGTTGAGCACCGGCCGCAACGGCGTGGCGGGGATCACCCTGTTTGATCCCGCGCGCCACGCCTGCCGCTTCGCCGCCGAAGTGAAGGATTTCGATCCTTCCGGCTGGCTGGAGCCGAAGGAGGCGAAGCGCTGGGATCGCTTTTGCCAGTTCGGCGTGGTGGCGGCCAAGCAGGCCCTGGCCCATGCCGGCCTCAGCATTGATGCGAGCAATCAGCACCGCGTGGGCGTGGCGATCGGCTCGGGCGTGGGCGGCCTGCTGATGATGGAAACCCAGGCCCACGTGCTCAAGGATCGCGGTCCGGATCGGGTGAGCCCGTTCTGCGTGCCGATGATGATCCCCAACATGGCCACCGGGCTGGCGGCGATCGCCCTCGGTGCCAAGGGCCCGAGCACGGCCGTGGCTACCGCCTGTGCCGCCGGCTCCAACGCCATCGGCGATGCCTTCCGGATCATCCAGCTGGGCCAGGCCGACGTGATGGTGGCCGGCGGCGCCGAGTCGGCGATCACCCCCCTGGGGGTGGCCGGCTTCGCCAGCGCCAAGGCCCTCTCCTTCCGCAACGACGACCCCGCCACCGCCAGCCGGCCGTTTGACGCCGAGCGCAACGGCTTCGTGATCGGCGAGGGCGCCGGCGTGCTGGTGCTCGAGAGCCTGGAGCACGCCCAGGCCCGCGGCGCCACGATCCTGGCCGAGGTGGTGGGCTACGGCATGACCTGCGACGCCCACCACATCACCGCCCCCTCCCCCGGCGGCGTGGGCGGCGCCGAAGCGATGCGCCTGGCCCTGCGCGATGGCGGCCTGGAGGCCACCGACGTGGACTACGTGAACGCCCACGGCACCAGCACCCAGGCCAACGACAGCAACGAAACCGCCGCGATCAAGGCCGCCCTGGGCGAGCACGCCCGGCGGATTCCGGTGAGCTCCACCAAGTCGATGACCGGGCACCTGCTGGGCGGCAGCGGCGGCATCGAGGCCGTGGCCGCGGTGCTGGCCATTGGCCATAACCTGGTGCCCCCCACGATCAATTATCAGAACCCCGATCCCGCCTGTGACCTTGACGTGGTGCCCAACCAGGCCCGCGAGCTGCCGGTGAACGTGGTGCTCTCCAACTCATTCGGATTCGGCGGTCACAACGTCTGTCTTGCCTTCCGCCGCCTCAGCGGCTGACGGCCTGACCAGGCCTCACCCCTCCCTGTCTTCCTCCCACACCCCCTCGCCCCCAGTCGCCATGGTTGCCGCCCCCAGCTCCCCCGCCGCCACCAGCAGCGTGGAGAACCTCTGCATCAACAGCATCCGCTTCCTGGCGGTGGATGCGATCAACAAGAGCAATTCCGGCCACCCGGGCCTGCCGATGGGCTGCGCCCCGATGGCCTATGCACTCTGGGATCGGGTGCTGAAGCACAACCCCAAGAACCCCAAGTGGTTCAACCGCGACCGCTTCGTGCTGTCGGCCGGCCACGGCTGCATGCTGCTGTATGCGCTGCTGCACCTGAGCGGCTACGACTCGGTCACGATCGAAGACATCAAGCAGTTCCGCCAGTGGGGCTCCAAGACTCCCGGTCACCCCGAAACCTTCGAGACCCCGGGCGTTGAAGTGACCACCGGCCCGCTGGGTCAGGGCATCGCCAACGCCGTGGGTCTGGCGATGGCCGAGGCGCACCTGGCGGCCAAATTCAACAAGCCCGACTGCTCGGTTGTTGATCACTACACCTACGTGATCATGGGCGACGGCTGCCACCAGGAGGGCGTGAGCGGCGAGGCGGCTTCGCTGGCCGGCCACCTGGGTCTGGGCAAGCTGATCGCCCTCTACGACGACAACCACATCACCATCGACGGCAACACCAATGTGTCGTTTACGGAAGATGTGCTGAAGCGCTACGAGGCCTACGGCTGGCACACCATCCACGTGCCCGATGGCAACACCGACGTGGACGCCATCGCCCGGGCCATTGCCGAAGCCAAGGCGGTGACCGACCGGCCGTCGATGATCAAGGTGACCACCACCATCGGCTACGGCTCGCCCAACAAGGCCAACACCGCCGGCGTGCACGGCGCCGCCCTGGGCGCGGAAGAGGCCGACCTCACCCGCAAGAACCTGGGCTGGACCTACGGCCCGTTTGAGGTGCCCCAGGAGGCTTACGACCAGTGGCGCCAGGCGATCAGCCGCGGTGCCGCCGCCGAAGCCGAGTGGAACAACACCCTGGCCGACTACCGCGCCAAGTATCCGGCTGACGCCGCTGAATTCGAGCGTCGCCTGCGCGGCGAGCTGCCCCAGGGCTGGGATGCCGGCCTGCCCAGCTACAGCGCCGACGACAAGGGCCTGGCCACCCGCCAGCACTCCTACAACTGCCTCAACGCGATCGGCCCCAACCTGCCGGAGCTGATCGGCGGCTCGGCCGACCTCACCCACTCCAACCTCACCGACATCAAGGGTGAAAAGGGCTTCCAGAAGGGTGCCGAGGCCAACCGCTACCTGCACTTCGGTGTGCGCGAGCACGCCATGGCGGCGATCCTCAACGGCCTGGCGTATCACGGCAGCGGCCTGATCCCCTACGGCGGCACCTTCGTGGTGTTTGCGGGCTACATGGTGGGCGGCATGCGCCTCTCGGCCCTGAGCGAGCTGGGTGTGATCTACGTGCTCACCCACGACTCGATCGGTCTGGGCGAAGACGGCCCCACCCACCAGCCGATCGAAACGATGGCCAGCCTGCGGGCCATCCCCAACATGCTGGTGCTCCGCCCCGGCGACGGCAACGAAACCAGCGGCGCGTACCAGGTGGCGATCGCCAACCGCAAGCGTCCCAGCGTGCTGATCCTCAGCCGCCAGGCGATGGCCAACCAGGCCGGATCCAGCGCTGCTCACGTGGCCAAGGGCGGCTACATCCTGGAAGACAGCAACGGCACACCCGATCTGATCCTGATCGGCACCGGCACCGAGCTGGAGCTGTGCACCAAGGCCGCCGCCCAGCTGCGCGCCGAGGGCAAGAACGTGCGGGTGGTGTCGATGCCCTGCATCGAGCTGTTTGAAGAGCAGGACGCCGCCTACAAGGAGAGCGTGCTGCCCGCCGCCTGCCGCAAGCGCCTGGTGGTGGAAGCCTCCAGCAGCTTCGGCTGGCACAAGTTTGTGGGCTTCGAGGGCGACACCGTGTCGATCGACCGCTTCGGCGCCTCCGCCCCTGGCCCTATCTGCATGGAGCAGTTTGGCTTCACTGTGGACAACGTGGTGGCCAAGGCCAAGGCCCTCGGCTGATCCCTCCCTTCCGCTGCCGGCGCACCCCGCCGGCATCAGGCCCCGCCGCAAGGCGGGGCTTTTTTGGTCCTGTCTGGGTGCAGCATCCCGTGATTGAGCTGTCTGCCGAACCACTCACCAGCGTGGCCTTTGCCCCCTACGGGCAGGTGATCTGGCCCCAGAGCGATGCAGGCGACTGGCGCTCTGGTGATGCCGAGCTGCACCTGCAGGAAGGGCAACCCCGGCTCTACGCGATGCGACTACCGGCCAGGGGCCTGCGCTTTCGGGAGCTGGCCGCCCACCGGCAGGTGAGCCAGTGCCTGGGGGTGATGGAGCCCCATCCCTGGCAGCTGGCCGTGGCCCCGGCCAGCCACCCGGCCGATCAGCCGATCGATGCGGCCTCGCAGCTGCGGGCCTTCACGGTGCCGCCACTCTGCATCGTGACCCTGCATCGCGGCACCTGGCACGCCGGGCCGCTGTTTGACAGCCCGGCGCAGCTGGTGTTCTGCAATCTGGAACTGCGCGACACCAACTCCCACGACCGCCTCACCCTGCCCCTGAAGGAGGGGCAGGAGGCCGAGATCAGGCCGTGAGCGCGGCCCGCGGCTGATTCAGCGCTGCAGCGGCGGCGGGGTTTTTGATGCGGAGCGAGCATGACATCTGACAGATGGCGGCAGCGGAGACAAGGATGGTGGTGCATGGCTGAGCACCCCAGTGCCCGTTCGCCGCAGCATGCTCACGCTGCCTGAGGTGCAGGCCCTGGTGGCCGCCCTGCTGAGCCAACCCACGATCAGCGAGGCCGATCTGCTGGCCTTTGCCCGCCAGGTGAATGGGGGCGACTTCCGCGCCCCTGCAGCCGCCAAGGCGCGACCAGCAAAGGAGCCAGCGCTGGCGGAGATCAAGCGCCAGGTGCTGGCCCACTTCCAGTGCAGCTCGGTGGCAGCGCTGAAGAAAGACCGCAACTTCCAGCTGGCGATCACCGGCGAGGTGGTGGCCTTCAAGACCAAGGAAGACTGGCTGAAGCTTTATCGGCGCTTTATCGGCATCCCGGCCCACGAGCGCGATCTGGCGAGCGGACCCACGGTGATCAACGGCATTGATGTGCTGAAGCACTTCCGGCCCTGGGTGGTGTTTGGCCTGGATGCCAAAACCGCCACGGCCGAGGAGGTGCGCAGCGCTTTTCGGCGCCTGATCCAGCAGCACCACCCGGACCACGGCGGTGATCCGCGTGTGGCGGAGCGCCTGCAAACAATGAAGGACTCGATCCTCGCCCTGATGCCCTCCTGAGGCCCTGATGGCCTGAACCGATGCGCGACCTGCTCAGCGACAGCGAAGCCGCCCGAATCCTGGGCAAACGCCGCACCCAGCTCTACCGAATCGTGGACCTGTTTGATGCCGATCCCAACGACGAATGGGAGTTGGAGGAAGGGCTGCACTTCGAATTTGCCGGCCCGGCGGTGCCGGGGTTGGCGGGTAAACGACCACGCCGCTTCACCGAGGAGGGCGTGGAGGCCATGGCCCGCTACATCGAGGCAAACGAGCAGCCGAATCTGCTGAGCCAGGTGCGGGAGCGGCTGTTTCAGGCCAAGAAAAAGCGCAAGCAGCTACTGGTGAGCCGGCGCATCACCCAGGAGTTTGTGGAGGCGGGCGGCACGGTGGAGATCCGCGGCGAGCTGGCGTTTGTAACGCGCAAGAGCACGGTGGCGATCCTGCAATCCAACTACAAGGGCCTGGCCAATTCCTGGCAGCGGCTGCGGCTGGCCGGCGGCGTGGAGGGGGAGGAGGCGCTGGAGATCGGCAAAGACTTTCTGGAGAGCGAGCAGCGCCAACTGCTGCTGAGCCAGCGGGGCATTGCCGCCGTGGCGCGCGACATGCGGGTGAACAGTCGGATCACCAAAGCCCGGCGTGCCTGGATCGAAGCGGTGGGCGAAGTGGTGGAAGGCTGCTTCCAGGCCGAGGTGCGCTATCTCACCGATGGCGCCGAGCGCGCCGTGAAGCGCGCCAAGGCAGCGGCGGGCCACCGCTGCGAGGTCACGGGCAAAAAGGCAAGCCGGCAGACCCGGATCGAGCTGGCGGGCCACCATCTGTTTGATCGCAGCAGCCGGCCGGATCTGGCCGACCTGGCCGACAACGTGCTGGTGCTCCTGCCCGACCTACACCGGGATTTCCACAGCTGGAAACCAGGCCCTTGCTGCCCGGTGGATTTCCTCAAGTTCGTGAGCGTGGCCCAAGCCGATCTCTTCGACCCGGTGAATTCACGCTCGATGGGGCGGCTGCACAACCTCACCCGCCGGCTCAATCGCCTACAAAAAGAGCGTGAGGGGCAGAAATTGAGGTATCACAGGAGATAGGTATCGTTGATGCTCTTAACGCTCCAGATCAGAAGCGGGCAGAGAGAAGGGCGAAGGCAGGGCATGATTTGCTCCCGTCTTCTGAATCTTGATGTTAGCCTTCATCTCTCAAACTGGGCTGCCAACTCAAGCTTGCTCACAACATAGTGCAGCTGAGGCCGATTCCTCAAGGATATATGATTCATAATTTCCAATATCTTGGTCGAACGAGCGCGGACCTCGTTAGCGACACTTGAGTCACTAGCAAGGGCTCGGTACTGTGCTATCTCTGCAGGATCCTCGTGAGGCGAGGACTTCGCCAAGACAAGATAGGCCTCTATGACCGCACCAAAGTGCTCGTTGAGCAGTTCACTCCCACCCGCCTTGCCGGCAAGAAAGTCGATAACCTCTCTAGAAGAAGACGCCCCAAAAGCGTAGTCACGATACAGCGAAGGATTGGCAACCTTAAGCATGGCTAGAGTTGAAACCAAAATAGGATATAGAAAACGGTTCTCCTCCGTCATGAGTAGGGCGATGCGAATTCTTGAAAAGCACTGTTCACGAGCCCTCAGGCTTAGGCCTAATAATCTACTAAGAGCGACAAAGGTTTCGAGAAGATGTTGCTTTTCATGCCTAAGCTCGCTGTGAGTCCTTGCATCAAAGAATTCATCGAACCCAAATCTCTCGTAGAGTCATTGCGTAAATTCTGAAGGGTCTGCGCTCGGAAGAGAGTACTCAAGATCGAAGAAGCGCCTCAGATACTCATCTGCATCTATTCCTGCACCGTACACAGCCCCCAGGCTTACCCCGAGTTGCTGTTTGTCAAGTGCAATGATAAAAATAACATTTTCAAGATCAAACAGGTGCTTTATGCGCTCAAGAAGTTGAATCGCATACGTTGGCTTGCATCTATCAAGTTCATCGACAACAATGATAAGCTTGCGGCTAGTTTGACTGTTGTCTATCGAATCTAAGGCAGCAGAGAGATTTTCGCGAAATGACTGAATAAGCTTCTTTTCCGCTGTGTACGAGTCAACCGCGTCATTGAGGTGGGTGCCTACAAACTCTGAGATTGTCTGCTCTGTAAAGTCGTCGAAATCAAGGATCCCAGCTGTGGCGATCTTCCCCGCAACAGGAATAGCACGCCTTGCAAGAACGGAGGCTATTCGCTTTGCGTTACCAAAAAACCGATTGAACCGGGCATCATCTTTTGCACCGTTTGGAAGATTATCATTTAATTCCCCAAGAAATGCGATAAGGGGATCTGTGGAGAAATCAGTTTTCCAAGCATCAAAGTATAGACAGGCTATGCCATCTGCCTCAAAAACTGCTCTAAGGAATCCGAGGAATGTTGTTTTTCCTGTTCCCCAGGGGGAATCGACGGCGATCACATAGGGGCCTGATAGATTTTGGATTAGTGACACAAGAGTCGTTACTGACTCCCCACGCTTAAGTCGATCGAATCGAAATGGCTGATCCGATGGAATCTCCAGCGGACTTAGTTTGAACTCCATGATACGCAGTTTTCTGTAAGGCTAACGCTTGCCATCACCTGGCCGCAGAAAGCCGCATTAATTGATTAGTGGCCATTGGGGGCCCCCGCCGTCAGGAAAGTTGTCGCCCGTGCTTTTGACCACCCGGGGGCTCAAGGAGATGACCAGTGCGGCGTTACAGCGAGGCTGTCAAAGCTGACATCAGGAAGCGGATGAGTCCGCCTGCTC
>JBIIIC010000024.1:0-47283 GCA_044235095.1 Prochlorococcaceae cyanobacterium | reverse complement strand
CCACCAGATTGCTGAGGGCCTGGTAGGCCCAGTCGGTGGGGCGAACGTCGGCGAACTGGTTGATGCTGGTGACCTGGTTCTGGGAGCGCCAGGCTTTGAGCTCGTCGATCTCCTGCTGTTCCATGTACTCATTGATCGCCGCGGCGCCGTTCAACGACGCCAGCGCGTTGGCGCTGGCGGCCAGGGGGCAGAGCAGGGTGGTGCCGGCCACAATCAGCCAAGCGCGTTGAATGAGGGTCATGGGGTTTCTCACACCGCAATGAAGTCAATGCGGGGTCAGAAAGAAGCCCCTGTTGCTGAGTAGCTCCAGCTGCCTGAGTCGCATTAAGAAATCATAAAGTGTGTTGCTCTGGATGTGTTGAATGCTACGGAGTTGCTCTGGGAGTCCTGATTTGGACTGCCTCAATCCACATCGTGGGCGAAGCGGCGGTAGAGGAAATCGAGGGCGTGGTTGCGCAGCTGGCCGTAGCGGGGGTCCTCCTGGATGGCCTCATAGCTCCGTGGTCGTTCAAACGGCACCTCGAGGATTTCACCGATGGTGGCCGACGGGCCGTTGGTCATCATCACGATCCGATCGGCCAGGAACAGCGCTTCATCGATGTCGTGGGTGATCATCAGCACCGTGGGCTTCTGCTCGCGCCAGATCGCCAGGAGTTCCTCCTGGAGTTCTTCCTTGGTGATCGCATCCAGCGCCCCGAACGGCTCATCCAGCACCAGCACCGCTGGGGACACAGCCAGGGCCCGGGCGATCGCCACCCGTTGACGCATGCCGCCGGAGAGCTGGCCCGGGCGCTTGCTGCGGGCGTCGATCAATCCCACCATGTCGAGGTGGTGCGCCACCACCGCACGGCGGGTGGCTGCATCGAGTTCCGGGCGTGCCGCCTTCACGGCCATCTCCACGTTCTGCCACACCGTGAACCAGGGCAGCAGGGAATAGTTCTGAAACACCACCATGCGGTCGGGGCCGGGCCGCTCGATCGGGGTGCCATCCAGGGTCACGGCCCCACTGCTGGGCTTCAGAAAGCCCGACACCATGTTGAGGAGGGTGCTCTTACCGCAACCGGAGTGGCCGATCACACAGAGGAATTCACCCTGTCGCACCTGCAGGTTGATGTCGCGTAGAGCCTCGAAGGGCCCGCGCCGGGTCTGGAACACCTGGCCCACATCCCGGAATTCGAGAAAGGTCTGGCGGTCGGTGGGGGCAGCCGTGGACATGGTGGCAGCGGTCATCGGTGGGCGGCGGGGTGCTGTTTGAGGCGGCGCTGCTCTTGCAGAAAGTGGATCAGCTCGGCGCGCAGGGCGTAGTAATCGGGGTGATCCATCACGGTGAGGCGATCGCGGGGCCGGGGGATCGGCACGGCCACGATCCGGCCGATGCGGGCGGCCGGGCCGTTGCTCAGGCACACCACCCGGTCGGAGAGCAGCAGCGCTTCGTCCACGTCGTGGGTCACCATCACGGCGGAGAGGCCCGATTCCTGGCAGATCTGCATCAGCTGCTGCTGCAGGTTGCCTCGGGTGAGGGCGTCGAGGGCGCCGAAGGGCTCATCGAGCAGCAGCAACTTGGGTCGGATCGCTAGGGCCCGGGCAATGGCCACCCGTTGTTTCATCCCGCCGGACAGTTCAGCCGGTAGTTTCTGCGCTGCGGCGCTGAGATTGACCAGCTGGATGTTGGTCTCCACGATCTCCCTTCGCTCTACTGAACTGAGCTGGGGATACACGTTGTCGACTGCCAGAGCGATGTTCTGGCGCACCGTGAGCCAGGGCAGCAGCGAGTAGTTCTGGAACACCACCATCCGATCCGGGCCGGGTTCGGTGATCTGGCGGCCGTTCATCAGGATGCCGCCCTCGCTGGCCTGGCTCAGGCCGGCCAGCAGGTTGAGCAGGGTGCTCTTGCCGCAGCCGGAATGGCCGATCAGCGACACGAACTCGCCCTCCGCGATGTCGAGATCGATGCGATCCAGGGCCACGTAGCGGCCGCCGTCGTCGAGTGGAAACACCTGGGTCACAGCGTCTACGGTGATCAGGCCGGTGGGTGTGGTCATCTCAACCGGCCCCCTTGCTCACCTTGCGGCCCACCCAGGCCACCAGCCGATCGAGGATCAGGCCCACCACCCCCACATAGAGGATGGCGAGGATGATCTGGCTGGAGCTGGCGTCGCCGCCGGCGTTGTAGGCATCCCAGATGAAGTAGCCGATGCCGCCATCGGCCTTGAGCATCTCGGCGGCCACGATCGCCAGCCAGGCCAGTCCAATCGCGATGCGCAGGCCGGTGAACACATAGGGCACCGTGGCTGGAATCACGATATTGCGGATATACGCCCGTTTGCTCAGCCGCAAGACCCTGGCCACGTTGGTGTAGTCCTGCGGGATTTCGCGGATTCCCACCGCTGTGTTGATGATGATCGGCCAGATCGCGGTGATGAAAATCACGAAGATCGCTGAGGTATTGGCGTCTTGAAACACCATCAGCGAGATCGGGAACCAGGCCAGGGGCGGCACGGTGCGCAGCACCTGAACCACTGGATCAAATCCTTTGCCGGCGAAGGGATTGAGGCCCAGCAGGCCACCGATGGCAATGCCCACCAGAGCGGCCAGGCCATAGCCCACAGCCACCCGCTGCAGGGAGATCAGAATCTGCCAGCCCAGGCCCTTGCTGGTGCCGCCGTCATCAAAGAAAGGCTGGCTGATGTAGGGATCCCAGGTGTCGACCAGCACGTTGATCGGCCCAGGCAGGCGGGCGGCCCCGAGCATGGCCGAGATCAGTTGCCACACAATCAGGAAAGCGCCGATGCAGAGCAGGTAGGGCAGCACCTGGGGCAGCCGCGGCACCAGGCGGCTGGCGCGTTGCCGCCTGGCGGGGAGGGTTGTGGTCACGGAGAAAGATCAGGCGGTGGAAGAGGGCGATGTGAATTCAGGTTTGGAATTCAGATTGGGAACCGGAATCAGGCCGGGTGGCTATTTCATCGCCTTGATGGTGAGTGATTCGAGATAGGCCTTGGGGTTTTCCGGGTCGAACACCACGCCATCGAAGAAGGTTTCCTTGCCGCGTGAATCACTGGCTGGAATGGCTTTTTCCTGCCCGATCGCCTTGGCCGCCTCTTTCCACAGATCGGCCCGGTTCACCTTGTTGACGAGACCGCTGATATCGGTATTGGCGGGCAGGTAGCCCCAGCGGATGTCTTCCGTCACAAACCAGGTGTCATGGCTCTTGAAGGGGAAGGAGGCTTCGCTGGCCCAGAACAGCATCTTGTAGGGGCTGTTCTTGACATTGCGACCATCGCCATAGTCGACATTGCCGGCCAGGCGCGGCTTGATATCAGCCACTGAGGCCTTGATGTACTTGTCCTTGGCCACGATCTCGCACATCTCGTCGAGGTTGGCCGGGTCGTCACACCAGATCTGGGCTTCCTGCACGGCCATCAGCAGGGCCTTGGCCGCCTTGGGGTTGGCATCCACCCAGTCGGCCCGCATCGAGAAGGCCTTTTCGGGGTGTTTGTCCCACAGTTCGCCGGTCTGCGCTGCGGTATAGCCCAGTTTCTTGTTCACCAGGCGCTGGTTCCAGGGCTCACCCACGCAGAAGGTGTCCATGGTGCCGGTCTGCATGTTGGCCACCATCTGGGCCGGGGGCACCACCACCAGGTCGGCTTCCGTGTTGGGGTTGATGCCGTTGGCTGACAACCAGTAGCGCATCCACAGGTCGTGGGTGCCGCCGGGGAAGGTGACGGCCGCCTTGAACTTGCGGCCCTTGCTGTTGGCGTCTGCCACAGCCTTCTTCATGGCGGCGGCATCGTTGATTTTCAGGCCGGGGAAGTCCTTGGAGACCGACAGACCCTGGCCCTGGGTGTTGAGCCGGGCCAGGGTGTACATCGGCAGCGGCTGTTTGGTCTTGGTGATCGTGCCGGCCGTGAGCAGCAGCGGCATCGGCGACAGGATGTGGGCACCGTCGATGCCGCCGCGGCTACCGCCCAGCTCCAGGTTGTCGCGGGTGGCTGCCCAGGAGGTTTGCTTCACCACCTTCACGTCGGGCATGCCGTGCTTGGCAAACAACCCCTTTTCCTTGGCGATGATCAGCGGTGAGGCGTCAGTGAGGGCAATGAAGCCCAGGGTGGCCCCCTTCAGCTCCGGAGCATCGGCCGTGCTCACGGTACCGCTGGTCTGAGTCTCCACCTTCTTGCTGCCGCCACCGCAGGCAGCCAGCCAGAGGGCTCCCGCTGCAGATCCAGCAGCGGTCAGTAGAAACTTGCGTCGGGAAAGATTCGACATGGATTGTGTTGGGGGATGCCGGAGTGATGGCAATTGGCACTCCGGTTGGGCTCCACAACAAAGCGCACCGAACCGGCCAGATTGAATGCCGGCGCACAAGCTGACCGGACCTCACCAAGACACCACGGCGGCGAGAACCCGGAGAGTGGCGGTTGTTACCGAACGGCTGACTCGGCGACCAGGGCCTGGCGCAGTCGCTCACCGCTGCGGGCGTTCAGGTATCCCCTGGCCTGGTTCAGTGCGGCCTCCAGGGTGTCGATCTGGTCGGCGAGCCACAGGTAGGCACCCAGATTCCAGACCAGGGCAGGGGCCAGGGGGCCTTCGCCCACGAGGGCCGCCAGCGCCTGCTCGCGCCAGGTTTCGAGGCTCTCCCAGGTCACCTCATCGCCATGCAGGCCGTGGTCGCGCGGGTGCAGCAGCAGCCGTTCCGGTGCCCCATTGCGCCCACGGGCGGCGATGCCCGCCCGGCTGGTGGGCAGGTCGGTGGACCCCTCCAGGCCCTTCACGGTGAGCACGTCGGTTTCCCCGGCCAGCTCCAGCGCTTCCCAGGCGCGCTTTTCGGTGGGAGGGTGCACGAAGCCACTCACCAGCAGGTGATCGCCGCGGTGCGGCGTCCAGAGCAATTCCAGACTCGCGACGGGCGGTCGCTTGCCGATCTCGTCGCGGGCGGCCACCAGTCGCTCGGCCGCCGGGAAGTGGTGGGGCTGGTGGGTGACGGCCAGATTGTGGCGATCGAGGCGCTGCTGCAGGGTGGCGAGCGGCAGTCCGCTCCAGGTGATGCCGAGGGCGGCAAACAGCTCCGCCAGGGTCACGCCGTATTTCACCGGCATCGGATCGCCGCCGTGCAGCACCACCGGCACCCCCGTGCTGGCCAGCAGCAGCGACACCAGGGGCAGCAGGGGGGCCGTGCGGCTGCGGCCGTCATAGGGCACCCCGAAGCTCAGGGCCCGCTTGCCCGGGGTCTGCAGCGCCGGCCCGTGCTGCCGGTAGCTGTCGAGCATGCCGGCCAGCTCGAGCGGCAGCGGTCGGCGGATGCGATGGGCGATCAGAAAGGCACCCAGCTGGGCCTCGCTCACCCGGCCCAGCAGCATCAGATCCATCGCGGCGCACGCTTCCTCCCGGTTGAGGCCCGTGCTGGTGTGTTCGCCGCTGCCCACCTTGCCGATCAGCTCACGGAAGCGAGCCCGGTCCGCTCCCAGGGCCTGCAGCTGCTGCTCCCGTCTGGAGTTGATGTTCGGTAGCGGTTGCAACACGGGCTGCGGGCGCTGGCGCAGAAGATCTTGCCTCTCCCCCTTGGAGATCATCCAGCACAGAGGTGGTTGTCGCCTTAGTCGGCCCACTTCTGGATGCCACTTCCCGGCGGCGTAGCCCTCATCGGCGCCAGCTCGGACTCCAACAGCCCTGCAACGGGCTGGTCAGGACCCCCCGACGTTGTCTCGCTCCCACGCTCCGGCCGATGACTGACTCCGCTGTCTCTTCCCCCCCTGCTCTGAGCAGGATCGAGCAGGCCAAGGCCGAGCTCTGCGGCCTGGAGCTGGCCCCCCGCCTCGCGGAGCTGGGCCGCCAGGGCTGGGAGGCCCTCGACGAGGCCACCCTCACGATCCGGCTCAAGTGGCTTGGGATCTTTTTCCGCCCCGTGACCCCAGGTCGCTTCATGCTGCGGCTGCGCCTGCCTAACGGCGTGATCACCGCCGACCAGCTGGCGGTGCTGGCGGAGGCGATCGACCGCTGCGGCGAACACGGCAGCGCCGACATCACCACCCGCCAGAACATCCAGCTGCGGGGCCTGCTGCTCGAAGACATGGCGCCACTGATGGCTGAGCTGGAGCGGGTGGGGCTGACCAGCCGCCAGTCGGGCCACGACAACCCGCGCAACATCACCGGTAACCCCCTGGCGGGCATCGATCCCGAGGAGATCGTTGACACCCGGCCGCTGGTGGACGCCATCCAGGCCGCCTTGCTGGGGCCGACCGGCCCGCGCAACCTGCCGCGCAAGTTCAACGTGGCGGTGGGCGGTGCTCCCGACAGCTTTCTGCTCCACAACGACCTGGCGTTCCTGCCGGCCATCCGCGAGGGCCAGCTGGGCTTCACCGTGATGGTGGGCGGCTTTTTCTCAGCCCAGCGCAACGAACTGGCGATCCCCCTGGGGCTGTGGCTGCCGGCGGAACAGCTCCCGGGCTTCACCCTGGCGGTGCTGCGTCACTTTGAGCGCGCCGGCAACCGCCAGCAGCGCAACAAGAGCCGGCTGATGTACCTGATCGACCAGCTCGGTCTGGAGGGGTATCGCCAGGCGGTGCTCGACACCTGGAGTGCGTTGGTTGCTGAGCTGGGCTCTGATCAGGCCGGTGACCCCGCAGCAGCCGCAGTCCACGACGGCAGCCACCTGGTGAACCGGGCCCCCCGCGATGGCCTGGGCCTGCAGCCCCAGAAGCAGGCCGGCCTGCACTGGCTGGGGCTGCACGTGCCGATGGGGCGTCTGGATGCTGAGGGGATGGTGGAGCTGGCTCGGCTGGCTCGCACCCATGGATCCGGGGAGCTGCGCCTCACCGAGGCCCAGAACGCCCTGATCGTGAATGTGCCCGCCGAGCGGGTGGAGGCCCTGCTGGCCGAGCCGCTGCTGCATCGCTTCCGCCCCGATCCCTCACCTCTGCAGGCCGAGGCGGTGAGCTGCACCGGCAACGCCTACTGCAGTTTCGCCCTGATCCCCACCAAGGGCACGGCCCAGGCGGTGCTCGAGGAGCTGGAGCGGCGCGTCGAGCTGCCCCATGCGGTGCGCATGCACTGGACCGGCTGTCCCAATGCCTGCGGCCAGCCC
This sequence comes from Prochlorococcaceae cyanobacterium, assembly GCA_044235095.1. Taxonomy (GTDB): domain Bacteria; phylum Cyanobacteriota; class Cyanobacteriia; order PCC-6307; family Cyanobiaceae; genus NIES-981. The sequence continues at coordinate 40,205 of JBIIIC010000024.1, read as the reverse complement.
TACATGGGCCAGATCGGTCTGATGGGCGCCAAGGCCCGCAAGGACGGGCAGATGGTGGAGGCCGCCAAGATCTTCCTCGGTGGCGCGATGGACGCTGAGCCCAGACTGGCGGAGCTGCACGACAAGGGCGTGCCCCTCAGCGACCTGCCGGATGTGCTTGAGCAGCTGCTCGTGGAGCGCTTCGGCGCCCGGCGCCGGCCAGCGGCTGGCTCCTAAATCCGGCCCCGCGCCACCGGCGCCGCGGCGCTGCTGGGCAGGAATCGATGGCGGCGAGGGCCTGCCGGTCGTTCAAGTCATGGCCTCCATAGAGCAGGTTGATCACCCGGTCGGGGTCGATCTCCAGAGCTGCCACCTCCTGCCAGAGCCGTTCTGCCCGTTCCCCTCCGCCGGGGGAGCTCTGGGCTTCCCCCAGCTGCCTCACCAGCAGCCACACCAGCTGCTGCTCCTTGTTCGCCAGAACCACCGGGCTGGAGCTGTTGAGCAGGGCCATGGCACTTCTCCTTCACCGTCCTGTTGTCTGTGTTAAGACCTGCCGGCTCGGGGGGCCAAAGCACCCCACAAAACGTCGGATTTCCCGGGGTGATGGCCATGGCTTGCCCACAGCCTGAGGGGGCCTTCCGGCCCCTCCCCGCGGACCTGCCGCCGCCGGGTTCCCCGCTGCGCTGGCCGTGGCTCCAGCGGTTGCGGCGTGGGCCCCTGCTCGACGCCGAGCCCTGGTTGCACGCGGTGGAGAGCGGTGAGCTGGTGCCTGCCGCCGATCTGCTGGCCGTACTGGCTCCCCAACTCGATCCTCCGGCTCAGGTGAGGCTTCTGCGCTGGTGGCGCGATCAGGCCAGGGTGGATCCCGCCCTGCCCGCCCAGGTGCTCAGTCAGCGCGATCCAGCCAGCGCCGCCTGGTTGGCAGCGCAACTGGCCCCTGGGCCTGCCGGCCTTGGCCCCGAGCTGCCGCAGGTGGTGGCGGAGGCCCTGCTGCCCCTGCTGGGCCACCAACGCCAGGCCCAGACGTGGCCCCTGTTGGTGGCCTGGCTGCAGGCGCCGATCGCCGCCCGGCTGCGCCGCGCTGCGCTTGAAGGTGTGGCTCGGGGTTTGCCCGTGTGGCCCCGTGCGGCCCTCTCAGCCACCCTCAGTACCCTGGCCGGCGATCTTGATCCCCGCCTGGCGGCCACGGCGGTGGATCTGCTGGCCCGCATGGCCGCTCCCCGTGGAAGGCTGTTGCCGCTGCGCCAACGCCCTCTCGATCCGGGTGTGGCCCAGCGGATGGAGCGACGCCTGGCTGCGATTCCGGCCCAACCCCTGCTGCTGGTGGTGCACGGCCGCACTGGCGGTGAGCTGCCTGCTGAGTTGCGGCAGCTGGCAGTGGAGCTGGAGCGGCGCCGGCGTGCGCCGGTGCGTCTGCAGGCGCTCACCGCCTGCGGGCCGCCGCCATCGGCCGACCTGCTGCAGCCCGGTCAGTGCCTCACCCTGGTGCCGCTGCTGCTGGTGCCCGGTGGCCACGTGCGCCATGACCTGCCGGTGATCGTGCGCCACTGGCGCGGCCTGGGAACGGTGCGGAGTGTGCCCTTTCTGGGGGGCTGGCCCTGCTGGCAGCAGGCGCTGCGTCAGGAGCTCCTGGGGCTGGGTCCGGAGCCATTGCTGCTGCACCACCCGCTGGAGGGGCCGTTGGCGGCCCGCTATCTCGCCCACCTGGAGCAGGTGTGCGGTGCCCGTTGCCTGGCCACTCCCTACAGCGGCGAACACCTGGCGCAGCTGCAGCTGACCCTCTCGGCTTCTTCCCTACCCCTGGCTCTTGCGGCCAACCGGCTCACCGATCGGCTGGCTGATCGGGTGGGGCCCCCGTTGTTGCAACGGCCCGCCTTGCGCGGCCTGCTGCTGGATCAACTGGAGGCCTTGCCATGAGCAAGCCCGTCGAGCCTGGTCCCATGGATCCGGGGGGGCCGAACCACCGCACCCCGGTGGCCAGCGGTGCTCCCGCGCCAGGGCTCAGCGTGGCCGGTGGAGCGGCAGCAGCAGCTGGCCGAGGGAGGCTTCCAGCTGGGTCTCCGCTTCACCGGGATCGCCGCCGCGGATCTGGTCCTGCAGCAGCAACCCCAGCATCAGCGTCAGCAGGGTGTCGGCGAGCGTGGCGCTCGACATCTCCGGGCTGAGTTCCCGGTGCCGCTGGGCCAGGCCAACCAGCTCCTCGAGCCGTTGCCGCAGCCGCTCCAGATGGTTGATCACCACCCCGCGGCAGGCGCCGGGAGCACGGTTCTGCAGCTCGTGAAAGATCAGCGGCGGCAGGCCGGGCAGGGTGCGGTTGATGCTGAACTGCAACCTGAGCAGCTCCCGCAGCGCGTCCAGCGGCCTGGTGAGAGACCGTGGGCTACGCAGCAGGTGGTCGATCTGTTGCCAGGCCAGGGCGATGCCGTGTTCAAGGGTGGCCAGCCACAGGCTCTCCTTGCTTGGGAAGTGGCGGAACAGGGCCGCCTCGCTGAGCCCCATCCGCTCGGAGATCTGGGCGGTGCGGATCTGGCTGGGTGGCCGTTCGCTGGCCAGCTCCAGCAGCGTTTCGATCGCCTGTTGGCGCCGCAGCTGGCTCGAGCGGGAGGGGGCGCGCGGCACGGCTCGCTAGGTGGGTGGGTTGCGGCGGCTCCGGCGCTCGGCGGCCTGGCGCTGGCGTTGCTGCCGCAGCCGGTGATAGGCGGGATCGGGGTTGTTCACCTGCAGCTGGCGCACCGCCTCCACGGCCATGGCGCCCAGGCAGCCCATGGCAGCCAGCACCACCACCAGCCAGAACAGGGCGTAACTGGGCAGCTGGGTGGGGGTGCGGGCCACGATCGTGCGCAGAAACAGCCCCAGCAGCCAGCCGCCGATTCCGCCGATCAGCCCCGCCCAGATCACCTGGCGGCCGTGGAAAGCGCTGCGGCTCATGGGGCCTCCAGCGGGGCTTGTCGGGAGCGGCTCGGCGCCTGGGTTTCAGCTCCGGCCGTGCCGGTGAGCTGCTTGACCACCACGTAGAACACCGGCACCACCACCAGCGACAGCACGGTGGCCACGATCAGGCCGCCGAACACCACGGTGCCGAGGGAGGCCTGGCTGCGTGCGCCGGCGCCGCTGGCCAGCACCAGGGGCAGGAAACCGGTGAGCGAGGAGATCGCCGTCATCAGGATCGGCCGCAGGCGGGCCTGGGCCGATGCGCGGGCGGCCTCCAGCACCGTGGCCCCTTCCTCCAGCCGCTGGTTGGCCAGATCCACGATCAGGATGCCGTTCTTGGCGGCCAGGCCGATCAGCATCACCAGCCCCACCTGGGCATAGATGTTGAGCACCTCGCCGCGCATCGCCAGGCCCAGCAGGGCGCCGAGCATGGCGGTGGGCACCGTCATCAGAATGATCAACGGATCGCTGTAGCTCTCGTACTGGGCGGCCAGCACCAGATACACCACCAGGATGCCGAGGGCGAAGATCACCACGGCCAGCGCACCGGCCTTGATCTCCTCGCGGGAGATGCCGGTCCAGTCGAAGCTCAGGCCGTTGAAATCCAGCCGCTGGAACAGCTGCTTCATGCCATTGATGGCATCGCCGGAGCTGCGGCCGGGGGCCGCCAGGCCCTCGATCTTGATGCTCCGGTAGAGGTTGAAGCGGGGGATCACCGATGGGCCGGTGCTGGGTTCCACCCGGATGAATTCACTGAGCGGGATCGGTTTGCCCTCGGCGTTGGTCACAGTGAGACGCCCCAGCGCATCGGGCTGGGAGCGGAAGTTGCCATCGGCCTGCACATACACCCGCCGCACCCGGCCGCCGGTGAAGGTGTCGTTGATGTAGCTGCCGCCCAGGTTGAGGGTGAGAGCCTCCATCGCCTTGTCGTAATCCACCTGCAGGGCCGCCAGTCGATCGCGATTCACCTCCAGGCGCAGCTGGGGTGATTCCGGCGAAAACTGGGTGAACACGCGGCTGAAGGTGCCGCTGCGATTGGCCTCGCCGATCAGCCGGCCTGCCGCTTCAAAAAACGCACCGGGGGAAAAGGCACCGCCGCTCTGGTCGAGCAGCTGGAACTCAAAGCCGCCTGAGTTGCCATAGCCGCGGATGGCCGGCGGTTCGATCACGATCACGCGCCCCTCCTGGAGGGCGGCGAGCTTGCCGTTGAGCCGTCCCACAATCGCCGCCACGCTCTGGTCTCTCCCCCGTTCACTCCAGGGTCTGGTGCCGAAGAAGAACAGTCCCCGGTTGGGGGCATTGCCATCGAAGCTGGCGCCGCTGAACAGGGCCGAGGTGCGGATGGCGGGCTCCTCCCGCAGGGCGGCGGCGATCCGCTGCTGCAATGCGGCGGTCTGCTGCAGTGAGCCACCTTCGGGAATCTGCACGACGCCGATGGCGTAGCCCTGGTCTTCGGTGGGCACGAAGCCGGTGGGAATCGCGTTGAAGGCGATGGCGGTGAACACAATGCCGCCACCGAGGGTGGCGAGCACCAGCTTGCGCCGCTGGAAGGCCCAATCCAGCAGGCGGTGATAGCGCCGCTCCACCGCCGCGTAGGCGCGGTTGAAGTGGCCGAAGATCCAGGGGGCGCCCCAGCCGCCGGCCCCGCCGGCCACCGCAAACAGCACCGGGCTGAGGGGCGCGTTTAGCCCGGCGAACAGCAGGGCCACCACGGCTCCGCCCAGGGTGCAGGGCAGGCGCAGCGGCCGACCCGTGAAGCTGTGCAGCACAAACCCCAGCAGGGCAGCGGTGATAAGGGCCGCCAGGGCGCCCAGCACGCCGCCGCCGCTGGCCAGCACGCCATACACGAAGCCGATCGTGGCGCCGGCGATCGCGTAGGTGCGCCGGCCTGGCGGAGCGTCGTCTCGGGCCAGCAGCAGGGCCGAGAGCATGGGCGAGAAGGTGAGGGCGTTGAAGGTGGAGATCGCGATCGAAAAGATGATCGTGGCGGCAAATTGCTGGTAGATCGTGCCGGTGGCGCCGGGGAAGAACAGCACCGGCACAAACACCGCAAACAGCACCAGCGAGGTGGCCACCACCGCGCCAAACAGCTCATCCATCGTGGCCTTGGCTGCCTCCAGGGCCTCCATTCCCTGGCGTCGTTTGGTGATCGTGTCCTCGATCACGGTGATGGCGTCATCCACCACCAGGCCCGTGGCCAGCACCAGCCCGAACAGGGTGAGCTGGTTGAGCGAGAAGCCGAAGGCCTTCACAAACAGGAAGGTGCCCACCAGCGACACCGGGATCGTGATCGCCGGCACCACGGTGGCCTTCCAGTCCTGCAGAAACAGAAACAGGATCAGCACCACCAGCACCACGGCCTCGCGCAGGGCCTGGGCCACGCCGCTGATCGAGGCCTCGATGAATTCGGTGTTGTCGTATACCCGCTCCATCGTCATGCCCACCGGCATGGTGGCGGCGAAGGTATCCAGCACCTGCTCCACACCCTTCGACACCTCCAGGGCATTGCTGCCGCTGAGCTGATACACCGCCAGGCCCACCGAGGGGATGCCGCGCAGATTGATCGCCTCCACCGCATACGACTCGCCGCCGATGCTCACCTCACCCACATCCCTGAGCCGCACCAGGCCGCCATCGGCGGCACTGCGCAGGATCAGATTTTCAAACTCGGCCACGCTGCGCAGCCGCCCCTGCAGCTGCAGCGTGAGCGTGAAGGCCTGATCGGCCGGCCCAGGCGAGGCGCCGATCTTGCCCGCCGGCACCAGCCGGTTCTGGCTGCGCAGGGCCCGGGTCACATCGGCCGCCGTGAGGTTGTTGGCGGTGAGTTTGTCGGGGTCGAGCCAGAGCCGGTAGGCAATCTCCCGGTTACCGAAGTAGGTGAGATCCCCCACGCCCGGCACCCGCCGGATCGCATCGGTGAGGTTCTGATCCAGCAGGCTGCTGATCGTTTCCAGGCTGTAGGGATTGGCTGGATCTTCGCTGCTGAAGGTGTAAACCAGCAGGATCGAGGTGGAGGCCTTGTTCACGGTCACGCCGCTCTGGCGCACCGCATCGGGCAGCCGCGCTTCCGCCCGGGCTACCCGGTTCTGCACGTTCACCTGGTTGATGTCACCGTCGCTGCCGCTGGCAAACGACACGGTGATGCGACTGCTGCCGTCGTTGGCGCTGGTGGAGCTGATGAACTCCATGTTCTCCACGCCGTTGATCTGCTGCTCCAGCACCGAGGTGACGCCCTGCTCCACGCTCTCGGCGTCGGCGCCCACGTATTGGGCGCTCACCTGCACGGTGGGTGGGGCGATATCGGGAAGGCTTTCGATCGGCAGCAGGGGAATGGCGATCAGGCCGGCCAGCACGATCAGCAAGCTGCACACCGTGGTGAGCACGGGGCGCACGATGAAGCGATTGGAGAGCGACATGGATGGGCTGCGCTGCGCTCAGGACTGGGGTTGAACCGGCAGGCCGTGCCGCAGGTTGATCAGGTTGGAGGTGATCACCCGGCTGCCTTCGGGCAGTCCGCCCAGCACCGGGTAGCGGTTGTTCTGCAGGGGCCCCAGTTGCACGCGGGTCTGCAGTGCCACCGGTGCGGTGGGCGGCAGCTTGGCCAGGGCCTGCAGATCGGCCCGGCCGGGATTGCGGCGTAGCTCGGCGAGTGTGCCCACCACAAACACGAAGCTCTGGTCGGCCTGCTGGGTCACGGCCACAAACGGCACCGAGGGTTGTTCACGGCTGTCGAGCAGCAGCTGGGTGCGGGTGCGCAGGCCCGCGCGCAGCGGCTGGCCGCCATCGGGGCCGCCGGGGTTGTCGAATTCCGCCTTCACCAGCAGGGCCTGGGTGCCCGCACTGATCACCGGATCGATCGAGCGCACGGGCGCCTCGGCCAGGGGGCTGCCGCTGGTGGGATCGAGCAGCACCACGGTCTGGCCTGGCCGCACGCGCCCACTGAAGATCGCCGGCACCTCCACCCGGGCCAGCAGCCGGTTGTTGCGGCTGATGCTGGTGAAGGGCGTGCCGGCGCTGATCACGTCGCCCACCTTCACGCGCACATCGCCGATGGCCCCGCCGATCGGTGCCCGCAGATCGCGAAAGGCCAGATCAGCCTCGGCCGCCACCAGCTGCTCACGGGAGGCGCGGTAGCGCTGGCGGAATTCATCGCGCTGGATGGCGCTTGCTGCCCCCTGTTTCACCAGATATTCGTAGCGCTCGTAGTTGAGACGGTTGGTTTCCACCTCGGCCCGCAGACGCGCCACATCGGCCCTGGCCTGGGTTTGATCGAGCACCAGCAGCAGCTGACCTGGACGCACCAGATCGCCCTGTTGGATCAGCAGCTGCTGGATGCGGCCGCCCGCCTGGGCTGCCAAAGCCACCTCATCCAGCGCTTCCAGGGTGCTCACCGTGTCCACCCTGTCGCTGAAGCGGGCACTGGTCACTGGCTGGGTCTGTACCGGCAGTGGTCCCCTGCCCATCCCCGGGGGGGGGCCACCTCGCGTGCAGGCCGCGAGCGGCAACAACATCGCCAGCCCTGCGGCACTGGCGCGCCAAAGCCCGCTTGCCGGCCGTGAGCTGGGACGCACGGGAAAGTGGGGCTTCGGCACTGGCCTCACCAGGGGAACACGCGACGAGACACAAGAGGGCCGGCGGCTTGGCCGTGACCCCAAGAAGCGAGCAGTTACTTACTTCTTGGTCCTGAGCTTAGGCGCGCTCCCGGGCCAGTCAGTTCGATCCCGTCGACAATCACAGCCAGCGGTGGTCGCGGCCAGCGTTGACCTCAGCCATCAACGTGGCATTGCCGGTGGTGGGCTGGATCCGCCTGTGGTCCCTTTCGGACTTGGCGGTTCTCACGCCGACTGGCGACTGTCCAGGTCGTGATTCGGGCAATTGTGCCCATCATCCAGGGAATCCTGCATCGAACGTTCCAGCAGATACGCTGCCAGGTTTGAGATCGAGCGCCCCTGGCTATTGCTGCATTCCAGGAGTTGGCTATAGATGATATCTGGAATCGTGATCGTGATGCGCCGAGGTTTTCGCAGCCCCAGAGGCGCACCGGTGCCTCGCCTTTCAGGTGGAACACCTCTGTCCATGATGATCGTTGACCGGTATGGAGGGATATTGAAACAATAGTCAACCTGTCTGGAGGCGGTTGGAAGCCTGTCCAAGATCAAGAAATCGTAATCACGATGCTCGTCAGGCATAGGTCGAAGACTTCGCCTCACGCCGTCCCACCGGTTGGCCTGCGGTTCAGGTCAGGCATGCCATGGGGGCGTTTCAGGCCTTGGGTGCTGACAGGGCGAGCGGAGATCGGACTAGGCTGATTTGGAAATGAGCGCATCTGTATGCGAATCGCGTATTGCGCCCTGGGCTGCTGGCCCCCTGTCGCCGCCCATCACCACGGCTGAGCCGGCCAGGAGAGCGGATCATGCGGGTCACATCGGTCGGCGACACCCACCTGCTGGCCCTCAGCAGTGAGGAGGTGAGTCTGTTGGTCGACCTCTGCCATGCGGGCGTGTTCTCCGATCACCTCGCTCCGTCGCGGGAGCGCCGCGAGCATCTGGATGCCTTCCTCTGGCAGGTGCAGCAGTCCCTGCTGCCCGCCGTGCAGCGCAGACACGAAAGCGACGTGAGGTAGATCTCCGTCGCTCTTGCGTCGCTGCTGCTCTGGTCTTCCGGCCGCTCTGATGTTGCGCCGAAACGGCTCAGTTGATCACTCCTCGTCGTCGAGCGAACCCAGGGGAATCAGTTTGATCTGCTTGCGGCCGAGCTTGATCTCAAACTCATCACCGGGTTGCAGGCCCAGCTGCGCCGTGTAGGCCATGCCCACCAGCAGGTTGCCGTTGAACTGCACCTTGGCTGTGTAGCTCAGCTTGCGTCCGCCTTTGCCCCGGCCCTTGCCGCTTTCACCAAAGCTGAGACCCTTGGCCTCCAGGAGTGCCTCATAGAAGGCGGTGAAGTTGAGCCGCTCGGATCCGTCCTTCTTGGTGCTCACATAGCCGCAGCTGCGTACCAACTCCGACTTCGACACATCGCCGAGTTCCTTGACTTTGGCGAGCAGATCTGAACCTGTGAGCATGGCATGTAATCACTGCTTGAATACATTACCGCTTGATCGGTCGCTGACAAGGCTTGAAGTATGTCCCATCAGCCGTAGTTCGTATTGACCTGGGCGCCTGTGTTGACCCGAAAGCGCTTGATTCGGATCTGACAGTGGCGAGCGGCTGATCTGAACGGGTTGTATCGGAGCTGTCCCGGCTGGCTCGTTCGGCGCCCCTTCCTCCTGCGCCCCTTCCTCCAGGTGCCTGAAAACCGGTCATGCTGGCTGCATGAGCGTGATGCACTGCCCACTCTGCGTTGGTCTGGCCGTTCTTTCGGTGGTCAGGGCCCTCGCCCACCTCTCGCTGGGCTGGTTGCTGGGTCGGAGCAGCGTTGTGCGGGCACCGGCGCGGCTGCAGGCTCTGCTCCCCTCTCGCTAACCCGAATAGGTCGGTGTCCACCGGGCTCGCTGCAGCAACTGCTCCACCATGTTCTCGGTGACCCCGGCAGGGGCCAGCCCTTCCCGCACCCCGGCCCTGGCCACCGCTTCGGCCACGGCGGCTCCCACCTCGGCCGCATCGCTGAGGGCCGGCATCAGCGCCGCTCGCGGATCGCGGCTGGCGGGGATCCGCTGGGCCAGGGCCTCCAAGCCGGCGTCGATCATGCCGTCGCTGATGGACTGCAAGCCCACGGCCACAGCTGCAAACCCGAGACCGGGGAACAGGAAGCAGTTGTTGCACTGGCCGATCTGGCGCAGTCCCTCTGGCCGTGGCACCGGCTCGAACGGACTGCCGGTGGCCACCAAGGCCCGTCCATCGCTCCACTCCAGCAGGCTGGCGGGCGTGGCCTCGGCCAGGCTGGTGGGATTGGAGAGGGGCAGAATCACCGGGTTGGCGCATTGGCGGGCCATCGCTGACACCACCGGCTGGCTGAAGGCTCCGGCCACGGTGGAGGTGCCGATCAGCACGGTGGGCCGTACCTGCTCCACCACGGTCTGCAGCTCAATCCGGGCCTGGCCATCGCGCGGCCAGGCGTGCACCTCAGCCGGATCCCTGGCCAGGTCTGCCGCAGCCGGTGTGAGCCCATCCATGCCCTCAAGCAGCAGGCCCGGCCGATCGAGCGCCCAGATGCGCCGCCTGGCCTCCAGGGGGCTCAGGCCGGTGGCCTCCAGTAGCCGCAGCAAGCCCTGGGCGATCCCACAACCGGCCGTTCCCGCCCCGAAGATCACGATCCGCTGCTCGGCCAGCGGCTGGCCCAGCCCCCGGCAGGCGGCCAGCACCGCCGCGCTGGCCACGCCGCTGGTGCCCTGGATGTCGTCGTTGAAGCTGGGCAGCCGCCAGCGGTAGCGCTCCAGCAACAGGCGGGCATGGCTGTTGCCGAAGTCTTCCCAGTGCAGGCAGGCGCCAGGGCACTCCTGCTCCACCGCCTCCACAAACTCCTCCACAAACGCCAGGTAGGCCTCACCCTCGAGTCGCTGCTGCCGCAGGCCTGGATAGAGGGGATCGGCCAGCAGGCTGGGGCGGTTGGTGCCCACATCCAGGGCCACCGCCAGCACCCGCCTGGGGTCAAGCCCGGCGCAGAGGGTGTACACGGCCAGTTTTCCCTGGCAGATGTGGATGCCGCCCACGCCCTGGTCGCCGATCCCCAGGATGCCCTCGGAATCGGTCACCAGCACCAGTTCGATCGGCCCGGTGATGGCATTGCGCAGCACCTCGCGCAGCCTGCCGCGTTGGTCGGCACTGAGGAAGACCCCCTCGATCGGCGTGCGGTAGCTACGGCTGAACCCCTGAATCACGGTTCCCACCGTGGGGGTGTACACGATCGGCAGCACCGACTCGAGGTGGTCGGCGAGGAAGCGGTAGAACAGCACCAGGTTGCTGCGCCGCAGCCCATCCACAAAGGCAAAGCGCTCGAGGTCGCCCGGCAGGTCGCTGAAGGCTTCCCAGCTGCGCTGCACCTGGGTCTCCAGGCTCTCCACCTGGGGGGGCAGCAGACCCTCCAGCCCCAGCAGGTGCCGCTCAGCCAGGGAGAAGGCCGTGCCCTTGTTGTGGGCTGGATCCCTGAGCAGGTCGAGCCCCCGTTTGTTCTGCAATGTCTCCACGGCTTCGGGTCCATCGATGGCGATATTCATGCCGATCTCCATGGCGATGGGCTCAGGCCTGCAACTGTCGCCAATGAAGCTGAGCTGGCTTGGTCGCAATGGTGATGGGCACTACCAAAATCAGGCTCTTGCATGGGCATACATCGATGGGGGCAGGGATGTTCGGTATTGATGGGCGATATTCGTGAGTGGTATAGATGACCGCAAGTGATGATCACATTGATGCAGTGGTATCGCAGGCTTCAGTCATAACAATCTGGCACGGCAAACTGTTCAGTCAGGGGAGGTTGTTGCTCGTTCTCCGCGCCTTTTGGCGGGCGCCACTCAAATGGATCAGGTGTCATGTCTTCATAGGGAATCATGCTGAGGATGCGACGGATTCAGGTCAGGAGAGTGCGGTGCTGGTCGTCCGTTTTCACGGTGAACCAGGGGCCTTTGGGAGGGTTGGTCTGTTCAAGCATGTCGTCTTCGCCGGCAGCATTACGGCCTTCAAATAGGAGAATTAATCGATAACTCGCGTGTTTGATCTAATGCTAGATCTTGACTCGCAAGACTTACAGCATGGCGATTTCCTTTCGTGCAGTCTGCAATCGAGCTTTGGTGGAAGCCCCTCTGGCTCTGCCGGGAAGTCGGCAAGGATTGATGAGGAAGAAGATTGATTGCTTGAGCCTGATGCTTCATGAATCTTTCGCTGCTTAGCCATAGACTGGCTCATTTCCCAATTCTTTTCTTTTGCGTTCTTTGTTTTCTTTGCGTTTTCCTTGGGATTCAGCGGTGAATAGCGGATGTTGCTAGATTTTTGGTGGACCATTAACGGTGGTTTCGCGTTTTTTGTTTGCTCCAGTTAGGTCTTTTGTTGTGGCGGGATGGCATCTATCGCTACTGAATTGGAGATATATCTATTCTCTTAATGGTTGATTTGTACTGCCAGTGTCTCCGAGGGTTGGGGTGGCGCGACCGGGTGGTCTGCATGATGGAGATCTGTGAAGATGGTGCTCCTGGCTACAGACGAGTGCTTTATGTGGCTCAAGAGTTGATGATCAAGCCGTGATCAGGGGCTGATTCGGATGGGGCTGATTCGGATTGATCGACCTGTTGCGGATTGTTGGCTTGGCGGCTTGTCACAGTTGTTCAGTTGGCTGTCGTGCACTCGTTATGCAGGGGATCAATGCACTCCATTAAGAAATCAGCTATCGCCAATGGAAGTGTATGCATCGGTGGTCGCCATGAAAACAACCCCTCTTGTGGTAAGAGCTCCATTGACTGCACTCCTGAGATTGCCTCACTGCAGCATCGCTTCACTCCCTATGGGGGTGAATGGATAATCAATCAATTCGCAAATTGTGAATGGAGGGCGGTACAAGAAGCGTCGCGGCTGAATGGCGAGTGCAAGGCGGTTGGGAGTGTTTCCCTTGCTTCGCGCGCCGATGCCCAATCGTTTTTGGGTTGGCTCGGCTCGCATCGACGGCAGAGGGTGAGGGAGCTTTGATCACCGTGTGCACGTGCAGCTTGACACCTCCACGAGCACAAGGTGCGCTGTTGCCTTTCTTGTGCGCCAGTTGCCACCGTTGCCACCCCACCCCACCCCTCTCTCTCCCAGGAGTCCTGTTGTGATCCACCGCCGATCCTCTGATCAATCGATTGTCATGTCCGAGTTCACGTCAGTCTCCTGGAAGTTGCCTGAGGAGTTGCTCCATCCCCTCCTGATGCAGGCTGCGCTGGAGAATGTCCCGGTGGATGTGGTCACAGCTCGTGTGTTGGAAGCTGGTCTGATCGAACTGGGATTGATGCCCAATGGGCGCTGTTCCGTTCGAACGGGGCTTTGTAGTGGCGGTCCAGTTCCCTTGCCCATGCAACAGCATGTTGCCAGCAGCATGACCATCTGAATCGGGCTGACGGCCTCCATGAACCGTGGGACCAGTGAGGTTGGATGGGCCCAGGCTCCCATGATTCTCAGACCTTCAGCACCGTTGAATGCGGCTGCTTCTGCAAGCGCCTGTTGCCAGTGTTGATTGCCCAATCGAAGTATGGCCCCACCTTGATCGCATCAGTCGTAAAGGGGAGAGGCTGATTGCCATTTATGGTGAATCCCCATACGGGGAGTGAATTCGCTGATCGGGCTTGATGTGAGCTAGATCAGTCAGGTGTCTGCAGTGTGTTGATCATCAGTGTTCGCCATGGCTGCGATCCCATTGCAGCAACACACCTGATCGATCCGAGTGGCGCCAAGGAGGCGTGCCGCCCACCCAATCAGCTTGGCTACAACGGCCGATCGCCCGCTGCAGCTGGGGATAACGACGCACCATGGCCTGGTAATCGATTGAGTTGCGGTATGCCTTTTCAATCTGCCGATAGGCCTGATTGACCACCGCCAGCAGCTGCTGGTCATGTTCAAGCATGGCTTCTCGGGTCAGACGGTTGCGACGACATTCGTCTGCGTTCATAGCCATCTCCTGTTGAGGACGAGGTCGTTGAAAAGGGATGCATCGATCAGGCGTAGCTAGTGATGATTGAGGAGGCATGGCCTAGCTGGCTCCATTCGGCAGCCACCGCTGCCGGGATGGGACAGGGTTTGTGATTGCGGGCATCCCCGGGCCCGTGCCGCAGTACGGCATTGACAACCACGGCAACGGATCGTCCCCGGTTGATGCTTCCATGGGGAACCCCTGGCGGGATACGGACCCAGACAGGGTCGTCTTCACGCAGGGTGATGCGGCGCAAGCAGCGGTTCTGCAGCACGATCAGATCAATGCTGCCCCGCAGGACCATCAACTGATCTGTCTGGCGCCTGTGGCAGAACAACTCAGGCCGGGTCGATCGCCGCACTTCGGCGATGAGGGTCTCGTTGCTGGACACAGGTTCCCGGATGAATGTGGCACCAGAGGATGCTCCAGGGCTGGACAGAATCTCAACGGATCGGCGCAAGGCCATGGCTGTTTTGGTATTGAGGTGAAAGTTTGCGAATGCGGCTGCGTGTCAGTCGTGTTAACCGGTACCAAATGGGCCTTGTGTCAGCGAATGCTGCCTTGGTGAGGGTGTATGCAGGCCTTGTCCAGTGCGTTGTTCGTGCTCCCTCGACGCCGCGTCAACTGTCCGTGGCCATGGAATGCCTTCTCATTCCCTCAGCCATGGCTGCTGCGAACGGCGTTTTGTTGATCATTGAAGACAGCTGGATCCTGTGCCTTGGGCACACGCAGGATTGGTGCAGCGTCTGATCACCCTGTTCTTTCCTATTCGCCACACATTGCGCTAGGCCTACGAGCGTCCGCTGTTGTTTGACTCCACCACGCTGCGCCTGCTTCCCCGCAACGACCTGGCCCAGCAACTCCCTCAGCACCTGCTGGGTGTGGATGGGGGCACCGCTGCTGTGCTCTCGTTTGATTCGATTGGATCGTGACCTGTCTGCCGGCTCTGAATCTGCCGGCTGCCTATCCCCCCACCGAAGCCCGCTCCCTCCTGGCCTGTCTGGCTGGGAGCCAGCCCCTTGTTGATGCCGTGCAGGAGTTGGCTCGTCGCTGCGGTATCGCGTGCAGGTTCACACAGCCGCCGGCCTGCAAGAGCTGCGAGATCTGTGGCACCCCCCCCTACTCCTGTTGTACGGGCGGCAGCAGCACCTGCGCTGGCCAGCTCATGGCAGGCAAGGTGGATCAATCAGACCACTCCTATCGCGACGATGGCCAGATCGAGCAGGTTTTTGCCCTTCTCTGCGTCAGCTACCCGCTGAGCGATTGCAGGATCCGGACCAACGTTGGAGAGGATCAGCTCTAGGGCTCACCCCAGCAGCTCACTCCAGGCTGCCGTGCAGCACATCCATGATCCGGAGGATCTCGCCGGTGAGCGACTCCTCCAGATTGAGCACAGCGGCCAGATTGCCGAGGATGTTGCGCTCATCCTCTTGTAGCTCGCCATCCGAACGCATGATTTCGGCTGCCACCGCAAAGGCGGTGCCGCGTTGGGAGGGCGTGAGCGCACCTGCCGCATCCACCATCAGATGCTGGGCCCCCTGCGTGCGCAGTCGCATCAGCAGACCATTCAGCAGCTGCACCATCTCGCCGTCGCTGTAATCCCGGAAGGGCAGGCGGTAATCGAGGGCATGGCGCAGGGCGCGGGAGCCCGCCATGCTCATCACGCCGTCCCAGCACACCGCTGCCAGGGCTACCGCCGCGAATCCATCCGCGGCACTGAGGGAAGTGGTCATGGTCGGGGGCACTTGCGTTGGGGGCGATCAGTCGTGGTCATCGGTTGCGGGGATCAACGGGATGGCCTCACCCTGGAAGCCCAACCCAGAAGGCCTCTCCTTCGCGGTGCACGTTCTGCACCCGCCAGTTGTGCAGCAACAGGTGACGCACGAATTGGCGTGCCAGCTCCTCCCCGGTAAAGCTGAGGCGCTCAATTTCACAGCCAGGGCCGTGTTGCGGGTGATAGGTGGTGTGAACCGCCTCAATGGCTGCATGCTGAACCAGGCACCAGGTGCCCTTGTATGGCGCATGCCCATCCGCCAGCGTGATCAGTGGAATCTCAGGATGGGTCATGGGGTATCTGCGGTTTGAAAACACTGCACTGCTTTCGCTTGCCTGGCTGCTGTGATCTGTGCAACAGGTTTGTGAAACTTCACAGTTGGGACAGGAAGAAAACATAAGGAATCACCAACCTGTCGTCTATCGCACAGCACCGGTGCCAATCCCTCATCTGCACTGGGTTCAATTCTGTTTATTCCGGGTTCAGCCTGGGACGATCAGCCATGACCAACGCGGGCTCCACGTTTATTGCCGCCACCCAGGCGCGGCCCCTGGGGCCGGAATCGCTGGCTGATCAGATCCGTCGCCACCTCTTCTCGAGTCAGGCGAAGTCTCCCTCCCTGGCCACCCAGCACGACCACTACATGGCTCTGGCTCTGGCCGTTCGCGATCGACTGCTGCAGAACTGGGTGGACACCGCCGAGACCTACACCAACCAGGGTGTGCGCACCGCCACCTATCTCTCGGCCGAATATCTGCTGGGCCCGCACCTGGAGAACAACCTGGTGAATCTGGGGCTGCGCGAGGAGGCAGACGCGGCTTGCCGGGAGCTCGGGCTCAACCTCGAGCAGCTGATCGCCCTCGAGCCGGAGCCGGGGCTGGGCAACGGCGGCCTGGGCCGGTTGGCCGCCTGTTTTCAGGAGTCGCTGGCGAGCCTTGAGCTGCCGGCGATCGGCTATGGCATTCGCTACGAATTCGGCATCTTCCGTCAGTCCATCGGACCGGATGGCCAGCACGAGAGCACCGATGCCTGGCTCACCCTCGGAAACCCCTGGGAGGTGATCCGGCCGGAATGGCGTTATCCCGTGCAGATCGGCCATCACACCGTGATCGGTGTAGCCCACGACACGCCGATCACCGGCTATGGGGTGCGCACGGCCAACACCCTGCGGTTGTGGTCGGCGATGGCGCCGGAGGCCTTCGACTTTGCCTCCTTCAATGCCGGCGATTACACCCGGGCCGTGCTGGCCAAGATGCAGAGCGAAACGCTCAGCAAGGTTCTCTATCCAAACGATGAATTCGACCAGGGCAAGCGGCTACGGCTGAGCCAGCAGATCTTCTTCGTGAGCTGCTCGCTGCAGGACATGTTCCGGATCCTGCGGGGCCAGGGTCTCGATGCCCGCGACTTCCACACCAAGTTTGCGGTGCAGCTCAACGACACCCACCCGGCCATTGCCGTAGCCGAGCTGATGCGGCTGCTGATCGACGAGGAGAAGCTCGACTGGGACACGGCCTGGGCCATCACCACCGCCAGCCTCAGCTACACCAACCACACCCTGCTGCCCGAGGCACTGGAAACCTGGGGACTGTCGCTGTTTGAGGAGCTGCTGCCGCGCCAGCTGCAGATCATCTACGAGATCAATGCCCGCTTTCTGCGCATGGTGCGTATTCAGAACCCGGGCAACCCGGAGCTGCTGGAGCGGGTGTCGTTGATCCAGGAAGGGCCCAGGCGCCAGGTGCGCATGGCCCATCTGGCGGTGGTGGGCAGCCACCACACCAATGGCGTGGCCGAACTGCACAGCCAGTTGCTGCGGGAGCAGCTGCTCGCCGATTTCGCCCGCCTCTGGCCCGATCGTTTCACCAATGTGACCAACGGCGTGACACCGCGGCGCTGGCTGGCGGTGGCCAACCGCCCCCTCAGTTCCCTGCTGGATGACGCCCTGGGCGAGGGCTGGAGGCGTGATCTCTCCGAGTTGCAGCGGCTGGACTCGCTGCTAGACGACAGCGGCTTCCTGGAGCGTTGGCAAAGCGCGAGGCTGAAGGCTAAACAGCGCCTGGCCGGCTCGATCCAGGATCAGGTGGGCGTGATGGTGGATCCCACCTCCCTGTTCGACGTGCAGGTGAAGCGCATCCATGAATACAAGCGGCAGCACCTGGCAGCTCTGGAGGTGGTGCAGCGCTACCTGCGCCTGCGCAACGGCGAGGATCTACCACCCCGCACGGTGATCTTCGGTGGCAAGGCCGCCCCGGGCTACGCCATGGCCAAGTTGATCATCCGGCTGATCGTGGGCATCGCTGAGATCGTGAACATGGATCCGGCCATGCGCGGGCGGCTGCGGGTGGTGTTTCTGCCCAACTTCAGTGTGAGCTTGGGCCAGCTGGTGTATCCAGCGGTGGATCTCTCCGAGCAGATCTCCACGGCAGGGAAGGAGGCCTCCGGCACCGGAAACATGAAGATGGCCCTCAACGGGGCCCTCACCATCGGCACCCTCGATGGCGCCAACATCGAGATCCGCGAGCGGGTGGGGGCCGACCACTTCTTCCTGTTCGGACACAACGCCGAGCAGGTGGCGGCGTTGCAGCAGGAGGGCTATCACCCCTACCCGTGGCTGGAGCGCAACCCGGCCCTGCGCGAGGCCATCGAGCTGATCGGCTCCGGCCACTTCAGCGAAGGCGACCGCCAGCTTTATCACCCGCTGTTGGCCAATCTCTGCAACCACGACCCCTTTCTGGTGATGGCCGACGCGGCCGATTACAGCCGCACCCAGAACGCCGTGGATCAGGCCTGGCAGCACCCCGATGCCTGGAGCCGTTCTTCGATCATCAACACGATGAACTGCGGCTTCTTCAGCAGTGATCGGGCGATCGCCGAGTACGCCGAGCGGATCTGGAAGATCCAGCCGGTGTCGATCGGGGGTTAGGTCGCCATGGCATCAGAGAGCACCGCGGTGGCCACCGCGGTGGCCACCGCACGCGGCACCGCAGCAGCTACCCCAGCAGCTGTGGAGGCGCGGCTGCGGGCAGCCGGGATCGAGCTCACCCTCGGCGGCGAGCCCACCTACGTGCCGCTCCGTCCTGAGGGGGCCGAGTGGAGCGTGGCGGCCGATGGCCCCACCAAGCTCGGCTACGCCCAGGCCCTGGCCGCCGAACTGCAGCGCCGCATCTGGCCCGAGGCCACCCTGCTCTTCTGCACGGGCAAGCGCTTCGAAGGTGAGGTGAATCCCCGCTGGGCCCTGCGCTTGATCATCGCCACCAGCGGCTCGCCGCTGGTGCGCTGGCCCCAGCGTTCGCAGCAGCAATCCCGCCTTCCCCTGGAGGCTGCGGCCGCTCCTGCGCTGCTCGCTGCCATCGGGGAAGGCCTGGGGTGCCAGCTGCAGCCGATCGCGCTCGTTGATCCGCTCGATCCGGCACGCCAGGTCTGGGCCGCCCCCCTCAGTCACGACGGGCAGCACTGGCAGGCCGTGCACTGGGCCCTGGCCGACGAGCGGCGCACGCTGCTCCCTGCGCCGGGCCCGGCGGGGCTGCGCCTGCCGCTGCAGCATTTTCCTGACCATGCCCCCCGCCAGGTGCTCACCCTTGAGATCACTCCTCAGGGCTGGAGCCTGTTTCTGCCGCCCCTGGATCGTCTGCGGCTGGAGCAGCTGCTCGCGGCGATCGCCGCCGCCAGCGCACCCTGGAGCGAGCCCGAGCTCAGTGGCGTACTGCCGCTCGACACGGCTGGCCACTGGCAGGTGCTGGGCATCACGGCCGACCCCGGCGTGCTGGAGGTGAACCTGCCGGTGTGCCGCACCTGGCCCGAGTACGCCAGCTGGCTGGAGCTGCTTGAGCAGGCCGGCGAGGCGGTGGGGTTGCGGTCCTGGCAATGGCGCGGCGAGCGCCAGGTGGGAACCGGCGGCGGCAACCATCTGCTCTGGGGCGGGCCGTCGCTGGAGCCCGAGCACCATCCCTTCTTCGCCCGACCTGCTTGGCTCGTGGGGGTTCTGCGCTATTGGCAGCACCACCCGTGCCTGGCCTACCTGTTCACGGGGGCCTGTGTGGGGCCCGCATCCCAGGCCCCCCGCCCCGATGAGGGCAGTGCCAGCTGGCTCGATCTGGTGCTGGCCCATGGCGCTCTCGAGCAGCTGGGCAGCGGCGACCAGCGGGTGGCGATCAGTGAAACCCTGCGCCACCTGCATGCCGACCGCAGTGGCAACACCCATCGCAGTGAAATCAGCCTCGACAAGTTCTGGAATCCGGCCTGGCCCGGTGGCTGCCAGGGCCTGATTGAGTTCCGGGCGCTGGAATCGATGCCTCACCATCACTGGAGCAGCGCAGTGGCTCTGCTCTGGCTGGCCCTGGCTGTGCACCTGCTGGATCCCCAGCAGCGGCCGAGCCAGCTCAGGCCTTGGGGCGAGCAGCTGTACGACCGGGCGCTGCTGCCTAGCCAGCTGTGGGCCGATCTCGAAGTGGTGCTGGCCGACCTGGCCCATGCCGGTCTGCCTCTGGATGCCGAGGTGTTCCGCCGGATCTGGGAGTGGCGCTTCCCCCGGCTGCTGCACTGGGCCGAGCCCGGCTCTGGCGCCGAACTGGAGATTCGCGAAGCGCTTGAGCCCTGGCCGCTGCTCTGCGACACCCCGGTGGAGGGCGGCTTCACCAGTCGCTTCGTCGACAGTTCGATGCGCCGCCTCGAGCTCTCTGCCAATGGCCCCCTGCGCCGGCAGTTTCAGCTCTGGCTCAATGGCAGACCACTCACCTGGCCAGCCGACCCAGCCCAGCCGATCGGGCTGCGCTACCGCCGGAGCGCCCTTTACCCCTGCCTCCATCCCTGCCTGCCCCTGGATCTGCCGCTCAGCCTCCAGCTGTTGGATGGCGGCAGCGGGGGTGGCGGCGGGCGCCGTGCTGGCGGGGTCAGCGTGGCGGCCTGGCAGCTGCAGGATGGCCACGCGTGTTTCCAACCGCAGCCCGATCCTGCGCCGGTGAGTCCCTCGGCACGGCGTTGGCCCCCTCTCCAGGGCGGCATCTGCACCCTCGACATGCGACTCAGCCACCTTTCGGTGGATGGGATGGTGAGCCTGAACGGATGCTGAAGGGCTGAGCTACACATCCTGGATCCAGATGCGTGGATGCCATGGAGCTACTCAGCAGTGCGTTTGACCCAGGAGGCCGGATTCCCCCGATCCACACGGCCGACGGTGACAACATCTCCCCTCCCCTGCACTGGCAGGCGGCGCCTGCGGCAACGCTGACCTACGCCCTGATCCTCGATGACCCCGATGCTCCGCCGGGGCTGTGGATCCACTGGGTGCTCTTCGACATCCCTGCCAGCCGCTCCTCCCTGCCGCGGGGCCTCGAGCGGGCGGATCAACTGGCTGATGGTGCACGCCATGGCAGTTGCTGGGGCGTGGACAGCTTCAGCCGCCGCGGCTATCACGGCCCCCAGCCACCGCCTGGCTCTCCCCACCGCTACCGCTTCCAGCTCAGCGCCCTCGACAGCCGGCTCGATCTACCGCCCGGATCCACCGCCGCTGCTGTGCGTGAGGCCATGGCCCCCCACCTGTTGGCCCAGGCCGAACTGATCGGTCTCTACCAGCACCACGCCGCTTCCTGACCGGCCGCCAGCAACGCGCACTTGCATCCCGCCGCAGACATCCCGCCGCAGACATCGACAAACCGGTGCTGTGCCCCATCCTGGGGAGCAGCCTGTTCCCCAGCGGCCCATGACCAAGCGGCGGCTCCTGCTGGCTCCCCTGTTGGGCGTGCTGGTGGTAGCTCTGCTGGCGCTGGGCCAGCTGATCACGGGAGCCGTGGCGGCTTCCGAGACCGCATCGTCGGCAGGCGCCTGGGTGCTGCTCGATGGTCAGCGGGTGCTGGAAGTGAGGGTGGCGGCGGGTGCCCAGTCGCCCACGGATCTGGCCCGGCGGATCAGTCGCGAGCTGCTGCAGATGGCCCGCGACAACTCCCGTTCACCCGGCGACTTGGTGGTGGAGGAGCAGCCGCCTTACTGGATGGTGGCGGAGCGCCAGGCAGATGGACGCATCCTGCCCCGCTTGGCGGTGGATGAGCGGGCGGCGCGCCGTTTCGACCTGTCGCAGCGTGCCTTGGCGGAGCTGTATCGCGACCAGTTGCAGGCAGCCATCCGCCAGTACCGCAGCCGCCACAGCCTGCAGGCGTGGCTGCGCGGCACGGCCCTGGCCTTGCTGGTGCTGCTGATCTATCTGGGCTGGCTGCTGTGGCAGCGGCAGCTTCACGGCCGCCTGCATCGGCTGCTCCTGCAGCGCTCTCCGGCGCTGCACGTGGGCTCAACCCAGCTGTTGGACCCGGCCCAGCTTCGCCCGATTCTGTTGCTGGCTCTGAACCTGCTGCACTGGACGCTGCTGCTGCTGATCAGCTACCTGCTGATCCCCCTGCTGCTGGGCTTCTTCCCACCCACCCAGATCCTGGCGGCGGGCCTGCGCAGTCAGATCCTGGCGGTGTTGCGTGCCCTGGGCGCTGCCCTGTTTGCCGTGGTGCCCAACCTGCTGGCGGTTGGGTTGATTCTCGGCCTCACGGTGCTGCTGCTGCGAGCCAGCAATGCCTGGTTCCGGGCTCTGGATCAGGAGCGTGTGCGCTTGCCCGGTTTCTATCCGGAATGGGGGCGGCCCACGGGGCGCATCGCCGCGGTGCTGATCGTGATGGCCGGGCTTGTGGTGGCCTATCCCTACATCCCGGGAACAGGCAGCCGCACCTTCCAGGGTGCGGGTCTGTTTGTGGGCTTATTGGCGGCCCTCGGCTCCAGCGCCGTGGCCGCCAACATCATCAGCGGCCTGATGCTGATCTATACCCGTGCCTTCCAGGAGGGCGATCGGGTGGAGATCAACGGCGTGCTGGGTGTGGTGCAGGACAGGGCCCTGCTGGTGACCCGCATCTGCACCCCGCGCCATGAACTGGTGAGCATCCCCAACTCCACCGTGATCGGGGCTTCCATCATCAATTTCAGCCTCGCTTCCCGCGAGATCTTCCGACCTGTGGCCGTGGCCACCACCGTGACCATCGGCTACGACGTGCCCTGGCGTCAGGTGCATGCCCTGCTGCTGGCGGCGGCTCGGAGTGTGGATGGCATCAGCACGGATCCCGAGCCGTTTGTGCTGCAGACCTCGTTGAACGACTTTCACATCAGCTATGAGCTCAATGCATCCGTGGTGGATGTGAATCAATACCGAGAAACACTCTCTGCATTGCTCGGGGCCATCCAGGACCAGTTCGCCGCCGCAGATGTGGAGATCCTCTCCCCTGGGTATCACGCCATGCGCAATGGCAACCGCAGCACAGTGCCCCCCCATCCGCCCCAGGCCTGAGCCCAGCCCGCCTGAGTGCCGCGTGATTGCTGCAAACAGCAGCGAAATAACGCAATAGCGTTGTTTCAGATGCAGCACGGCGGCCGTGGCCCAGTCTTTGCCATCGGTGCCTGTCGCCCTGCAATCCGTGCTCAGCGCTGCTGATGTGCAGATCGATGGCACACGGGTCTGGGATCTCTGGATTCCAGACGCAAGAGCTCAGTCCACGCTGATCCAGGCGGTGATGCAGAGGGGGTCGCTGGGCCTGGGGGATGCCTACGTGGCGGGGCTGTGGGAGTGCAACGCTCTCGATCAACTGTTCACTCGCCTGCTCCTGGCTCAGGGTGATCGCCGCCTGGCCCAGGGCAGCAGGCTGCGCGCCGCCCTGTGGCTGCTGCGCGACCGCCTGTTCAACCTGCAGTCGCTGCACCGCTCGCCCACGGTGGCCCGCCGCCACTACGACATCCACCCCCAGGTGTATGCCGCCATGCTTGATCCTTGGCGGCAGTACAGCTGTGGCTACTGGGAGCAGGCCTCCAATCTGGCCGAGGCCCAGGAGCACAAGCTGCGCCTGATCTGCGAGAAGCTCGATTTGCGGCCCGGTCTGCGCCTGCTCGACATCGGCTGTGGTTGGGGCGGTCTGGCGGCCTATGCCGCCCGGCACTACGGGGTTGAGGTGGTGGGCATCACCCTCTCGGTTGAGCAGCTCAATCTGGCCCGCAGCCACTGGGATGATCACCAGCTGCGCTTTGAGCTGTGTGACTATCGCCAGTTGCATCAGCTCAACTGCGAGCCGTTCGACCGAGTCGTTTCGGTTGGCATGTATGAGCATGTGGGCCCCGGCAATGCTGCAGCCTTTTTCGCTGCGGTACGCCAGGCCCTCAGTGATGGGGGGCTGTTTCTACTGCACAGCATCGGCTATCACAGCCGCTGCCGCCACACCGATCCCTGGATCGACGCCCATGTGTTTCCCCATGGCCGTCTGCCGACGCCGGGAGAGCTTGCAGACGCCCTGGAGCGCGACTGGCTGGTCGAAGACTGGCACAACTTCGGCACCGACTATGACCTCACCCTGATGGCCTGGAACGCCAACGTGGAGACTGTCTGGCCCCAGCTGGCTCAGGCCATCGGTGACCACACAACGGCAGAACGTTTCCGCCGCTTCTGGCGCTACTACCTGCTCTGCTGTGCTGGATTCTTCCGTTCACGCCAGGGGCAACTCTGGCAACTGGTGCTCAGCAAGGCCAACCTGCCCAGGCTGCCAGCGTTAGGCCCTTATCGCTCGATTCGGGCCGGCAGTTGCGCGCTCAATGGAGCCGTATCGCGCCGGCTTCAACTCACCCGAACCGAGAGCAGAGCGCTGGACTAGCACCCCAATCCTGTGGATCAGCCGTGGAGGCGCTGGAACCAGAGGCCTCCCAGCTGCCAGCTCGACCAGAGAAAGGCCGCCAGGATCAACCAGTTGAGCCAGGCCGGACGACGGGGTTGGTCCATGGCAACGATGCAGTGAATGGGTGGTGGGAGTTGGTTGATGGAGTGGGCGTGATGAAAAAACCCTGTCGGATCCCTGGTCTGGATCCAACAGGGCGGGGCGGGGCGGATTCCACAGGGGTGCGGACACCCCGGTTGAATCACAGCCAGGGCATCACTCGTCGGCGTCGCTGCTGCCCACGGGCACCAGCTTGATCTGCTTGCGACCGAGCTTGATCTCGAATTCATCGCCTGGCCTGAGGTCGAGCATGGCGGTGTAGGCCTTGCCCACCAGCAGGTTGCCGTTGCCCTGCACGGTGGCCACATAGCTGAGCTTGCGACCGCCTTTGCCACGGCCGCCCCCGTCGCTGCCGAGGCTGAGACCCTTGGCCTCCAGCAGGGCTTCGTAGAAGGCGGTGAAGTTCAGGCGCTCCGAACCGTCCTTCTTGGTGCTCACGTAGCCGCAGGATCGGACGAGTTCGGATTTTGAAGCGTCGCCCAGTTCCTTGACTTTGGCGAGCAGATCGACTCCGGTGAGCATGGCTGAGTTCAAATCTTTAGCACTTGCTGAGCATAACGTCTCACGGCAGCGGGTCTAGTGCAATCCGGTGTCGGCTGACCAACTGACAGGTTGAACCACTCGAGGTGGTGTTGATTTCGTGTCGATGGTCTCGCCTGCAACTGTTGTGCCCGCAACTGTCGTGCCAGCTGGGCGATCAGCGCATAGCTGATAGATCTCACTCCTGTAGCCGGGCTGTCCGGCGAGTCTGGGGCTGTGTTTCCATGTGTGCTAGCGCATCGGCGGTGTCGTGATGCACGACGACCAGCGGCCCCGGGCTACACCCTGGGCTGATCAAGGGGATGATTAAGCTCGGATGCGCCGTGCGCCCTGGTGATGCAGCTCCCTTTGATCGCCGAGCCGCTGCACCTAGAATCCGGTGATGACGTGCGCGTCTGCCTGGAGACGCTGGCTGCCCACCAGAAACGACGTGGTTTCGTCCTGAGCGTCGTGGGGAATCTGGCCCAGGCGGCCTTCCAGTGCCCTGGCAAAACCCGCTCCACCGTTCTGCGGGGGGAGTTTGAAATCATCACCCTCACGGGTACCTTGGCTCCCGAAGGTGTGCATCTGCACCTGAGCTTCTCAGATGGTGATTGCCAGGTGTGGGGTGGTCACCTCGAACCGGGCAGCCTGGTGCTCAAGGGCGCTGATCTGCTGGTGGGATGGTTCGATGACCCGGCCACGCCTGCAGCAACCTCAGCATCTCCCGCAGCGGCAAGATCAGCGGCACCATGCGCAGCTGCGGCTCCCAGGGTGCGCATCGCCGTGCAGGCCGGATGCCCCTATTCGGCCCGGGCCTTGCGGATGCTCCGCACCCTCGGCATCGACTACGAGCAGGTGGAGCCGCTGGCCGGCAGATCGGCACCCCTGATCTGGATCGATGACGAGATGATCGGCGGGTACGACGCCCTGGCCGCCCTACACGGCCAGGGTGCCCTGGAGTCTCTGCGAACGCTCTAGGTCAGCTCGGGTTTTGTGCTGTCCTTGAGGGAGGGGAAGTGCTGGCCCATCCAGCCGCCCAGCTCTCTCCGGACCTGGCTGCGGAATCCCCCCACCGCATCGCCCGCCAGCACCGGGTAGCTGGTGTCGCCGTTGGCGTCGCCCCGCAGTGGTTTCCAGCTGGTGCTCTCGCGGGCCCGCAGTGCCTCCAGCGGTGCCTGGAAGTCGAAGCTCCCCTGCCGGCTCGCCGGTGCCTGCAGAATCAGCTGCTCTCGCACCGCCACCAGGTCGCGGGCCTTGAGGGTGTCGGGCAGGCCCAGCACCGGCTCGTAGTGCTCCAGCACCGCCAGCTCTTCCTCGAGCAGCACGGCCCAGGCACCCCGCTCGCCGCCACTGAGCTCCTGTTCCGCCGGCGACTGGGTCATGGCTTCCAGGTAGAAGGCCAGCCAGCGCACATGGGATTTCTCGCGCAGACTCTTCTTCTGGGCCGCTTTGCCACTGAGGCGCTTGGGCAGGGCCGACTCCGCCTTGCGCAGGAACAGGCGGTCTTCCCGCTCCAGGTTGATCGCCCCCCAGCGCTGCCGGTACTCCCACAGCTCGGCGTAGCGGCGTACGTCGTCGGCTGACCACCCCAGGGCCAGCAGCTCATCGGCTCGGCTGGTCTCGTCCATCGCCACGGCAACAACGCGCTTACGCGTGCGCAGCGTAGGGGCCGGTATTCACGCGGTCAGGCGATCGGCCCCGCTGCCAGGTCACAGGCGTCAGCGCACCACCAGCACAGGCAGGCTGCAGTGGCTGAGAACACGCTGGGTTTCGCTGCCCAGCAGGGCTCCCTGCAGGCCCCGTCGCCCATGGGAGGCCATCACCACCAGATCGCAGCCCAGCCGCTCGGCGGCGGCCACGATCGCCTGGTGGGGCACCGGATTTTCCTCGCAGAGGGTGGCGGCGGCCACGCCCTCCTGGGCGGCGAGCTCCTGGGCGTCGCCCAGCACGCTCCGGCTGTGCTCGCGGGCCGCCTCGATCAGGGCATCCACGGTGGCTGGATCCACCAGCTCGCCCACTCCCACCAGGGAGATGGGGAAGGCTGTCTGCACATGAAACAGGGTGAGCCGGGCCTCCAGCGCCTTGGCCAGGGCCGCTGCCTGAGCCACGGCCCTGGCCGCGAGTTCGGAGCCATCGGTGGGAACCAGCAGGTGTTGGTAGGGCATGGCAGGGGGGCGATGCCTGAGGTCTAGACAGATTGGCGCTGGCTTGCCAGGGGAGGGCCGCTTCCCCACGGGTCCTGCAGGGGGTCACTGATCACCAGGGAAGAACAGTTCAGCCGGCGCAGCACCCGGCTCACCCGGTCGCTGGCCGGGATCGGCAGACCGGCCACCAGCCGCCGCTGGGAGCGCAGGATCACCAGGTCGTGCTGCTGGCTGGCGACCAGGATCTGCTGCTCCACCACCTGCCGGGCCTCCAGCCTCACGCTCACCGGCACGGCCAGAGCCGGGCTGCCCGGGCCCGGACACCAGCGCCGCAACTGGCGCTCAAGCAGCTGGCGCTCCGCCGCCGGCAGCCAGGGTTCGTGCAGGTGCAACAGCGTGATCGAGCCGCCGCTGGCCGAGGCGAGACGCTCAGCCAGCTGGAACTGCTCCAGGGCTCCGGCGGTGAGGTCTTTCACCGGCACCAGCAGGCGGCGGATCTGGTGCGGGGGCTGCAGCAGGCGGGCCACCACCACCGGGCAGCTGGCCTGGCGGCAGGTGGCATCCACCAGATCCCCGAACAACCACCGTCCCAGCCGGGCCGGCGGGGCCATGCCCATCAGCACCAGATCGGCTCCCTGCTCCTGGGCGGTATGGGCGATGCCGCCAGCCACGTCGCTGTCGATGCGCAGCAGGCTGCGGCACGGCATCTGGCGCTCGGCTCCCAGGGCCTCCGCCTCCTGCAGCAGCACCCGGGCCTGGGCCAGGGCCGCCCCCATGCCCCCCTGGCGTGGTGGCACCACCGCCAGCGGCAGCACCTGACCGGTCTGTCCGGCCTCACCGCCGATCAACAGGCTGGCCGCCGCCAGCAGGGGCGCCTCGCTGGCGGGGTTGCTGAGCGGCACCAGCACACGCAGGGCACGGCGGGCCACGGCCAGCTGGCCTTCGCTGTCGGGATCGATGCGGGAGGTTGCCGCCTCCCCCAACCGTCGCATGGCCATGCCGGTGAGGGCCGGGCCGAGGCTGGCCGTGACCACCATCATCGCCAGCACGCCGTTGAGCACCTGGGCATCCAGCAGCCCGGCGCGAACGCCCACAAAGGTGGCGGCCAGGGTGGCAGCTACCTGGGGGAGCGACAGCGACCAGAGCGTCAGCACCTGGACTCCGCGGTAGCGGTAGAAAAGGCCGGCGAGCCAGGCGGCCAGCCCCTTGGTGCTGATCAGAGTGGCGATCAGCAGCAGGGCAAACACCGAGCTCACCAGGGCTTTCAGGAAGGCCGGCAGGTCGAGCATCAGCCCCAGGTCGATAAAGAACACGGGGATGAACAGGGCTGCGCCCACGAAGATCACCTGTTCCTTCACCCGTCCTTCGGGCAGCACGGCGTTCACCGCCAGGCCGGCGAGGAAGGCGCCCACGATCTTCTCCACGCCTGCCAGTTCAGCCGCCAGCGCCGCCAGGAACACGGCCAGCAGCACCAGCACGAACAGCTGACTGTCGTTGTTGGCGCTACGTCGCACCAGGCGCCGGCCCAGCCGCTGGATCACCAGCACCACGGCGGCCGCATAGGCCCCCACCTTGAGCACCAGGGCCAGCCCCCCGAGCAGGCTCAGCTCGCCGCGCCCCAGACCCACGGCCAGGGCCAGCACCACCAGGGCGGCAATGTCGGTGAAGATCGTGCCCCCGATCGCCACCACCACCGATTCCTCGCGGACGGCCCCGTAGCTGCGCACGATCGGGTAGCCCAGCGGCGTGTGCGAGGAGAGGATCGAGCCCAGCAGCACGCTGCTCAGCAGCGAGTAGCCAAAGCCCAGGCCCAGCAGCAGGCCGCCCAGCATCGGCAGCCCGAAGGTGAGCACACCGAAACGGAACGACCGCTGGCGGATGCGGGCGAATTCGGCCAGGTCGATCTCCAGGCCGGCGATGAACAGCAGGTAGATCACCCCCACGTCGGAGAGCAGCTGCACCGTTTCGCTCTTGTCGCTGATCCAGCCAAGGGCGTGCGGCCCCACCAGCACCCCGGCCACCAGCAGACCCACCAGATCGGGCAGGCCCAGCCGTCTCACCAGGGGCGGCACCAGCACGCTCAGCCCCAGCAGCAGGGCGAAGATCGCCAGGGGCGACTGTTGCAGAAAGGAGGTCATGGCCGCCGCAGTCAGGCCATGCCGCGCCAGCCGGCCAGGTGGGAGGCGGCGGTGGAGCGGGCCAGGGCGCGGGCGGCGGGCATGGCCGGCTCCAGCCGATCGGAACTGAACGGTGGCAGGGGCCTGCGCCGGAGCCAGGCCCCCCAGCGAAATTCATGGAACGGGATCAGCGGCTCTGGCTCGATCACCCCCTCCTTCTTCAGTTTCCAGACCAGGCTGCGGTAGGGGTCGTCCTGCAGGCCGGTGAGGTTGTGCGGCAGCGCCGAGGCCGGCAGCGGGCCCAGGCCGCGGCCGTCGTAGAGATAGAGCCAACCCCGCTGGCGCATGGCCTCCAGCACCGTGGCGCGATCGTCGCTGTCCACCTCAAGGGCGATGTAGCCGTAGGCAGTGGCGCCGGGATCCAGTTCGATCAGGGCACGCAGACGATGGTGCCGGTCGACCATCCACAGATCACCGGCACGGCTGCGCACCAGCGGCACCGGCTTGCTGCCGAGATAGGCGCGGCGCTGCGGCCCCGTTTCGCCGCCGAAGTCGCGCTGGCGGCTGCGCACTTCAGCCAGCCCCACGCACAGCTGGGTGGGCTGGAGTGAGGCGATCGCCACCTCCAGGAAGGGGCCATCGGCTTGCGGTGCGGGCAGCGGTTGGTAGGGCGGCAGGCGCAGGGCCATGGGCAAGGGGAACCGGGCCTTTGCGGCCATCCTCATCATCCTGGCCCGGTTACGAGCCCGTGTGCGGTGCCGGAGCGTCGTGTCCGGCAGTGGTCTGCCATGGATCGAGCTGGCGGCTGCGGCGATAGGGTCCGCTCATCGCTGTTCACGCCCATGGCTTCCGGTTCCCTGCTGGCGTCTCCCCGCCTGAACCTGCAGCAAGGGCCCCACGGACGGATCGGCGTGCTGGTGTGCGGCCATGGCAGTCGCAACCGGCTGGCGGTGGCTGAATTCGCCGAGCTGGCCCAGGCCCTGCGCCAGCGACTGCCGGAGGTGCCCGTGGAGCACGGCTACCTGGAATTCGCCCGGCCGATCCTCCGCGATGGGCTGGATGCGTTGCGCGCCGGTGGGGTGGAGCACGTGCTGGCGGTGCCGGCGATGCTGTTTGCGGCCGGCCACGCCAAGAACGACATCCCCTCGGTGCTCAACACCTACGCCGCTGAGACCGGGCTTCGGATTGACTACGGCCGTGAGCTGGGCGTGGACCGCAAGATGATCCAGGCTGCGGCGGCGCGCATCCAGGCGGCGCTGGCCAAGGCCAACGCCGCTGCCGGCGCCGACGTGCCCCTGCACGACACCCTGCTGGTGGTGGTGGGGCGGGGGTCGTCCGATCCCGATGCCAACTCCAACGTGGCCAAGGTGACGCGGATGCTGGTGGAGGGCTTCGGCTTCGGCTGGGGCGAAACGGTGTACTCCGGTGTCACCTTTCCACTGGTGGAGCCCGGTCTGCGTCACGTGGTGAAGCTGGGTTACCGCCGCGTTGTGGTGTTCCCCTATTTCCTGTTTTCCGGGGTGCTGGTGAGCCGGATCGTGCAGCACACCGATCGGGTCGCGGCCGACCATCCAGAGATCGAGTTTGTGCAGGCCTCCTATCTGGGCGATCACCCCTGCGTGCTCGACACCTTTGTGGAGCGGGTGGAGGAGGTGGTGCGGGGAGACACCGCCATGAACTGCTCCCTGTGCAAGTACCGCGCCCAGGTGCTCGGCTTTGAAACGGAGGTGGGGGCGCCCCAGCACAGCCACCATCACCATGTGGAGGGGCTCACCGACGGCTGCGACCTGTGCGAGCGCGAGTGCACCGGGGCCTGCCAGCCCGATGGGGTGCCGCTTCCCCTCGGTCACCACGGCCCGGATGCCGTGCACAGCCACGACCCTAGCCACGACCACAGCCATCCCCACGCGCACAGCCATACCCACGCGCACAGCCATACCCACGCGCCCTACCCCCATGCCGACCATCCGCTGGGGCCCACCACCTTGCGGGCGAGCAACCAAAGCTGAAGACTTCTGGACGATTTCAACTGGCTCAGCAGTCTCGCCGCAGGCCGAGTCTGCTGAGATTCCGGCCTATAAGCGCTGGTGATGGATTCTCCGTTTCCCCACGACGCAGGTTTTTTCCCCAGAAACCGGCCTGTTTTTCCACAGGCCGTTGCCCTATGGGCGGCCCGGTCGGCCTGTTTCTGGGGATTGCGCCATTCTGTTCAGGGGCCCCTTGACAAGCTTCACCGCCCCGGGGCCGCAGGCACCATGGACCGATCCGACATGGCCGTAAACCCCTACCAGGCTTTGGATCTCAGCTGGGAGTCGCCGTTCTTGCCGGCTGTTGCGCTGCCGTTGACGCCCCCCGCGGGCCTGTGGCGTACTGGCCCAGCAAGCGAGAGGCATGGACGCCATGGGTCAGGAGTTGGGGATGGAGCTGAAGCTGGAGCCTGGCCAGGTCGAGGCGGAGCCGAGCAACCCCGATCGGGCCAAGGCCGCGGCTGATGGCGGTGGGGCTGGTGCCTTGGCTGCCGAGCAGCTGCTCACCCGGATCAGTCTTGAGGCTGAAGTGCCTGAAGTGCTCTTTGACGGCATGCGTGCGTTTATCCGTAGTCATCCCCAATGGGACCAATACCGCCTGATCACCGCGGCACTGGCCAGCTTCCTGTTCCAGAACGGCAGTCGCGATGCCTCCGTGGCCCAGCACTACCTCAACGGTCTGGTCATGCGCTGAGGCATAAAAAAGGCGGAGGTGCCAGCCTCCGCCCCGGTTCTCCCTTGCCCGACCCGTTGAAAGGTCGCGATCACATTGTGTGGGGCTCGCCCTGTGGGAACTGTGACGATCCACACCGCCGGTGCCCATCGGTGGGCAGCCCCTGACATGCGCGCTTAGGCCAGTCCCCGATTGCCCCGACGCAGCCGCTCCGCAGCGGCCTCGCAGGCCCGCCAGGTGATTGCCATTTCGGTGAGGGTGGGGCTCTGCCAGCCCGCTGCCGGCCAGCAGGCCCCATCCACCACCAGCACATCGGCGGCTTCCCAGCACTGGTTGAGGCGATTCACCACACCCCGCTCCGGCCGGTCGGCCATGCGGGCTCCACCCAACTCGTGGATGTAGTAGCCCGGCGGCGGCGGCCCCTCGCCCACCGCCAGGCTGGAACGGATCCAGGGCTCCAGCAGCGGCAGCTTGAACAGCTCCTCGATCGGCGCGATCTCGCCACCTGCCGCAGCCACCACCGCCTCCATGCGGCGGTGCATGTGGGCCACCATGCGCTGCTCATTGCCACCCCAACGGCAGGAAATGTGGGGGGTGGGCAGCCCCCAGGCATCGGGACGATCCACATTGAGGCTCACCCGGTTGGCCGCATCGGGCTGCACGTCGCCGTGGGCGATCAGGAAACCCACCGCATCGCCACGGCGTCGCTGCAGCAGGGCTGGGGGATCAAAGCGCTGCAGTGCTGTCCAGATGCCGTAGCCGCCGCGGAAGCCGGCCTCGTCTGGGCTGTTGAGGTTCACGGTGTTGGGGATGAAGCAGCTGCCGGCCCCGGAGAGCTCCACGGAGCCGCCGGGGGCCGGCACGCCGGGCAGGGAGAAGAAGCGACTGGTGGAGATGTGATCCATCAGGTAGCGGCCGAGGGTGCCGCCGGGGTCCTCAAGGCCCCCCTGGGCCTGGCTGTGCA
The DNA here is from genome assembly GCA_044235095.1 of Prochlorococcaceae cyanobacterium. Lineage (GTDB taxonomy): Bacteria > Cyanobacteriota > Cyanobacteriia > PCC-6307 > Cyanobiaceae > NIES-981. The sequence goes on along the minus strand of JBIIIC010000024.1, from coordinate 7,704 downwards.
GCAGGATCCGAACGCTCTCGATCGTGGAGGCGCACAGCACCACCAGGGACGCCTCCAGTCGCTGGCGCCGGCCACTGGTCGCGTCGATCACCACCACGCCGCGCCCCCGGGGGGCGGGCTCCAGGTGGCTCACGATCGTGTTGCTGCGCAGGGTCACACGGCCGCTGGCCAGGGCCCGCGCCAGGGTGCTGCCGGTGCTGCTGGCGGCAGGCCAGCCCGGGCCACGGTGCAGTCGAAAACCGCGCGAGTGGATCAGCGGTAACCCGAGCTCGCAGTCGATGGCGGCTGCCAGTCGCTCTTCGCCCGGAGTGAACGGCAGCGGCGCGCGGTACTCGCCATCGGGAAGCTGGCGGAGTCCGTCGCGACCGCCGTGCACCGCCAGCAGCTGCTCCAGCCGCCCGTAGTAGGGAGCCAGATCGGTGTGGCGGATCGGCCAGGCGGAGCCCTTGCCATCGGCGGCCGGCGCCTGGAACTCCAGGTCGCTCAGCCGCAGGGTGATGCCCCCCCAGGTGAGGCTCTTGCCCCCCACCTGGCGGCCCCGGGTCCAGAGGAAGGGCTGATGGGCCGGGGTGGAATAAGGATTCTGGCGCTCATCCACGAACAGCTCGGGATTCTGCTTCCAGTACCCCGGGTGATGGCGCTGCAACCGGTGCCGGCCGCTGGAGAGGTGGGCCAGCCGTCTGAGGGTGTTGAGCGGTTCCCTGCCCTGGGCCTGGCCTGCCGTGAGGGCCGGCCCGGCCTCCAGCACCAGCACCCGCAGTCCCGCTTCGGCCAGCACCATGGCGGCCACGCCTCCTGTGGCGCCGGAGCCCACCACGATCGCGTCGGCGGGGGAAGCTTGATCAGCGCTGGCTGTGGTCATCGGCTCTCGAATTGATCCAACAGTGCGAGATGCAGCAAGGGGAAGGCAACCGGCTGAGATGCAAAACGGAGATGCAGCCAAGCCCGGCTCATTGGACCAGCTGCGTGAACAGAAGGCACGGCCAACAAAAAAGCCCCCGCCAGGGCGGAGGCTTCTTTTGGAGTTGGTGGCGGGGGGCGGATTTGAACCACCGACCTTCGGGTTATGAGCCCGACGAGCTACCAGACTGCTCTACCCCGCGGCGACTTCCTAACCATACCAGCCGGTGTGACCGGCATCCAATCGGGCGGCGCGCTTCAGTCGAAGCGCAGCTCCCCTTTCACCTCCAGCTGCAGGTGGGGGGCCGGCCGCAGGAACCGCTGGCGCAGCTCCTCGAGGGTCATGGGCGTGAGCCAGTCGAGCTGCTCCAGCAGGTGCAGCGCCACGGCGTGCTTGGCGCGGGAGGCGCCGTCTTCCACCTTGATGGCCACGCCCAGACCCTCGCCCACGCGGCTGAGGCACTGGATGCCCTCGGCCCCCCCCTTGCTCAGCACCTGGCCGTGGCCCAGGCGCATCAGTTCGGTGTCGAAGCGCCCCTCGCCGGCCACCAGCTCGGGGTGGGCCAGCATGGCCCGGCTGAGCCGCTCCAGCACCGGCTGTTCTCCGGCCCCCAGGTGGGCATAGAGCAGGGCCATCTGGGCCAGCTGCAACTGCACCGTGGGGGCACCGCAGTCGTCGCGGGCCACCACGAGCTCGGCGGCGGGCAGGCCCAGCAGTTCGGCCGTGCGCTGCAGCACCTGCTGCTGCAGCGGATGCTCAGGTTGCAGGTAGCTCTCGGTGCTCCAGCCCAGGCGGCGGCAGCTGGCCAGGAAGGCCGCGTGCTTGCCGGAGCAGTTGTGCTCCAGGGCGCTGGTGCGGCCTGGCGGCACCGGGCACTGCAGTTGCTCGGCTTCGATCTCGGCCGCCCACAGCAAACGGAAGGCCTCGCGGGCGTGGGTCGCAGTGCCGGCGTGGGAGGCGCAGGCAATCGCCAGTCCCCGCTCGCCGCTCTGGCCCTGGTCGGCGGCGCCACTGCTCACAAACACGGTGGCCTGGAAGGGCTTCTGGGCCGAGCGGATGAAGCTGAGCTGCTGGGGATCTCCCGCCCGCATCAGCACCCGGCCGCGGCGGTCGCACACCACGGCGTGCACGCGGTGGCCGGATTCAGGAATGCCGTTGCGCAGCAGCCGCACCTCCAGGGGCGGGATCGTGCTGCGGCTGGAGCCGCCGAGGCTGGAGCTCAGGGTCATGGGTGGGGCCGGTGGATCTGGCCAGATGGCAAGAGCCTGTCAGAGCGTCGGCCCGGCCAGCCGATTCAAAAGCCCTGGATCAGAGGACCTGGGTTCAGCGGTCCTGGGTTCAGAGGGCCCGGGCCAGGCTGGCGCCCAGCAGCATCAGCACGGCTGCCAGGCCGATCGCCTGCTGCAGCCGGCCCAGCACCGGCCGCACCTGGTGCTGGGCCACCAGCAGATCCTGCTGGCGCCAGGCCAGGGGCTTTTCCCACACCTGGCCGTCGTACCAGCCGGACTCCTCGTAGTCCACGCGCTCGCGCATCAGCCGCGCGTGCACCGTGCTCCAGCCCAGCCACTGGCGCACCAGCAGCAGGGTGGGCAGGGTGATTGCCGCCGCCATTCCCGCCGCCACCAGCCTGGTGGGGTCGTGGCGCAGCACCCAGCTGCCGCTGGCCACCAGCAGCGTGAGGGGCAGCACCAGCAGCCAGCTGATGGCGAGGGGCTTGAGCAGGCCGGCCAGGCTCTCGCTCGGCCAGGCGAAGAACCACGATTGCCGCAGTTCCTCGTATTGGCGCAGCGGCCGCTGTTCCGGCGGCACCGGGCAAGTTCCCAGATCGTCCGCCTCCAGGCCCTCCATGGCGACGTTCAGGGGGTGGTGGCTGGGGCCGAGCTTAGGTAGCGCTCCTGTTCACCGTGGCCCCAGAACGATTCGAGGTCGTAGTAGCTGCGCTCACTGGGGGTGAGCACGTGCACGATCACCTCGCCGTAATCGAGCAGCACCCAACGGCCCTCGGTCTGTCCCTCACGCCGCAGCGGCAGCCTGCCCGTTTCCTCCTCCAGCCGGTCTTCCACCGAGCGGGCGATGGCGCGCACCTGCACATCGGAAAGGCCGCTGCAGATCACGAACCAGTCGGCCAGTGAGCTCACCTCCTCCACCCGGATCAGGCGGATATCCACGGCCTTGCGGTCGTCGCATGCCTCGGCCGCCAGCAGGGCCAGATCGCGACTATCCATACACGTTCTCACTGGTGACTGACTGCCGGGAGCCTTGTTGCTGAGCCATTTCGGCACGGGCCTTGCCTGCACTCTTGCGCAGGGCCTCGAGCCGATCTTCGTAGAACGTGCGCTTTTTCTTCTTGCGGGTCTGCTCGACCAGCTCCTTGAGTGCTCCGCCCAGGCTCTTGTAGGCGTTGGGCAGGGTGTAGCCGAAACGGCAGGCCAGGTCGATCGCACGCTCGTCGGCGGCGATGGCATCGGCCAGCCGCTTTTCGGAGTTGTTCTTGAGATAGAGGCGGTAGCCGGCGAAGCCGGAGAGCCCCAGAGCCATCAGCAGCAGAAGGCCGTCCTGCACCCAGAGCTCGCCGATGGCCCCGCCCAGACCGATCGCCAGGGCGGCCATCTCCCAGCCGTCGCGGGGCACCGCGTCGTTCTGGATGCGGCCCACCTCGTGCCAGAAGAGCAGGTTGCGGTGGTCAAGCGCCAGCGCGTCCCATTTCTCCAGATCGATCTGGATCTCGATCTCGTCGCGACCGATTTCCTCAATCGTGATCAGCGGCGGCTCAACCGAGGCCGCGGCTTCCACGAACACCCAGCTCTGCATTTCCGGCGGCAGCAGCCCCTTGAGGCGCTGGAGTTCGCTCATGGAGACACGTCTTCAGACCTTTGCCAGGTTAGCCATGCCCCGTGAGAGGCTAGGCGGGTTTGGCCTGCCGCCCTCGCCCATGCCCCGTCGCACCGACCTGCGTCGCATCCTGCTGCTGGGTTCGGGGCCAATCGTGATCGGCCAGGCCTGCGAGTTCGACTACTCCGGCACCCAGGCCTGCAAGGCCCTGCGGGCCGAGGGCTACGAGGTGGTGCTGGTGAACAGCAATCCGGCCTCGATCATGACCGATCCGGACATGGCGGATCGCACCTACATCGAGCCGCTCACGCCCGAGGTGGTGGCGCGAGTGATCGAGATCGAGCAGCCCGATGCCCTGCTGCCCACCATGGGCGGCCAGACCGCCCTCAACCTGGCGGTGGCCCTGGCTGAGAACGGCACCCTCGAGAAGCACGGGGTGGAGCTGATCGGCGCCAACCTGGCGGCCATCAAGAAGGCGGAAGACCGTCTGCTGTTCAAGGAGGCGATGGAGCGCATCGGCGTGGCGGTGTGCCCCTCCGGCATCGCCAACTCGATGCCCGAAGCGATGCTCGTGGGGGAGGCGATCGGCAGCTACCCCCGCATCATCCGGCCCGCCTTCACCCTGGGCGGCAGCGGCGGCGGCATCGCCTACAACCCCGAGGAATTCGAGGCGATCTGCAAGAGCGGCCTGGAGGCCAGCCCGGTGAGCCAGATCCTGATCGAGCAGTCGCTGCTCGGCTGGAAGGAATTTGAGCTGGAGGTGATGCGCGACACCGCCGACAACGTGGTGATCGTGTGCTCGATCGAGAACCTCGATCCGATGGGGGTGCACACGGGTGACTCGATCACCGTGGCCCCGGCCCAGACCCTCACCGACCGTGAATACCAGCGCCTGCGCGACCAGGCGATCGCCATCATCCGAGAGATCGGTGTCGACACGGGCGGCAGCAACATCCAGTTCGCGATCAACCCCGCCAATGGCGACGTGATCGTGATCGAGATGAATCCGCGGGTGAGCCGCAGCTCGGCCCTGGCCTCCAAGGCCACCGGCTTCCCGATCGCCAAGATCGCCGCCCGTCTGGCGGTGGGCTACACGCTCGACGAGATCGTCAACGACATCACCGGTGCCACGCCGGCGTGTTTTGAGCCCACGATCGACTACGTGGTCACGAAGATCCCGCGCTTCGCCTTTGAGAAGTTCCAGGGCAGCCCGGCGGTGCTCACCACCTCGATGAAGTCGGTGGGCGAGGCCATGGCGATCGGCCGCAGCTTCGAGGAGTCGTTCCAGAAGGCGCTGCGCTCACTGGAAACGGGCCATGCCGGCTGGGGCTGCGACCGCCCCGACGCCGCCTGGGAGGCCACCGAGCTGGAGCGGGCCCTGCGCACCGCCACGCCCGAACGGATCTTCGCCGTGCGCGCCGCCATGCTGGCCGGCCGCAGCGATGGCGACATCCACCGCCTCTCGGCGATCGATCCCTGGTTCCTGGCCAAGCTGCGGGGGATCGTGGAAGCGGAAGCACGCCTGCTGCGGGGCCGCAGCCTGCCGGATCTCGATGGTGAGGCCCTGCTGGAGCTCAAGCAGCTGGGTTTCTCCGACCGCCAGATCGCCTGGGCCACCGGCAGCGATGAGCTGACCGTGCGTCGCCACCGCCAGGGTCTCGGCATCCGGGCCGTGTTCAAGACGGTGGACACCTGCGCGGCTGAGTTCGCCTCGCGCACCCCGTATCACTACGCCACCTATGAGCGGCCGCTGGAGCGGCTCAACGCCGCCGGCGAGCTGGAGGCGGTGCCGCCGGAAAATGAGGTGCAGCCCGAATCACGCCGCAAGGTGATGATCCTGGGCGGCGGACCCAACCGCATCGGTCAGGGGATCGAATTCGACTACTGCTGCGTGCACGCCTCCTTTGCCCTGCGGGAGGCCGGCTTCGCCACGGTGATGGTGAACAGCAACCCGGAAACGGTGTCGACCGACTACGACACCTCCGACCGCCTCTATTTCGAGCCGCTCACCTTCGAGGATGTGCTCAACGTGATCGAGGCGGAGCGCCCTGAGGGGGTGATCGTGCAGTTCGGCGGCCAGACGCCGCTCAAGCTGGCGATTCCGCTGCTGCGCTGGCTCGCCAGCCCCGAGGGCCAGGCCACCGGCACCCGCATCTGGGGCACCTCGCCCGAATCGATCGACACCGCTGAAGACCGGGAGCAGTTCGAGGCGATCCTGCGGCGGCTCGACATCCGCCAGCCCCGCAACGGCCTGGCCCGCAGCGAGGCCGAGGCCCGCGCCGTGGCCGAGCGGGTGGGCTATCCCGTGGTGGTGCGCCCCAGCTACGTGCTCGGTGGCCGCGCCATGGAGGTGGTGTTCGATGAAACCGAGCTCAACCGCTACATGGCCGAAGCGGTGAACGTGGAGCCGGATCACCCGGTGCTGATCGACCAGTACCTGGAGAACGCCGTGGAGGTGGATGTGGATGCCCTCTGCGACGCCACCGGCGCAGTGGTGATCGGCGGGGTGATGGAGCACATCGAGCCGGCCGGCATCCACTCGGGTGATTCGGCCTGCTGCCTGCCCACCGTGAGCCTGGGCGAGGAAGCCCTGGCCACGATCCGCCAGTGGAGCCGCGATCTGGCCCTGGCCCTGGAGGTGCGCGGTCTGATCAACCTGCAGTTCGCCGTGCAGCGCCACCCGGAGGAAGGCGAGCGGGTATTCATCATCGAGGCCAACCCGCGCGCCTCGCGCACGGTGCCATTCGTGGCCAAGGCCACCGGTGTGACCCTGGCGAAGCTGGCCAGCCGGGTGATGGCCGGCCAGAGCCTGGCCGAGCTTGGCCTCACTGCCGAACCCATCCCGCCGCTGCAGACGGTGAAGGAGGCGGTGCTGCCCTTCAAGCGCTTCCCGGGTTCCGACACCCTGCTGGGGCCTGAGATGCGCAGCACCGGCGAGGTGATGGGCATTGCCCGTGGCTTTGGTATGGCCTATGGCAAGGCGGAGCAGGCGGCCGGGGAGGCCCTGCCCACCGGGGGCACCGTGTTTCTTTCAACCCACGACCGCGATAAGCAGGCCCTCCTGCCGGTGGCACGCCGGCTGGTGGAGGAGGGATTCAGCCTCATTGCCACCAGTGGCACCGCCGCTGCCCTAGCCGGAGCGGGCCTGGCGGTGGAGCCGGTGCTGAAGGTCCATGAGGGACGTCCCAACATTGAGGACGCGATCCGTTCCGGCCGCATCCAGCTGGTGATCAACACGCCGATCGGCCGTCAGGCCGCCCACGACGACAAGTATCTGCGCCGCGCCGCCCTCGACTACGCCGTGCCCACGGTGACCACCCTGGCCGGCGCCCGTGCTGCAGTGGAAGCGATCGCCGCCCTGCAACAGCAGGGGCTGGAAATCCATTCCCTGCAGGATATTCATCGCTGATCTCCAGTGCGGGCCAAAGGCATGGCCCCCAAATGAGCCCGATTGTCGTACGTCAACCATCCGTATTGATTGGTACTTCCTGATTGTCTGCTGGCGCAGTCTTTTGATCAATTTGCGCGATACCCGATGACACCTGGCTGGGTCAAGCATGCATATGGATATGCATGGACGGTCGGGGGAGGGGCTGTCATTCTGGTCTACAAGCCATCGCTGCTGTTGTCCTCGGTCTGCCTGGGGCTCTGCTGCGCGTCGATCCCGCCGGCCCGGTCTCAGGCCTCTGGAAGTGTTGAGCGGCGTCTGCAAGACGAGCAGCGACGAGATCGGATTGAGCAGCTCCAGGATCAGATCAGGCAGCCACGCCAGCCGTTGATTGAAGGGCAACCAGCTCATGATTCGCCGCATAGTGAATCATTCAAGGACGAGCAAGAGCTGGCACCCCCCGCCGTCAGGAAAGTTGTCGCCCGTGCTTTTGACCACCCGGGGGCTCAAGGAGATGACCAGTGCGGCGTTACAGCGAGGCTGTCAAAGCTGACATCAGGAAGCGGATGAGTCCGCCTGCTCG